>JAWODG010000212.1:0-57660 GCA_046483385.1 Candidatus Brocadiia bacterium | reverse complement strand
TTTTCCCACTCTTCATTCCAGTTTTTCTCCTCAATTAATTCTTTCTGAACCTCGAAGGTGTGATTTTCATCAAAAGTTTTAAGCAGATTTGAAACTTCCTCTTCGTTAAAATTTTAAAGGAAACCGCCCGCGTTTTTGCCGGTAACCCGGGCCAAAACGCGTAAGCAGTTTCGGAGCAACGTCTTAGAAGTCTGCATGGGCGTACCGCCTTTTCCCTTGCTTCAATGACCGAGTGTACAGAAATGAGATCGCCCTGTCAAGGGAGATTGAGAGATTTACAGACACGCGGCCGGAGTCTGTAGATTTTACAGCATGCAGGGGCTCAGCGGAGGCCGTACTTCTGGATCTTCCGGTACAGGGTCCGCTCGCCGATGCCGAGCAGTTCGGCCGCCTTCTCCCGGTTGCCGTCCACCAGCTCCAGAGTGCGGGCGATGTGGAGCTCCTCGACGTGCTCCAGGGGTTGGCCGGCGAGGGAATCGAGCGTTGGCTTCTCGTCCACGGGGCCGGTCTGTTCCAGCAAATACTCGGGCAGGTCCTCCTCTCCCAGCACGTCATTAGTGGTGGATACCACCATGTGCTCGACGCAGTTGCGCAGTTCCCGCACGTTGCCCGGCCAGTCGTAGCGCAACAACTTCTTGCGCGCCTCCGTGGTCAACGCCTGGACCGGCTTGTCGTAGACCTCCGTGAACTCGTTGATGAACTTGTCGATCAACAGGTGCACGTCGCCCTGACGCTCGCGCAACGGCGGCAGATTGATGGTCATGACGTTCAAGCGGTAGAACAGGTCCCGCCGGAACTCGCCTTCTTCCATCTTCTCCCGCAGCTTCTGGTTGGTGGCGGCGATCAGCCGGACGTCCACGCGGATGGGTTCGTTGCTGCCGACGCGCACTATCTCGCCGTGCTCCAGCACGCGCAGCAGTTTTGTCTGGCTGGCCAGCGGCATGTCGCCGATCTCATCCAGGAAGAGCGTGCCGTGGTTGGCATACTCGAACAGGCCGACCCGGGAGCTGGTGGCGCCGGTGAAGGCGCCCTTCTCGTGACCGAACAGCTCGCTTTCGAGGATGGTCTCGACCAGCCCGGCGCAGTTCAGGGGCACGAAGCGATTGTTGCGCCGGTCGCTGTTGTAGTGGATGGCCCGGGCGACCAGTTCCTTGCCGGTGCCGGTCTCCCCCTGAATAAGGACCGTCGCCGTGGTGGGGGCTATCTGCCGCATCTTCCGGAAGACTTTCTGCATGGGCTGGCTGTTGCCCACGATGTTCCGGAAGCCGTAGCGCTCCGCCAGCTCGCTCTGGATGGCGGCATGGTCACGTGCCAGAAAGACGTGCTCGGCGGCGCGCTCCACCATGGCGCTCAGTTCCGCCGGATTGACGGGGGTCTGCAGGTAGTAGAGGGCGCCCTCGCGCATGGCGGCCACGGCGCTGTCCACGCTGATGCGGGGGGTGATGACGATGACCTGGCACTCGGGGGCGGTGCGCAGGGCCTCCCGCAGGATGCCCATGCCGGCGGTGGAGTTGCCTATGCCGGTGACCACAACGTCGTAGCCGCCTGACTTGACCTGCTCGAGGGCCTCCTCCGGTTCCGTCAGCACCGTGCAGGCGTGGCCGGCTTCCTTGAGGGTCGCCGCGATGGTATCAGTGACCGGCCCTTCCTCGTAGCAGACCAGCACGTTGACATGGTCTTGCATCTGGCGGTACACCGGAGGACGGTTTGCAGAAAAGAGGGTCCGGTGCTCAGGACCCTCCTGTTTCTTTGAGGGCGGCCTTGCGGCTGAGCCGCACGCTGTTGTCCTCGACGTTCAGCACCTTCACCTTGATGGAATCGCCCACGTCGCAGATGTCGCGGACCTCGTCGACGTAGCTGTCATCCAACTGGCTGATGTGGCAGAGGCCGTCCGCACCGGGGAACAGCTCGACGATGGCGCCGAAGTCCTTTATCTCGGTCACCACGCCGTCGTAGATGGCGCCGACCTGCACCTTCTGGCCCATCTTGCCGATGTAGTCGGCGGCCTCTTCGGCGTGCCCCTTGTCCGGGCTGGATATGGTGACCGTGCCGTCGTCCTCGACCTCGATGTTGACCTCGTACTTCTCCTCCAGCCCCTTGATGGTCTTGCCGCCGGGGCCGATGAGTTTGCCGATGCTGTCGGGGTCAATCTGGACGCGGATGAGCCGCGGCGCGTACTTCGAGATTTCCTCGCGCGGCTTGGGCAGCGTGCGCAACATGGCGCGCAGGATGTGCATGCGGGCCTCTTTGGCCCGGTTGAATGCCTCGCGCAGCGTCTCGACCTGAACGCCCTTGACCTTCAGGTCCATCTGGATGGCGGTTATGCCGTGCTGCGTGCCGGCCACCTTCAGGTCCATATCGCCGTGGTGGTCCTCCGCGCCGGCGATGTCGGTCAGCAGGAAGAGGTCGTCATCCTCCTTGACCAGCCCGACGGCGATGCCGGCCACCGGGTTGCGGATGGGCACGCCGGCGTCCATCAGGGCCAGGGTGCCGCCGCAGACGCTGGCCATCGAGGAGGAGCCGTTCGACTCCAGAATGTCGGCCACGATGCGGATGGTGTAGGGGAATTCATCCCCGTCGGGCAGAATGGGCTCCAGGGCCCGTTCGGCCAGGTCGCCGTGTCCCTTCTCGCGCCGGCCGGGGCCGCGCACGGGGCGCACCTCGCCAACGGAGAAGGGCGGGAAGTTGTAATGGAGCATGAACTTCTTCGGCTCCTCTTCCACCAGCGGGTCCAGGATGCGCTGTTCGTCCTGAACGGTGCCCAGGGTGGTGACCACCAGGGCCTGAGTCTCCCCGCGCGTGAACAGCGCGGAGCCGTGGGTGCGCGGCAGCATGGCGACGTCGCAGGACAGGGCGCGCACCTCGTCCAGCTCGCGTCCGTCGGAGCGGCGTCGCTGCTCCACTATCGTCTCCCGCATCGCGCGGTTTTCCATCTCGTAGAACGCCTCCGAGACCCCCCGCTCCGTCGGGGCTTCCTCGTTATCCTCGTCGCAGAACTGCTCGACCGCCTCCTCCTTCAGCTTGTCGACGGCCTCGCCGCGTTCGCGTTTGTCCTTGATGGACTGACACTGCTTGAGCCGCTCGTAGTAACGCGGCTCGACCAGTTCGAGGGCCTTGTCCGTGTCCAGGTGGGGTTCCCACTCGCGCTTCGGTTTGCCAACGCGGTCGACCAGTTCGTTGATCATGCCGAGGATTTCCACGTTGACGTCGTGGCCGAGCTGTATGGCGGTCAGCAGGTCTTCCTCGGGTATGACGTGGGCGGAGCCCTCCACCATGATTACCGCACCGTCGCTGCTGCTGACGACGATGTCCAACTCGCCGACGTCGCGCTCGGGATGCGTGGGATTGATGATGAACTCATCTTCATGCAGTCCCACGCGGCAACCCGCGATGGGGCCCATGAAAGGGATGTCGCTGATGGACAGGGCGGCGGAGGCACCGATCTGGGCCAGCACGTCGGGGTCGTTCTCCTCGTCGGCGCTCAGCACCCACGCGATTACCTGGATGTCCTCATGGTAGCCCTCGGGGAAAAGGGGCCGGATGGGACGGTCGATCATGCGACAGGTCAGCACTTCCTTCTCTGTGGGCCGTCCCTCGCGCTTGATGATGCCCCCCGGGAACTGGCCCGCGGCGTACTGCTTCTCCCTGTACTCGACCGTCAGCGGCAGGAAGGGAACGTTGCGCCTGTCCGGCTCCGCCACCGCGGTGACGAGTACTACCGAGTCACCGTACCGGACCACAACGGCTCCGTCGGCCTGTTTGGCCAGTTCTCCGGTCTCGATACTCAGGGTTCTACCAGCTATCGTTCTCTCGACTCTTTCTTTCACTGCTCTTCCTCTCTACACGTGAACATAACATTGCGCTGCAATACCCCGGGATCAGTCGCCGTTGGTGGGGCTGCTGTCTCGACGGCCAGGGGACTCCGTACCCACGAAGTGAACGGGCCCGCGGGAGCGCCTGGTTGAGAAAGGGGACGGAATGTGTTCGGTAGTCTTCTCAACACCAGGCGACGTGGGATAAGGGTGCCCCGGCAAAGGAGGGCGCTCGGACGTCCAGCAAATCTCTATCTCCGCAGCCTCAACGCCTCAATCAGTTCTTGATACCGCTTGGTATCCTTACTCTTCAGGTACTTCAACAGGGAGGACCGCTTGCCCACCATCTGCATCAGTCCTCGGCGGGAGTGGTGGTCTTTCCGGTGCGTCCGCAGATGCCGGGTAAGGTGGTTGATCCGGTCCGTCAGGACGGCGATCTGCACTTCCGGGGAACCGGTGTCCTCGTCGTGCAACTGGAACTTCTCGATCAACTCTGTCTTGCGCTGCTTCTCCATGAACTCACCAAACAAGCTCAATCGGGCCGCTCTCCATGTCCTCTGTGGCACACACGTACCACTTATTGCCCACATTATAGCTTTCGCGGGACGGGTGCGCAAGTGTAGGTGTGCCCGCCGGACGCGCAACGTCCGGCCTCTGGCTCAGAGGGCCGCTGGTTGCACCTGACGCGTTCCTCTGCTATCCTTCACGGATACAGGTCATGACCCGTCCTCGGCCCGTCGGCAGGCGGCATAGAGCCTTCCCAGAGCCGGGCGGGTGCCCCTCTTTTGCGGTCGATATGCTCAGGAATATCCGAAACTTCTGCATCATCGCGCACATCGATCACGGCAAGTCCACGCTTGCCGACAGGTTTCTGCAGATAACACACTCCGTCCCGGACCGGCAGTTTCACGAGCTGATGCTCGATGACATGGAACTGGAGCGCGAGCGCGGCATCACCATCAAGGCGAGCAGCGTAAGCATGTATCACAGCGTTGGTGGGGAGGAGTATCAGCTCAACCTGATCGACACGCCCGGCCACGTGGACTTCAGCTACGAGGTCTCCCGCAGCCTGAAAGCCTGCGAGGGCGCCATCCTGCTGGTGGACTCCAACCAGGGGGTGGAGGCCCAGACCGTGGCCAATCTGGACCAGGCCCGCGCCGAAGGGCTGACCGTTATACCCGTCGTGACCAAGATCGACCTGCCCGACTCCCGTCCCATCGACACGATGGTGGAGATGGAAGAGACCTTCGGGTTCGATCCGGACGACATACTGGCCGTCAGCGGCAAGACGGGGGAGGGCGTCGAAGAACTGCTGGAGACGGTGGTAGAGCGCATTCCGCCTCCGAAGGGCGACCCCGACGCCCCGCTCAGGGCGCTGGTGTTCGACTCCTTCTACGACAGGTATCAGGGCGTCGTAACCCTGGTGCGCGTGGTGGATGGGTCTGTCAACGTCGGGGACCGCATCCGCATGATGGGGGCGGGCAAGTCGTACGAGGTCAGTCGCCTCGGCATATTCCGCCCCGGTCTGACGCCGCAAGAGATGCTGGGATGCGGGCAGGTCGGGTACATCATGGCGGGGATCAAGAACATTCGCGAGGTGCGGGTAGGCGACACCGTCACCCACCAGGAAGCCCCGGCCGAGCGGGCGCTGACGGGCTACCAGGAGCCGAAACCGGTCGTGTTCTGCGGCCTGTTTCCGCAGGACAACGACGACCTGCCGACGCTGCGTTCGGCGCTGGAGAAGCTGTCGCTGAACGACTCTTCGTTTGACTACGAGATGGAGACTTCGGACGCGCTGGGATTCGGATTCCGGTGCGGCTTTCTGGGGCTGCTGCACATGGAGATCATCAAGGAGCGGCTGGAGCGGGAGAATGACATGCCGGTCATCCAGACCGCTCCGAACGTCACTTACGAGGTGGAGCGCACCGACGGGGAGGTCGAGGAGATCCACCGCCCGGCCCAGATGCCGGAGATGGGCGAGATAGAGCAGATACGGGAGCCGTGGGTGCGGATGCGCATCATCCTGCCCACCGAATACATCGGCAACGTGACCAGGCTGGCCGAGCACCGACGCGGGCAGCAGGTGAAGACGGAATTCTTCAGCGGGCAGCGGGCCATCATGGTGTACGAGTTGCCGCTGGCCGAGATCGTCTATGACTTTTTCGATCGGCTCAAGTCCCTCACGCGCGGCTACGGGACGATGGACTATGAGATAATCGGCAACCGGGCGGCAGACCTGGTGAAGGTGGACGTCCTCGTGAACGAGCGTCCGGTTGACGCGCTTTCAATCATCTGCCATCGTGATCAGGCCGAGGCGCGCGGGCGGCACATTGTGGAGTTGTTGCGCAAGAACATAGACCGTCACCTGTTCCCCATTCCGCTGCAGGCGGCCATCGGCGGGCGCGTGATAGCGCGGGAGACCATAAGCGCACTGCGCAAAGACGTGACGGCGAAGTGCTACGGCGGCGACATAACCCGTAAACGCAAACTGCGGGAAAAGCAGAAGGAGGGCAAGAAGCGGATGAAGTCGGTCAGTAACGTCTTCATCCCGCAGGAGGCCTTCCTCGCGGTGCTGGAGGGCGAGGAGTGAAAGCACCCGCAGACCGAGCGGAGGAGAGCCGGTGAGCAAGCAGGAAGCTAACGAACCGGTCGGGGACGCGGCGTTCCGGTCCGGTCCGCCCCCCGAGCAGACGCCATTGCGGGACAATCTGGAGTCCATTGCACTGGCCATCCTGCTGGTCCTGTGCGTCCGGCAGATGGTGGTGGAGGCCTTCCGCATTCGCCACGGCAGCATGGCGCCGACGCTTGTGGGCGACCATCGCGAGATCCGGTGCCCGAACTGCGGCTGGACGTTCAACACCGGGCGGGACAAGTTGAACCACGAGGGTGAGGTGGAGTGCCCAAACTGCCACTGGCATTGGGCTGGGGCCGCCCGGGTGGATGAGCGGGGGCTGCCTCTGGATTTCTGGAACCCGGAGTGGCTGTGGAACCGGGCAAAGACGGCCGACGGGGAGGTGCTCGCCGGGAGCGAAGCCGCAAACCGTGTCTACCGCGGCGCAGGGCGCATCTTCGTCAACAAGTTCATCTACCGCCTGCGCAAACCACGCCGATGGGAAGTGACGGTCTTCGTCTTTCCGCTTTACGATGCCCGGTGCAAGGTGTGTGACTGGACGGGACAGGTGGAGTCATTGGATGCCATCTGCCCCGACTGCGGCTCTGACGCGCTGGAGCTGCGGGCGCGCAACTTCATCAAGCGCATCGTGGGCCTGCCGGGGGAGACCATCGAGTTGCGGGACGGCGACGTCTACGTCGACGGCGTGCTGGCGCGCAAACCGCCGGGGGTGCAGTCGCAGCTCTGGTTCCATGTCTTCGATTCCCGCTTCTGGCCGGAGCGGGAGGTGCGGCAGATTTGGGACCTGTTCCCCCACTCGGAGCGGTGGGAGATTCGGGACGATGGGGCGCGATTGCTGCTGGATGCGACCGGGGCCGAGGGGTACGTCCTCGGCGCCTTCGCCCCGGATATCGTGGACTATTACGCCTACGACGGGCTCAGCTATCAACTGGCTGGGGACGCTCTGCATGCGGCAGGGGAGAACCCGGTGGGCGACTGCCGCATCCGGGCTCTCGTGCGGGTGACCGACCAGGGGCCGGACGCCGCCGTGGCGCTGGCCATAGAGGACGCCGGCTACGAGTTCCTCTGCTCGTTCTCGGCCGACGGCTCCGGCGTGGAGCTGCGGGACGGCGACGTTCTGTTGGCCAGGGGGGAGGCTCGGTCCTTGCCGGCCGAGGAGCCGGTCTGGATTGGACTAGAGAACTACGACGACCGGGTGGTGGCCCGCGTGGACGGGGAAGCGGTTCTGAGCTACGAATACGACGGTGCCCCGAACCTGCGTCACTCCGTGCGCTTCGGCGCTCGCAACGCCCGGGTGGCATGGGACCGCATAGCGATCGACCGGGACATCTACTACGCCGACGTTTCGCGGCGTGGCTCCACCCGTGAGCAACAGAGGCTCGGAGAAGACGAGTACTACGTTCTGGGCGACAACAGCCCGGCCAGCAGCGACAGCCGTCGCTGGCGCGAGCCGGGCATACCGGAGGAGAACCTCATCGGGCGTGCGTTCTTTGTGTTCTGGCCCGTGCACCAGATGAAATGGCTCATGGGCAACGGCAGTCCGGATTGAGTGAGTTTTCCTTGCGGAGAGGGGCAGGCATTCGGTAAAGTGTTGCAAAAACTGGAGGCCGAGGCCTATGGCACGCGGCAAGGAACTCCCGCCCCTGAGCGAAAGCCAGGTGGAGGAGATAGAACGAAGACTGCGTCATGTTTTCTGGGGCTCGTTCGGCCTTTCTTTTCTCATCGTCGTGCTGTTCATCATGTTGCTGCCCCAGTGGGGTACGCTACCGACCGCGTTCCGCACCGCTTTTCAGGCCATCCTCCTGTGGTCCCTCCTGGTGACCGCCTACGGGTTCTACTCCCAGACGCGCGTCTCCGAGGACATGAAGGCCACCCTCAAGCAGAAGACCTTCATAGACGAGGTGACGGGGGTCTTCAACTACCGTTACCTTGACCTGCGCCTGGCCGAGGAGACCGAGCGCACCCGGCGGCACGGGGGGCTGACCGCCTTGCTCTACCTGGATCTGGACGGGTTCAAGGAGGTCAACGACCAGTTCGGGCATCAGGTCGGCAACGTCGTGCTCGAGCAGCTTGCCACCACCATGTCCCAGCGGGTGCGCTCCTGCGACGTGTTCGGACGCATCGGCGGCGATGAGTTCCTGGTTATCCTCCCGCAGACCGATCGCCGGGAGGCCTACATACTGGCCGAGCGGTTGCGGGAAGCCGTGGAGAACTACGTTCTGGAGATCGAGGACGGGCACGTTATCGACTTCATCCGCGTCAGCATCGGCGTGGCCGCCTACCCCGTGAACGGCGAAACCATGGACAATGTCATCACGGCGGCCGACAACGCCGTGTACGAGTCGAAGGACCAGGGTGGCAACCGCGTCTCGATGGCCGACGAGTTCATCACTTCCGATACCGTGGCCGGCCGCCTGGTCGATTCGGTCCGGGGCGAACCGGAGGTCGAAGTGTAGCCCCTTACCATTCCTGCTTTTCGTCCGGAAGATGTCGCCATGGTCGAGGATCTGTTCATCGGCGTGGGCGCGGCCTTGATGGCGCTGGGATGCCTCGGCCTCGCGGTCAGAATCCTGCGCGCAGTTCTCGGGGGTGGTGAGGCTTCTGGGAAGGCGCGGTAGGAATCGCGGTGTACCCCAGTTCACCCCGCTTGATTCCGGCTCTCCGCCTTCGGTATCCTGTGGACAGTTCAATACCGAAGACGTCTGGTGAGTTCATGAAAAACCTGGTAATCCTGCTGCTGGCGGCCGCGGCTGTTGGAATAGTCATCACGAGGGTAACGGAGCCGGAGGCGAAGCCGCAGAATGCGCCTGCCCCAGCAGGGGACACCGCGCTTGCCCGCGCCGAGTCGGCCGACGAAGCAATCCCCTCTCCCGAACCGGAGACTGCCGCTGCGCCGACGCCCGAGGGCCCCCCTGCGGCCGCGCTTGCCGTTCCTTCTCAGCCCCGCGTTCCCCCCGAACCTCAGGGCGATAAGGGGGTCGCCAACGCGTCGGAGGGTTCCGGCGATCCGGCCCGGCCGACACCGGTGGACACGCGGCTGGAGAGGGGCAGGGAGCTGTTCGAGTCGGGCGAGCGGATAGAGGCCCGCAAGGTCCTCACTGAACTCTACCTCGATTCCGAGGGCGAGGAACAGGACGAGGCGCGCGAGGTGCTCCGGCAGATAAACGCCGAGCTGGTCTTCAACCCTCGGGTCACGGCCGGCGCCACCATCCATAGCGTGAAGCCCGGCGAGACTCTGACAAAGATCGGCAAACAGTACAGCGTCAACTGGCGCATGATCGCTCGGCTGAACGACATGCGCCCGGACGGCATGCTGAAGGTGGGGCAGGAGCTGAAGGTCCTGACTGGCAAACCTCGCGTTCTGGTGGACCTGAGCGAATTCCGGCTGGCCTTGCTCTTCGACGGCGTCTTCATCAAAGAATACCTGGTCGGCATCGGCAAAGACGACTGCACGCCAACCGGCGAGTTCGTGGTCGACAACTTGCTGGTCCGTCCCCGCTGGTACGCACCGGACGGAAGGGTGATCGAATACGGCGAAGAAGACCATCTGCTGGGCGAGCGCTGGATCGGCTTTGCCGATCAGCCGGGGGCCTCCGGGCTGGGTATCCACGGCACAAAGGGCAACAGCGGCATCGGTGAGAAGTGCTCCAACGGGTGCATCCGCATGCGCAACGAAGATGTGGTTGAGCTGTACGACTTCATGACGCCTGGAACGAAGGTCCTGATCGAGGAGTGAAACGTGTACCGCGACGAGAGCATCGAGCATTATCTGGATGACGCCGCCGCGAAACGCCCGACTCCCGGCGGCGGCAGCATCAGCGCCCTGGCGGCGGCCCTGGCGGCCTCCATGAGCGAGATGACAGCCAACTTTACGGTCGGCCGCAAGAAGGACGAGGCCGCGGAGGCACGCATTCGTGAGCTGCTTGATGACGTGGGGGATTGCCGAGCAGCCCTGCTCGAGCTGGTCGACCGCGACGTCGCCGCCTATGGGGCGGTGGACGATGCGTTCGGTATGCCCAAGGAATCGGACGAGCAGAAGGCAGCCAGGCGCAAGGCGCTGGACGAGGCCATGCGGGGGGCCATGGAGAGCCCCCTCGAGGTCATGCGACAGGCCGCCCGCGTGGGCCGGATCGCCGCGGAACTCACGGAGACGGGCAACCGCAATCTCATCACCGATGCCGGAGTGAGCGCCGTGCTGGCGGAGGCGGCCTGCTCGGCGGCCCGCCTGAACGTCGAGATAAACCTGAAGTTCCTCAAGGCACCCGATCTCGCACGAGAGACGCGCGCGGAGATGGACGAGCTGTGTGAGACGGCCCGAGAGTGCCGCGAGAAGGCCGTCGAGAAGACATACGCCTATCTGAAGGGGTAGCCCGAAGTGTCGGTGTTCGAACAGTGGCGCATTGCCGGAAGCAACGGCGTCTGTGGCCGGTGCGACGTTGAGCTGGCGCACGGGCGGGCGTTCTTCTCCGCGCTGGTCGAGGGGCCGGAGGGCTTCGAGCGCCGCGATTTCTGCGGCGATTGCTGGCCGGACACCGAGCGCGGCGAGTTCTTCTGCTACTGGCGCACCCGTCGGGCCGAGCCCGAAGGCAAGCCCGTGGTGGACACCGACCTCATGATGGAGTTTTTCGACCGACTTGAAGGGGCCGAGACGCAGGAGAAGCGCGTTTTCCGCTTTGTCCTCGCCCTCTACCTGATGCGGCGCAAGCAGTTCAAGCTCGTGGAGGTGGCCCGGGGTGGCGAGGCCGAGAGCCTCGTCTTCGAGAGGCGGTCCGACAAGGAACGCCTGGAGGTGGCTAACCCCGGCATCGATGAGGAGCAGATCCGGTCCGCCGCCGCACGGCTCAGCGAACTGTTCGACGCCGAGCTGTGAAGGTCAACTCATATCATCACGATGCCGCCCGACGGCAATGCGATGTTCCTCCCAGACCGCGCGTGGCACCAACCTTGCCGCCAGCCAGAGCCCCAGCGGTACTATCAGGAGGTCGTCCAGATAGCCCACGACCGGCAGAAAATCGGGGATGAGGTCGATGGGGGATAGGGCGTAGGCGACCGTCAGTCCCATGACGAGACGGGCATACCACGGCGTGCGCGGGTCGCTGCACACGGCTTTAACAGCCTGTTGAAGAACTGGATCTGGCCGCGTTGGGAGCGCCGCGCGGTCGGATGCAAGGCGCATGGACGCAGGCGATGCCTCGTGCATCGTCGAGGAGAGGCGCTGCCGCAGACGGCTGCGCGCCGCCCCAACCCTTCGGGCCGCCGCCATTTGCGGCGCATCTCTGTGTTGCTCAGCCTCGACGTATCCCTGAAGCACACGGCTGCGGCCTCGCGCCTTGATCTGCTTGCAAATGACGGCGGCGCGGCCGAGCCCAGTTCTTCAACAGGCTGTTAAGCAGCCGTATGCTGTCCGCCGCTTTTCTGCCCGCTCGCTTTATCCCATTGTCCACCATGGGGCTTCAGTGTAGCGGGTGGAAAGTCCCCGGGCAACAAGCGCCGTTGACGATGGGCCGGCGCGCATGTATTCTGCCGGAGCCTGCACCTCAGCCGGAGGAGACCCCGTGCACTTCGATTCCAAGATTGTCAAGTCCTACGACATCCGCGGCGTCTATCCGGACCAGTTCGACGAGACTTTCGTCTACGGTCTGGGGCGGGCCCTGCCACGCGTCCTTGGGTGCGCGCGCGCCGGACTGGGCCGCGACGCACGCCTCAGTTCCCCGGCAGTTTACGCTGCTCTGGCGACGGGTCTCCGGGACGCCGGTGCGACGCCGGTTGGTCTGGGGCTCTGTCCCACGGAGTTCGTTTACTATGCCGTGGGCAGCAGCACGGACCTCGACCTCGGCGTCATGGTGACGGCCAGCCACAACCCACCGCAGTACAACGGGTTCAAGGTACTGAAGTCCGACGGGGCCCCCGTAACGGGGGAGACGGGTTTGGACGAGGTCTGCGCTTTCATCCGCCGGATGCCCCCGGAGCCGGAGTTCGACCTCGAACCACCCGCGGAGAGCCGAGACCCCGCGGCGGACTACGCGGAGTTTGCTCTGGAGGCGGTGGGGATGCCCGAGGCCACGCGACTGAAGGTAGTGGTCGATGCCGCCAACGGAGTGGGTCGCATGCTGTGGGACCTCATCTCCGGCCGACTCGGCATCGATCCGATCGGCATGAACATGGAGCCCGACGGCCGGTTCCCGGCGCATCATCCCGACCCCAGCAAGCGCGAGAACCTTGTGCCACTCATCGAGCGGGTCCGAGCCGAAGGGGCGGACATCGGCTTTGCCTATGACGGCGACGCTGACCGGGTCGTGGTCGTAACCGGCGACGGAAGCGTGGTTGACGGCAGCGCGACGACGGCGTGCATCGCCCATCGGCTGCTTCAACGCGACGCCGGCTGCCGCTTCGCCGTGGGGCAGACCGTCAGCCGCCGCGTGCTGGACTACTTCCGTGGCCGCGGCGTGGAGCCCGAGATGGTGCCCGTGGGGCACGCCAAGATCAAGCGCGTGCTGCGGGCGGACCCGGGGCTGACCTTCGCCGGCGAAGACGCCGGGCATTACTACTACCGCGATTTCTTCTGCTGCGACAGTTCGCTGCTGACGACACTTCACATCCTGCACCTTGCGGCCGACGGGGAGCTGGGGGAGGTGGTGGGTGCTTTCCCGGAATGGCACCGGCCGGGACAGAGCATCGCCGTCGAGTTCGATGACCAGGGCGACGCGCTGGAGACATGCCGGCGGGTGGCGCTTGCCGCGCTGGAGGAGTTCCCCGAACCGCAAGAGATTACCTGTGAATCGGAGGGCCGCCTGCTGCGACACTGCGGCCGACCGGAGATGGAGGAGGCCGACGGCGTCCGGGCCGATTGGCAGGACTGGTGGTTCTGCGTGCGTCCCTCGGGCACCGAGCCGATTGCGCGGCTGGCGCTGGAGGCACGCTCTGCCCGGGCAGCGCAGGCACGAAAGGAGCGTCTGCTGGCGTTGTTCGACGAGTACCGGGCGGGCTGAGAAGGCGCCGTATCCCGCGGCGCAGCGCGGACTTTCGGCCTCACGACCTCACGTTGCACCCGTTTCGGCGAGTTGACAAACCCCAGGTGCCTCCCTATAATCCGCAGGCTTACTCGACGGGCCCCCAACCTACGCGGAGCATCTCATGAAAACCGTTCTGATCGCTGACAAACTGCCCCAGAAGTGCGTTGATGTGCTGACGGACGCCGGACTCGAGGTGGAGAATCAGCCCGGCCTGTCGGACGAGGAACTGAAACAGGCCGTGAAGAACGTGCAGGGAGTCATCTGTCGCTCCGGCGCCAAGCTCACCGAGGAGGTCCTGGAAGGCACGTCGAATCTGGAGGCCATATGCCGGGCCGGGGTCGGCGTTGACAACATCGACATAGCGGCCGCCTCGCGCAAGGGCGTGGTCGTCATGAACACCCCCGGCGCTAACACGTTGAGCACCGCCGAGCACGCCTTCGCGCTGATGCTGGCTCTGGCGCGCAACATAGGACCCGCCTACATCAGCATGCGCGAGGGGCGCTGGGACAAGAAGAAGTTTCTCGGCTCCCAGCTTGCCGGGGCGACTCTCGGCATCGTGGGTCTTGGCCGCATCGGGCAGACCGTGGCCAAGAGGGCGCTCACTTTCCAGATGAACGTCCTGGCCTACGATCCCTACATCAGCAGCGAGACGGCGAGCAAGCTGGGGGTTGAGCTGGTGGACGAACTGGAGGAGATGCTGCCCCGCTGCCACTACCTGACGGTGCATGTGCCGGAGAACGACCAGACCAGCGGTCTGATAGGCGAGGCGCAGGTGGCCCTGATGGGCACGGACGCCCGCGTCATCAACTGCGCCCGCGGCTCGGTGGTGGATCAGGACGCCGTGGTGCAGGCCGTCGAGGACGGACGGCTGGCCGGCGCGGCCTTCGACGTGTACGAGCAGGAGCCGCCGCCCGACTTCGGCTTCGCCCAGAACCCGAAGATACTCGCGACGCCGCACCTGGGGGCCTCCACCGAGCAGGCGCAACTGGCCGTGGCCACGGAAGCCGCCGAGCAGATGGTGGACGCCCTGCTGCGCGGACACTTCCGCAACGCGCTGAACGTGACGGCCGTCCCCCCGGAGGAGATGCGGGCCCTGCAACCCTACTGCGACCTGGCCGCCAAGCTGGGCCGCCTGGTGGCCCAGCTCAGCCAGAGCCGCCCGAAAGCCATCGAGATAGCCTGCAAGGGCGAACTGGCCGAGCAGGACATCGAGCCGGTCATCAACTACGGCACCATGGGCGTGCTGGAATACATGCTGGGGGATGTGGTGAACATCGTCAGTGCCCCGCACCTGGCCGAGGAGCGCGGCATACACATCACCAGCAGCTCCACCGTGGGGCTCGAGTCGGGTTTCACCGACCTGGTGCAAGTGACGCTGGAAGCGGACCAGGGCGACACAACGGCCGCCGGAACGGTGTTCGGGCGGAAGTACGCGCGCATCGTGAGCATCGGTCCTTTCCACGTGGAGGTGATTCCCCGCGGCCACATGATGGTCGTTTACGGCAAGGACGTTCCCGGCCTGATAGGCAAGGTCGGAGCCATTCTTGGTGTGGCCGGCGTCAACGTGGCCCGCATGGGCTTCGGTCGGCAGGAAATGGGCGGCACCGCCATCCTGGCCCTCAACCTCGACAGCGGCCCGGACGAGGACACGGTTGAGCGAATCCGCCGGCTGGACGTGGTGCAGAAGGTAATAGCCGTATACCTGTGAGGAACCGGATTCGGACCTGATGACCGGGCGGCGTGGGAAGGAGAGGCCCCCGCCGTGCGGCTTCGTTTTTGTCGTCGCGGGCCAGCGCTCGGGCATCGGGCTTGCGGGGGGCGTCGGGGGTGCGTATAATCACTGACGCATCTATGTCGGGGAGATGAGGCAGTGGGGAGAGGTGAGCGACCAGCGTCGGACGCCTTCAAAGGCCGCACCGCGTGGCTTACGGCCATTGTGGTGCTCCTTCTGTGTCCGACCGTTGCGGCCCAGGAGAAGCCCCAGGCTTACATCCTGCGCCTGCAGGGCACCATCAACGAGGCCTATGCCCGGGCCGTCCAGAGCCGCATCCAGAAGGCCGTGGACGAGGGTGTGGAGACCTTCATACTGGAACTGGACACCCCCGGCGGCACCGTCTCGGCCTCCATGGAGCTGGGCGACTTCATCTTCCGTCAGGAAGACATAGATGTTATCGCTTACGTCAATGACCAGGCCTACAGCGGCGGCACGATGCTGGCGCTGGCCTGTAAGGAGATTTACATCGACGCCACGACCGGGCGCATGGGAGACGTGGCGCCCATCGGGCCCGCCGGCGAGATTCAGGGCGAGAAGATCCAGTCGCCCATCCGCACAACGATGACAAGCTACGGGCGCAAGCGCGGATACCCTGAGGCGCTGGTCAAGGCCATGGTGACGAAGGAACTGGTCGTCTATCGCATCACGACCGTGGACGACCCACGCCCCGCCTACATAACCGAGGACCAGCTCAACACCATGGATGAAGAGGAGCTTGCGGGTATCGTCGACCGGGAACTGATCGTTTCCGGGGGCGAACTGCTATCCGTGGACGCCGCCACGGCCGTCGAGTATGGCTTCGCCCGACAGGCCGTGCGCAGCCGGCAGCACCTCTACGAAGTCCTCGAACTCGACCCCGACGGCGTTGACCGTCTCTTTCTGACCGGGTCGGAACGTCTGCTGACCGTGCTGGACACCTTCAGCCCGCTCTTGATCGTTGGGGGCATGCTGCTGCTCTACATCGAGCTGACTCAGCCCGGGTTCGGCCTGCCGGGTATCATGGGCATCGGTTGTTTCGTGGTGTTCTTCATCATCAAATGGACGCTGAACTATGCCCATATGCTGGAGATCCTGCTGTTCGTCGGTGGGCTGGTTCTCCTGCTGATCGAGATATTCATCATCCCCGGCTTCGGGGTGGCCGGCGTCTCGGGCATCATCCTGCTGTTCATCAGCCTGGTGCTGACGTTCCAACAGTTTACCATTCCCCGGAACGCCGGGGAGTTCCGGGTATTCCAGTGGAGCCTGCTGAAGGTGTCGGCGTCGCTGGCGTGCTCGTTTGTCGGTGTGGCCATATTGCTCCGCTTTCTGCCCGCCATGCCGGTTTTCAGGCGGATCATCCACCAGGGAAGCCTCGCGGCCGCTTCGGCCAGCGAGGGACTGGAGCGACGGAACCCTCACCTTGCGGAGATGGTGGGGGAGGTGGGTGTAGCCCAGACGGCTCTCCGCCCGGCGGGTCGGGCGGAGTTTGGCGATCGATTGATGGACGTGGTGACGGAGGGCGAGTTCGTGGACCGCGGGGATAAGGTCCGCATCCGCGAGATTCACGGCAACAGGATTGTCGTGGAGCCGTACAGGGAAGTTTAGCGAGGTCCTGACGGAGGACGGCACGTGGAGTTCACCCTGATAGTCGGCATCTACCTTTGCGGCCTCCTGGCGATGATCGTGGAACTGTTCATCCCGGGGGCCGTCATCGGGACCATCGGCTTTCTGGCCGTGCTGGGCAGCATAATCTATGCTTTCGCGACGGGGCACAACACGGCCGGGGTGGTTCTGGTCGTGTGCACGATGATGTTCGTGCCGGTGTTCTTCGTCCTGTGGAAGAGCGTGGTGGGCAAGTGGTTCGCCCTGAAGGGCGACCAGCGCGACTTCCGCCCTTCACGGACCGTGGACGAGAAACTGGTGGGGTCCGAAGGCGTGGCGCTCAGCCCGCTGCGGCCCAGCGGGATTGCGCGCATCAACGATCGCCGTTACGATGTGGTCACGCAGGGGCAGATGGTTGAGAGAGGCACCCGCGTGAAAGTCATTGAAGTCTCCGGCAATCGAATCGTGGTCAAGAGGATTTAGGCCCGGGAGGAGGCCGTCCTCGGCCGCACGACTCTGGCAGAGGAGTAACGCGACATGCTCGGCCTACTGGCGCAGGCAGGTGGTAGTGAGGCGCTCATGATCGTCCTCATTCTGGTGGCGATCGTCATTGTTCTGGCCTTCCTGCTGTTCTTCTTCACGTACGGCTTTCTCTACATCAAGGCACTGCTGGCCGGCGCGCACGTCGGCATCTTCGAGATAATCGGTATGCGCCTGCGGGGTGTGCGGCCCAAAGTCATCGTGGACAGCCGCATCATGGCCATCAAGGCGGGCCTGCCGGCCGAGACGGCCGCCCTCGAGACACACTACCTGGCCGGCGGTAACGTGCTGAACGTCATCCGGGCGCTCATCGCCGCAAGCAAGGCGCGCATCGAGCTGACCTACAACCAGGCGTGCGCCATCGACCTGGCCGGCCGCGACGTGCTGGAGGCCGTGCGCACCAGCGTCAACCCGAAGGTCATCGACTGCCCCGACCCCACGAAGGGACGCGAGACCGTTGCCGCCGTGGCCAAGGACGGCATCCAGTTGCAGGCCAAGGCGCGCGTCACCGTGCGGGCTAACCTGGAACGGCTGGTCGGCGGCGCCACCGAGGAAACCATCATCGCCCGTGTCGGCGAGGGCATCGTGACCACCATCGGTTCCTCCGAGACGTACAAGGTGGTGTTGGAGAACCCGGACATCATCTCACGGCGCGTGCTGGAGAAGGGCCTGGATGCCGGGACCGCTTTCGAGATCGTATCCATCGACATCGCGGACGTGGACGTCGGCGAGAACATAGGCGCCAAGCTGCAGGCCGACCAGGCGGAGGCCGACAAACGAGTGGCCCAGGCGCTGGCCGAGCGGCGGCGCGCGATGGCCGTAGCCCGCGAGCAGGAGATGAGCGCGCTGGTGGCGGAGAACAGGGCGAAGGTCGTGCTGGCCGAGGCCGAGGTGCCCAAGGCCATATCCCAGGCCTTCCGCGAAGGCAACCTGGGCATCATGGACTACTACGCGCTGAAGAACGTGCAGGCCGACACGCAGATGCGGCAGTCCATAGGTGGCGAGTCCCCCGAGGGCGAAGGCCAGTCCTCGTAAGCTGCTGACTTGAGCCCGCGAGGTTGACGATGGCGCGGCGCACGCAAAAGAGCGAGCAGCAGGTCCGTGCCGTGGCTCGCCGGGTCCTCGACCGTATTGAGGAAGCCGAGGACCGGGAGAAGCTCGCGGAGCGGGCGCTCGAACAGGTCGACGACCCCCGCGTGCGTCAGGCCATCGTCGAGGGCGCGACGGGGGAGCCGGACGCCGTCACGCGCGCCGTGATGGCCGCGGCGCTGCACAGCGGCGACGAGCGACTGATGCAGTTGGCCGCCGAACTGGTGGTTGACCTGTCCGACAAGCCCTCCGGCGTCGAGCTGCTGGAGGAGTGCTTCGAGTTCCCGGACGAGGGCATCCGGCGGCGAGCGGTCGAGGCGCTGGAGAGCTTCGCCGAGCCGGAGCTGCTCCAGCGGCTGGCCGACGCGCTGCAGGACCCCGCCGACGTCGTGCGCCGCAGCGCTGCCGGCACCTTCGGCATCATCATCGGGACACCGTCGCACGAGCTTCGCCAGGAGATGCTGGCCGCCTTCTCCGACCCCGAGCATCCTTTCTCCCGGGCCGTTATCAACAACGACGACATCCAGGTCCGGCGTCAGGTGACCCAGTCATTAGCCTTCGTCGACACGGGCGACGTTCTGCCTACGCTGGGGAAGCTGGGGCACGACGAAGACGAAGAGGTGCGGCAGGAGACGGTTCTGTCGCTGGCGGCCATCGGCTCCGACGAGGCCACCGAGATGCTGAAGCGCTTCGTGCTGGACCCGGCCTACCGGGTTTCCTCCTCGGCCCTGGACATGCTGGCCTCGCTGCTGGGCGGCGGTTCCAGCGACATGCTGGACGTTCTGGAGAGGGCCCTGGACCATCCCCTGCCGGAGGTGAGGCGGCACGTGGTCCTGATGCTCAACCGGTTCGACGGCACGCAGGTGGAAGGCATCCTGGCGAAGGCGGCCGCGGACGATGACTTTGAGGTGTCCCGGCATGCGGGGGAAATGCTGCGTTCGCTGGGGCTGGGGGAGAAGATCGACTGGCTGCAGGAGGAGATGGAGGACCAGGTGGCCGGCGAGCGGGCCCGCACCGTATGGGAGGCCGGCAACATAGGGCAGGAGAAGGGCGCCTCCGCGGACCGGACCCGCCGCGAGGACGTCATCCCGTACCTCGAGCGCATCGTGCGCACGGGGACTCCCTCAGAGAAGGTCCACGCGCTGAACGAGTTGTCCTCCCTGGTTGACATCGGCACGTCGGAGGCGATGCAGGCGGCCCTCCATGACGACGACTCGTCGGTGCGCAGCCGTGCGGCGGACACCTTCTCCTACACCCGCGACGCGGGATTCCTTGTGCACATGCTGAGGACGCACGAGGATCCGCACGTCAGGCGGCGCGCCGCGGAGGCCCTCATCAGCAATCCCGGCGGGCCTCGCGAGGAGGGACGGCTCTCGACCACCCTGAGTTTCACCAGCGCCCGGACCGAGGGCATGGTGCTGTTCGGGCACTTTCTGGATGCCCTGGGGGACCGCGACCCGGGCGTCCAGCAGCACGCCTGCGAGGCGGTGCGAGAGTGCGCCCGACGCGTGCAGCTCCTGCCGGTCCGACGCACGGTCACCAAGCTGGAGCGGCTGATCGATGAGGAGGATACCTCAGTCCTGCTGCGGGAGGACGCCGAGCACACCATCGACACCATAGGGGAGGCCACTTACGCTTCCGCGCTGGCCGACGGGGTTGACCGCGTTCTGGAATGGCGCGGCACCATCGCGCGGGAGGCCCATTCCCTGCAGTGGGACGCCGAAGCCGAGGGCCTGGTGACGCCCGACGGCCTGGACGAGGCGGCCATGGAGCGGTGGGCAGACGAGTACAGCCTGTCCGATGAGCAACTGGGTGAGTTGCGGGCCACGGCGTCCGGAGAGGGCGCCCTCATCGGCAAGACCGCCCGCACAATCCTGACGGGGCTGACCCGGGACATGTGCGCCGTTTCAAACTGTGTCGTTCACGCGGCGCGGGCGTTGCGGCTGATTGGGCAGGAGGGTGTGGAGGAAACGCTGGAGCAATGGGCCGGCGCAATGGTCACCGGGCCTCGGCTGGCCTGGGAGGGCGCCCCGGAGGGCGAGCGACGCCTGCGACGCATCGAGCGTACCCGGCGCAGGGCCTGGCTGGAGGCCCGCCGCGCCGCGGAGTCCTACAAGGACGAGCCGGCCACCGACTACCTGGAGGAAATGGTTGGCGATGACGATGACTGGCTGAAGATGGTGGGGTTGACCGCCGCCGCCGAACTGGGTCGGGAAGGAGACCTTGATCGCCTGGCCGATCTCTGCGCGGAGCACGAAGATGACCGCGCTTACGTCGAACCGCTCGCCTGTGCGGCGCTGGCATTGCTCGAGGCGGGGCGGCCCGAGGGGGCGCGTGCGGCCCACGCCGTCCTGGATATGGCGGAATTGGAGGATCGCGTTGATCTGACGCATGGTCTGATTGCCCTTGCTCAGCACGATGAGCCGCGCGCGTTGCTGATGCAGGAGATCGAGGGCCGCGAGCTGACCGATCTGCCGGCTGCCTGCTTGGCTCTGGCCTGCCGTGGGGCGGGAGCCCCGTTGAGCAGCTTCCAGGTTCCCGCGCCCGAGGGAGACCGGGAACTGCGTTGTGCGCTGCTCGGTCTGAGGGCCATGGACAATGACGCGGAGGCCGCGACGGCCCTGGAGGAGATGCTGCGGGGAGAGGACTTCCCCGCGCAGTACCTGAGTTCGTGCTACCTGGACCTCGCCCGCGTGTGGTCGGCCGTGCTCATCTTTTCCAGCGTCCGCGACCAGGACGTGCCCTATGCGCTGAGCCTCGTCTGCTCCCGGGCGCTGGTGCACCGGGGCCATCCCGCCGGACTTTCGTGGTTCCAGAAAGCCGGCAAATCGGTCGCCGGGCGGCCGGAGGCGCGCATGATGACGCAAATGGGCAAGGCCGTTGAGGATACGATACCCTTGATGCTGAAGTGCAATGACGTGAACGTCGGCCGTTTCGTCTGAGGACGTTAGGGACGCCGGCACTATAGGAGACGCCATCATGAATGTCGCGGACATAGTTATCGCTCTTATTTTCATCGGCATATTCATCGCCTCCATCCTGAAGAAGTACGCCGAGTCCGTGGGGCAGGAGGGGCAGGAGGGGCAGACACGTGCCGATTTCGAGGCACCAGCCGACGAGATACAGCAGTTTCTCCGCAGCCTGGGCGCCGGACAACAGCCCGGGCAGCAAGCTCCCGAACCGCAGCGGGCCGGACCGCAGCAAGAGCGCCGGGAGGAGCGTCCCCAGAGACAGCGCCCGCAGCAGCGAGGGCGTCCCAGAGGCGTCCCGCGGGGTTCAGTGCAGGCCCGTTCGGAAGCCGCCAGGGAGAGGCGGGAGGCCCAGAGACGGCGGGCCGAGAGGGCCAGAAAGGAAGCCGCTGCCATCCGGCGTAAGACCGCCGGCAAGCGCGAGGCCGCTGCCGAGAAGCCGGAGGGCTTCAGCCTGAAGCAGGCCGTCATCTGGTCGGAGATACTTGGCCCCCCTCTTGCGCTGCGTCCCGGGGGGCGGCACCAGCCGCCGACAGAGGAGAGGCGTGCCGGCCGGTGAGCCGTCAGAGCCAACACGGCACCCGCTTTCCGTTGCAGGTGACCCCATGAAGCGCCTCGCGGTCCTCGTGATTATCGGCCTGATGGTGCGTGGGGCGTGTCTGGCCTGGGCGGGGGAAACCGGGTCGTCCGACCCGCCGGAGCCAGCACAGTCCAATGTCGATGCGACCGTCCAACCGGACAGTGAGTCGTCGAGACTGCTCGGCCCCTGGCGGGTCCTTTTGCGGGCAGCGGTGGCCGCCGGTGTCGCCGTAGTTCTGGCGTGGGGTATCGCATTGATATTCGAGAATCGTTTCGTTTACCATCCGCGTGCCGGACCGGCCGTTAGCTGGGAGGCCGGGCGCATCGGCGCGCGGGAATGCCGTTTCACCGCAGAAGATGGGCTGGAGTTGTCCGCGTGGTGGCATCCCGGCGCCCGCTCCGTCAGTAGTGATGACGGGCCGGTCCTGCTCTGGTGTCACGGCAACGCGGGCAACCTGACGCACCGGGCGGAGAACCTTCAGCTCCTGGCGGCCCGTGGCATCGCGGCGTTGCTGTTCGACTACCGCGGATACGGTAAGAGCGACGGGAAGCCATCCGAGCAGGGGCTCTACCGGGACGCTGCTGCGGCGTACCGCTACCTGACCGAGGAGCGGGGCGTCGAGCCGTGGCGGGTCATCTGTTTCGGTCGTTCCCTTGGTGCGGCTGTGGCCCTGAGGACGGCGCTGGAAAAGCCGACGGCCGGGTTGGTCATGGAGTCGGCGTTCGAAAGCGTGCCCGCCATGGCGCGCAAGATGTGGGTGTTCGCGCCGATAGCGCCTCTCGCCCGCAACAGGTACGATAATCTGAGCCGTGTGAAGGAACTCGACGTGCCGCTGCTGATGGTGCACGGCAGCCGGGACAGTCTGGTGCCCATACAGCAGGGCCGCCGCGTGTTCGAAGCCGCAGCGGAGCCGAAGGAGTTCTACGTGGTGCGCGGAGCCGGCCACAATGATTTGTACTCGGTGGGCGGACAGGACTACTTCGACACATTGGAGCAGTTCTGCCGCCGTTGCGTGCAGGAGGCAGCACCGTGAGAAGCGAGGTGCACATGGAGCCGGAGACCGAAGAGAAAATCGAGAAGATGCAGGACAAGATGACGGAACTGGGCGTTGACGTGGTCCAACCCCCCAACCCCTACTGCGCCACCGTCGTGCTGATGGGTACCGCTCAGGAGCCGGAAGTCATCCTGAACTTCTGGCGGGGGGAACCGGAGTCCGTGGAGTTCCTGCGCGAGGAATTCCCGCTGAAGATGCTGCCCCGCCTGACAGAGGCGCTCCGGAAGGCGGGCCGCATCGTCGAGGAGTTCCCCGTGTGAAGTCGCGCGCGACGAGTGAGTGCCGTTCTGTCGAGCCGTAAGGAGGCGGGCTATGTCCAGAAGACCAGTCGTTGCAGGGCAGTTCTACCCCGGCAATGCGCGGAGGCTGCGATCGCAGATCGAGTCCTACACCCCCGACGTAGAGCGGGAAGAAGGCGTGCTGGGTGCGCTTTCTCCCCACGCGGGCTACACCTTCAGCGGCGGCGTCGCGGGGCAGACGTTCGCGCGCACCGGCGTGCCGGACACAGTGTTGCTGCTGACCCCGAGCCACAACTACGCGACACCCGCCCTGGCACTGTGGACGGGTGGCAACTGGCGAACGCCGCTGGGGGAGGTGGAACTGCACGAGGCGCTCACCGAGAGCGTGGCCGGAATCAGTGGCGTCACCTGCGATGATAGACCCCACGGGCCGGAGCACTCCGGGGAGGTGGTGCTTCCGTTCCTGCAGTACCACAACCCGGACTTGCGTCTCGCCGTGGTCTGCGTTACGTCGGCCGCCGACCTGACGACGCTGAAATCCTTCGGCGAGGAGGTCGGCAGTCTGCTCGATGATGAGTATCCGGGGGCGCTGGTTGTCACCAGCAGCGACATGTCCCACGAGAGCGGTCCTCGGGCGCTTGAGGTGGTCAACGAGCACGACCCGATGGCCATCGAGCAGATGGAGGCGCTGGACCCCGACGGGCTTCATCGGGTGTGTCGCCGTGAGAACATCACGATGTGCGGGGTGCTGCCGGCTGTGGCGATGATGGCGGCCGTCAAAGAACGCGGCGGCACCGAGGGAGTGCTGGTTGCGCGGGCCACAAGCGCCGATTCCCCGGCAGGCAGCGGGTCGTACATCGTGGGCTACGCCGGCATGTTGTTCAGATAGGCTGGAGATTCCCCCGGAGGAACGTCAGCGAAATGCACGAATGGGCCTCCCACATCGGCTCCGTTCTGGGGCGCGCGTGGGGAAGGGTGAAAATGGGGTATCTCCGCGCGTTGCTGCGGGGCAGGGGCCCCCACAGGATAGCGATAGGAACGGCGGTGGGCGGTGGGGTGGCCACCGTGCCGGTCCTCGGCTTTCAGACGGTGCTCGCGCTCCTGCTGGCGACGGCTTTGCGGGCGAACCGACTGGCGGCGGCCACGTTCGTGTGGGTCTCGAACCCGGTGTTCTTCTATCTCGACTACAGGGTGGGTCGATTCCTTCTGGAGCGTCTGCGTGTGATAGACGTTGCGCCTGCGGAGGGGCTGACTCTGCGTGAGCTGGTTGGCCACCTGACCACCGTACTCCTGGTGCCCGTGTTGGCGGGATGCGTCGTGATAGCGTTGGCATTCGGCCTGGCCACTTACCTGGTCGCGCTCCGCGTGGTGCGCAGCTACAGGAAGCGAATCCGGCGAAGGGCGCGGCTCGGGATAGGTCAGGTCAGAAGAACGAACAGCACGGCGAGCGCGATGATGATGCCGATGACGACGAGCACCAGCAGAAGCCGGTTGCTGCCCGCGCCGGGTCGGTTGGAGATGTGCGTTTCCTCCGCGGCCCGTGCGGCGCTCCCCTCGTTTGGCACCGGGACTTCCTGAGCGTGGACCATGCTGTGGTCCTCGAACCCCGCCGCGGAGACCGGCTCACCTTCCAGAACGTTCCTCAGGTCCTCGATCAGCTCGTCGTAGTCGGTGTAGCGGTCGTCGGGCGCCTTGGCCATCATCTTGCGAATGATGTCGCAGAGCGCGTCCGGCAGGTCCTCGGCGTGTTCCCTGGGGGAGGGAAGGGGCTGGCGGACCTGTTTGGTCATAACCTCAAAAGTGGTGCCCGTGTAGGGCACGGTGCCGCAGACCATGTGGTAAAGAGTTGCGCCAAGCGAATAGATGTCGGTGCGATAGTCAACGTCGCGAGCGCTGTTGATCTGCTCGGGGCTCATATAGTAGGGCGTCCCCAGGCTCGCGCCGCTGCGCGTGAGGCCGGTGGCGTCGGCGGCCATCTCCTTGGCCAGGCCCAGGTCGGTGATCTTCGCCGTGCCATCGGAGTCGATGATGATGTTGCCCGGCGTGACGTCCCGGTGGATGATGCCCTGCTCGGCAGCGTACTTGAGCCCCTCGGCGATCTGCATGGTGATCTTGACCGCCTTTTCCCAGGGCAGCTTGCCCTGCTCCTCGACCAACTCGCGGCAGGTGGGACCCTCGACGTAGTCCATTATCAGGTAATAGTATCCCTCTTCCGCGCCGCACTCGTGGACCTGCACCATATTAGGATGCCGCAGACGGGCCGCGATGCGCGCCTCCCGGAAGAAGCGCTGGCTGTATTCCGGGTCCTTCAGGTCGATGTGCTTCGGGAGGATCTTGATCGCGCGGAGGATATCGAGGGTTTTGTGACGTCCCAGGTAGACGCTGCCCATACCACCTTCGCCGATCTTCTTTTCGATACGGCACTGGCCAATGGAACTGGGAGCGCTTTCAGTGAACTCGTCTTCCATGCGGACGTCCTCCGCCGCGCTAGCCATTGCAGGAGATTCCTGGGATGCAGGGCGTCGCGGCAGTTGCGCGGCGTTACAGAGAATCAGATGTCCATAACTTAGAATCCACGGGCATTATACCGCAACGAGAGCAACTCAGTCAACTTCCCGCAACGGCCGCTCAGGACCAAAGAAAGACCGCCCTGCCGGGCCGAAGACCCGACAGAGCGACCTTCCACTTACGGCAGCCTGCATGGGAGGATGCCAGCTGCGGCCCACGTCTATGGACACGGGCCGGAGAGATGCTACTGTCCCTCCTCCTCCGGCTCTGGTTCCCCGGCTTCCTCTTCTTCCGGCGGCGGGCCTTCAGAGGGCTTGCCCACCGGCGGCGTCTCGCCCGGACCGGGCTTCCGGGAAGACATCACAATTATCAATACGATCAGAATGACGACCGCCAGGACAACCAACACCCACTGCGTCGTGCCCCACTCGGCCAGAAGTGCAGCCATCGGCGCTCCTCCCACTAATTATCCAACAGAAACCGCCAACGCGGTCCCCTGAACTCAAGCGCAACCACGAAAACCTTTCTGTATGATCCTGACAATATTAGATAACCATTCCCGAGGGTCAAAGTCAAGGCTTAAACAGTTCCCTCCCGGCCGGCGTCCGTGCGAGTGTGTTGTTGCGTTGTAAGTGACTGGATGATAACTTGTTACGCGTTGCCCCGGAATTCACCCGGCTGGTCCTATCCCGAATGACGCATGCAAAATCCCTGGTCTGCCGTTAGAATGTCGCCTTACTTACGTGCCGGAGAGCCATGAGAATAATCATCGCGCCCGATTCGCTCAAAGAGTCTCTGGGAGCGCCCGAGGCCGCCCGTGCCATAGCCCGCGGCGTGCGGCGGGCATGCCCGGAGGCGGACTGCGTCCTGGTGCCGGTTGCGGATGGGGGAGAAGGCACGACGGAGGCCATCGTCGACGCCACGGACGGCTCATTGCGTGCTGCGGTCGTGGCCGATCCGCTGGGGCGGCCCGTCGAGGCCTGCTGGGGTCTGTGCGGGGACGGAGTGACGGCGGTCGTCGAGATGGCTCGGGCCAGCGGCCTTGAACTCCTCGCGCCCGACGAGCGCGATCCGACGCGCACCTCGACGTGGGGCACCGGCGAACTCATCCGCTGCGCGCTGGACGGGGGGGCGGAGAGCCTGATCGTGGGCATCGGGGGCAGCGCCACGGTGGACGGGGGCACCGGCATGGCCGCCGCGCTCGGAGTGCGGTTCCTGGATGCCGATGGAGACGTCATCGAGAGGCCCTGCGGCGGCCGCCTGGCGGATGTGGCGGCTATTGACGCCACCGGAGCGGACGAGCGCCTGTGGAACGTCGAGGTGGTCGTGGCCAGCGACGTGACGAACCCGCTATTGGGCGAACAGGGCGCCGCCCGGGTCTACGGGCCGCAGAAAGGCGCCGGTCCCGAGCAGGTCGTGCAACTGGAGGCGGGACTGGCCAATCTGGCCGATGTGATACGGTCCGACCTCGGCCGTGAAGTGGCCGAGTTGCCCGGCGCGGGCGCGGCGGGTGGACTGGGCGCCGGGCTGGTGGCTTTCCTGGACGCCGAGTTGCGCAGCGGCGCCGAGACCGTCATGGAGGCGGTTGGCCTGAGGGACCGGATGGCGGGCAGTGATCTGGTGATCACCGCCGAGGGCCGCGTTGACGGACAGAGCGCCTTCGGCAAGGCCACCGGCTGCGTGGCGAAGGCCGCGCACGAAGCGGGAATCCCGGCCATCGTTTTAGCCGGCGCCCTCGGTCCCGGTTTCGAGCGGCTCTACGAGCAGGGCGTCTGCGCCGTCCTCCCCATCGTTGACGGTCCCGTAACTTTGGCGGACGCGTTGGAGCGTGCCGCCGACTGTTTGGAGCGGACCGCCGAGTCGTTGATCCGTGTTTGGAATGCCGCGAAGGGTGGACGAGATGCCTGAGAGGGAACTGATAGACTACATTCGCGAACTGACCGACGAGCAACGTTCGTGGCTGGAGGTGGGTGTCGGCGACGACGCTGCTGTCGTGGAGACGCCCGGCGGCGGCCGGCTGGCCGTTACCACGGATATGGTGGTGGAGGGGGTGCACTTTGAGAGCGGGACGGCCGTGGAACTGGTCGGCCACAAGGCTGTGGCCCGCGGCCTGAGCGACATCGCAGCGATGGCGTCGCGTCCGCTGTTCAGCCTGGCCGCGGTGCACTTCGGCCCGGGCGCGGACGATTCCGGCGCGCGAAGATTGGTGAGCGCCATTGCCGATGCGGCCCAGCGTTACGGCGCGCCGCTGGTGGGCGGCGACGTCTGCCGCGGTGGCAGGTCGCTCAGCGTGACCGTGACGGCCGTGGGCACGCCGGGGCCCGCCGGCATGCTGCTGCGCCGCGGGGCGCGCTCCGGTGACGCAATCTGTGTTACCGGGCGGCTGGGCGGCTCCATCCGGGGGCGTCACCTGACTTTCTCGCCACGCATCGAGGAGGCTTTGGCGCTGGCCGATGGGTTCAACGTGCACGCGCTCATAGACGTCAGCGATGGACTGAGCACGGACGTGCTGCACATAGCCGAAGCGAGCGAGGTCGGCGTGTCGCTTGTCGAGGACGCGATACCGGTTTCCGAAGACGCGGTGAAGCTCGCCGAGCAGACGGGCCGGAGCGCCGTCGAGCATGCTCTCAATGACGGGGAGGATTACGAACTGCTGTTCTGCCTGTCCGAGCGCCAGGCGGAACGGTTGCTGGGGCAGGGCCTGAACGGGGTCGAGGTGAGCAGAGTCGGCGAGGTAACTCAGGCGCCGGAGTCGTATCTGCTGCGACCGGACGGTGGGCGCGAATGTCTGCGAGCGGGCGGCTGGGAGTACCAGGTATGACGGGCACCGACCTCATTGAATGCACAACGGATGCGCCGGAGCAGACGATGGCTCTCGGCGCGCGGCTGGCGAAAGCGGCCGAGCCGAACGACGTGTTCGGACTGACCGGAACCCTCGGAGCCGGCAAGACGTGCATGGTGAAAGGTATGGCGCGCGGGCTGGGCGTTGACGACTCCCATCGGGTCATCAGCCCCACCTTCGTGCTCCTGCGGCGGTATGAGGGGCGACTTACCCTGTACCACTTTGACGCGTATCGCTTGAGCAACGCGGAGGAGATGGAGGAAATCGGATGCGCCGAGCTGTTTGAGGCCGGAGGCGTGAGCGTGGTGGAATGGGCCGACCACGTGCGACAATGCCTGCCGCCCGAGCACTTTGTCGTTGAGATTGAGGTCACCGGGCGGAGGGAGAGACAGCTTACGGTGCGCGCTGTGGGGCGGGGGCCTTCGCAGCGGATGGAGAATCTGCGACAGACACTCGCCCCGTGGAGCAGGGGTTGACCGGGCGCGCTGGAGTGTGCCTCAGGCGAGGGACGGAAATGCGGAAGGAAAGCGCACAGGAGGGCGAAGCGGACGTGTTGGCCAGGCTGCGTCGTCCGCTGTTTCTGCCCGTCTTTGAGCCCGGCAACCCGTACCTCACGGCCCCCGACCTGGCGGAGGAGTTCGGCGTCGAGGGCATCATCGTCAACGCCTACTTCCTCTACCGTCAACGGAGTCTGCGCCGCGCCCTGCCCGAGCGCGGCATCAAGGACCACCTTGGCTTCCATGGCATGGTGATGACGGACAGCGGGGCCTTCCAGGCATTCCGCGGCCGGCTCTACCTGCGCAACCGCGACATCATCCGGTTCCAGGACGAGATCGGCGCGGACGTCATCTCGCCTCTCGACGTCGTGACGCCCCCCGGGGACGGCTTTGACACGGCCGAGGGCAAACTCGGGGTCACCATGGACCGTGTGGCGGAGGGGCTGGACATTGTCCAGGGTGGCATGCTGGCGGGAGTCCAGCAGGGCGGACGGTTCCTTGAACTGCGGAAAAGGGCAGCGGAAGGACTGGCAGAACTGGGTGTGCGCTACGTTGCGCTCGGCAGCCTTGTTCCGTTCTTTACGCGTAACCACGACCTCGAGTTCGCGGCGCGGGTCATCGCCGATGCGCGGCGCGTTTTGCCCCCGGAGGTCCCCATCCACCTGTACGGCGCCGGGGACCCGCTCGAGCTGCCGTTCTACTCGTATCTCGGCTGTGACGTGTTCGACTCCTCCGCCTTCATCCACTACGCGGAGCAGGGGGCGTACATGACGCCCTACGGCGCCGTCGAGGAGGGACGTGAATGCGGACCGGAGTTCGAGTGCGAGTGCCCTCACTGCCGTTCGGCGGGCAGCGATGTGCAGGGCGCCACTCAGGCGCTCGTGCGCCACAACCTCTGGACGGTGCTGGATACCGTCGAGCGTGTCCGACGCTTGCGAGAAGAGGACGGCCTCGCGACTTACCTTGAGGACGTACTGGCGGTGCACGAGCGCTGGTTCCCCGAGAGTGCGCTCGGGGAGTCGTGGAGCAAGGTCGCGATAGGGGAGGGTGGGCGTGGCTGAGGACGGACTCCCCATACCGGAAGGCCTGCTGCACCCCGAGGCGCAGCGCATTGCTGCCCGTTACCGCATCTCGTTGGACGAGGCCCTGGCGGCGCTGCGGGATGCTTTCGCCGCCCGGCCCGAGCTGGCACAGCGCATCCGGAAGCGTCACGACAGGGAGGAAGTCACCCGCTGGCGGGACTATCGCGACACGGTCAAGGCGTGTCGCAAGGAGATCTACTACCGCCTGCGACGTCACTACACCCGGCCCGAGCTCGCGGAGCGGCTTCTTGAGGAATTCGAAACCGCGGCCGCCGATGCCGCCGGTCCCGACCATTTGCGTGATCTCCGCGAGCGGCTCCTTCAGACGCACGTCTCCACCCGGGAAAGGCTCGAACATCTGGACGAGTTCCATGACTGGCTGTTCGATGGGGTCGGCTGCCCGGGGAGCGTGCTGGACCTCGGCTGCGGGCTCTATCCTCTCTGTTACCCGTTCGACGGACGGGGGGACGGGACCGCAATCTTCGTGGCCGTCGACGACGATGAGCGTAGCATCCGGGCAGTCAGGGCATTCTCGCGGACGCTCGAGGAGGTCCGGTTCACCCCGGTTCTGCGGTCCTTGAGTGATTCGCACTGGCTGGATGACCTGCCCCGCCCGGAGACGTACGACGTTGCCCTTATGCTGAAGCTGGTGCCCTTGCTGGACCGTCAAGCTCCGGATGCTCTGGCAGGACTCCAAAGGGCGCCCGCCGCCCGGATCGTCGTCACGGGCAGCGTGCAGTCCATGACGCGTCGGCGGAGCGTCGAGCGCCGGGAGCGCGCCGTCCTGCGTAGATTCATCGAACAGACGGGACGCCGCGTGGTGGACGAATTCCGCCTTCCCACGGAGTTCGGCTACCTGCTGGAGTGAGTCCGGCCGTGCTTCAGGATTCCTACGACCGGATCGGTCCGTCGAGCTGCTCCAGCCATTTGCGGATCTGCCCCAGCTCGTCGTCGCTCAGCCGCCAGCCGGCTCCGCCGGCGTTTTCGACGACCTGCTCCGGCGTCCGCGCACCGACGATGGCCGCCGTCAGGCCGCGCTGGGAGAGGCACCAGTTGACGGCAAGCTGCGCCAGCGTCTTCCCGTGCTCCTCCGCAATGGGGCGCACGTCGTCGAGGAAATCGAGCACGCGACGGCGGTTCTCCGGCTGGAACCACGGTTTACTGCGCCGCTGGTCACCCTCGTTGAACTCTCTGTCCATCGTCACGGCGCCGGTGAGCAGTCCCTGGTGGAGCGGACTGTAGCAGATGACGCTCACGTTGGCTCGGTCGCAGTAGGGCAGCAGTTCCTCCTCGATGTCGCGGTCCAGCATGTTGTAGAGCGGCTGATCGCTCACTATCGGGCCGTAGTTGCGGGCCTCTTTGATCATGTCCACGGTGAAGTTGCTGACGCCGACCGCACGCGCCTTACCCTCCTCCAGTATCTGGTTCAGAGCCTCCATCGTCTCCTCGAGTGGCGTGGTGGTATCCGGCCAGTGGCACTGGTAGAGGTCGATGCTTTCGATACCCAGCCGCTCCAGGCTGCGATCGACCTCTTCGAGGATCGAGTCCTTCTTCAGGTTGCGGTAGATGGTGTGCTTGTTGCCGTCGCGGTCTTCGGTTTCGAAGAAACGTTCGCCCTCTTCGAGGTCCCAGCGGAGGCCGCACTTGGTGGCAATGACGACCTCGTCGCGGCGCCCCCTGATGGCCTCTCCCACCATACGCTCGCTGTGGCCGAAGCCGTACATAGGCGCCGTGTCGATGGTCGTGATGCCCTCGTCGATGGCCTTGTTGATGGCGGCGACGGCGTTCTCATCGTCCGAGCCGCCCCACATCCAGCCCCCGATGGCCCACGCCCCGAAGATAACCCGTGACACTTCAACGTCGCTTCCGTCCAGATTGCGGTAGTCCATCTCTCTCCTCCGATGTCGGCGCAGTAGCTTCCCCTAAACGCAGCATATCGTACCGCGGAGGGCGCGCAAGGTTCCCTGACCAGAGCCCGGACTACGCAGGCTTGCGCCGTACGCACGAACGGCGACTTCTGGAGTGCGGTGCTTTGGCACCGCCCTCGTACCCGGCGGCTTGTCCGTGTTTAGCGTCTACTGGATTCAGTGGATCGCGGCGGCGTCCGTCCCCAGCGAACGGCTGCTGTCTGTGGAAGTAGGGGAATTGGATGGCCCTGCCGCGCCCCGCCTCCGGTTGCATGGAGCGCGGGCTGTGTTACCCTCTGTGCTCTGCCGATTCCCTTTCTTCCGGTGAGGAACTGCCATGAGCGACGTCGTGAAGATCATGCCGTGCCTGGACATGAAGGACGGGCGTGTCGTCAAGGGTGTTCACTTCGTTGACCTGCGCGACGCGGGCGACCCGGTCGAGTGCGCGCAGGCGTACGAGGAGGGGGGCGCCGACGAGCTGGCTTTCCTGGACATCACCGCCACCGTCGAGAAACGGGGGACCATGCTGGAGGTCTTCCGTTCGGTCGCCGAGGCCGTGGACGTTCCCCTGACACTCGGCGGCGGCATCAAATCCCTGTCCGACATCGAGGACGCCCTGGACGCCGGCGCCGACAAGGTGAGCATCAGCAGCGCCGCCGTCCGCAAGCCGGACCTGATCGAGCAGGCCGCCCGAGAGTTTGGTCCCGAGCACATCGTCGTGGCCATCGACGTGGACGTGTCCGACGAGCTGGACAGCGGCTACGAGGTCTATATCGACGGAGGCCGGACCCGAACCGGCATAGACGCCTTCGAGTTCGCCAGGGCGGCGGAGGACAGGGGCGCGGGCACCGTCCTGCCGACCAGCAAGAAGTGCGACGGCACCCGGGAAGGCTACGACATCCCGCTGCTGAAGGGCATCACCGAGCGTGTCAGCGTTCCCGTCATTGCCAGCGGCGGGGCCGGCAGACCGGAACATTTCTACGAGGCGGCGACGGAGGGCGGCGCGGACATCCTGCTGGCCGCCAGCGTTTTCCACTTCGGCGACATCGACATCCGCGAACTCAAGGAGTACCTCGACGAGAAGGGCCTCAACGTGCGGCTGTAGTGTGCCCGGGGCTACCGAAACCGGCCGCCAGGGCGGCCGTCCACAGCCGGGGGGGCCGTGCCACTTGCTCTGCCCGCGCGCCGATCAGGATGCGGGTGGGTGGCACCAGGACCACATGGAACCCCCGAGCGGCACTGCAGGATGCAAAAGGCAGTGGCTAAAGGCGTGTTCCATGGGCCTGTGTCATCTGGGGCACAGCCGCCCTCGGCCGTGAAAGCCCGCGCCAGCGGGCTAGGCTCTGTCTGAAAAACCGGGCCTGGATTCGAGCGGCTGCATCGACTTCCCGCTGCGTCCGCCTGCATCGACATGTCACAGGGACATGCCTGCTTCGGCGTCCTTGCCGGCCGCCGATTCGCTCGCTCTCGGTCCGACGGCCGATTTCTCAGACAGAGCCTAATGCCTAAAGCAGGTTGCCAGAGGGTAGCTTGTTGCGCCGGCACACGAGAGCCTTCCTCAGTCCTCGCCGAGGACATCCTCGTATTCGTCCAGCCGTTCCAGCAGCATAACCGTGCCGCGAGCCACGGCGGTGATGGGGTCCTCCGCGACGTGCACCTCGAGGCCCGTCTCCTCGGAGACCAGTTCTTTGAGACCGGGGATGAGCGCGCCGCCGCCCAGCAGCGTGATGCCGGTGTTCAGCAGATCGCTGGCCAGCTCCGGCGGGGTGGCGTCCAGGCAGGACTTGGCGGCGTCGATGATGCGGTGGATGGGGTCGGTTATGGCCTCGCGTATCTCGGCGCTGGATATCTCCAGGCGACGTGGCAGCCCCGCGGCGATGTCCTTGCCGCGGATCTCGTAGCTGACCTCCTCCTGCAGCGGGTAGGCCGAGCCGATGGCGATCTTGACTTCCTCGGCCGTGCGGTGGCCTATCTCCAGGCCGTACATGTCCCGCACGTAGGTGATGACGGCTTCGTCCATCTCGTCACCGGCCACGGGCAGGCTCTCCAGCGTGACGACCTCGCCGAGGCTGAGGACGGCGACCTCGGTGGTGCCGCCGCCGATGTCGATGACCATAGCGCCCTGCGGCTCGCTGATCTCGAGCCCCGCGCCGATGGCGCCGGCCTTGGGCTCGAAGACCGTGTAGACCCGCCGCGCGCCGGCGTTCATGGCGCTGTTCTTGACCGCCTCTTTCTGCACGGCCGTCACGCCGCTTGGTACGCTGACCACCATGCGCGGGCGGACACCCCAGGAGCGTCGCTGCACCTTCTGGATGAAGTAGCGCAGCATGATTTCGGTGACCTCGAAATCGGCGATGACGCCGTCCTTGAGGGGGCGGATGGCCTTGATGTTCTCGGGGGTCCGCTCGATCATGCGCTTGGCTTCGTAGCCCACGGCGCGGCCGTTGAGCGGGACGACGGGGGGATTGGTGCCGGTCTTGACGGCGACGACGGAGGGCTCCATCAGGACGACGCCCTTGCCGGGCACGCAGACCAGGGTGTTGGCGGTCCCCAGGTCGATGCCGAGGTCCATGGCGCCCAGGCTCATCATCCAGTTGAACATTCTGCGCAGGGATAAGCCCAGGCCACTTGCCATCGTCAGGGACCCTCCGTGTGCAGGTGATTGTCCGGGCCGGAATTATAACGGTGACAGGCGGCAATGTCCACTGTCCCGTCCTTTGTTTCCGGGCTCGTATGACTCAGCGCCTGCAATACCTCCACCAGGCTTTCTGAGGAAGCCACGGTCAACGATTGAGACGCCCGCGTTGCGGACCAAAACGAGCCGCCACACCGTTGCCACGTATTGGCCCGGGCGTCTGCGGGGAGGGTAGTGGGTACCGAACAACCCACGCTGCCGGTTGCCCTTACTGGCTGTCCAATCCCGGCAGGGGGCCGCCAGGAAGCCGGCCCGAGTATATCCGTCTCAGCGTCAGGGGCAGAAGGACTGCCTCCTCCCCATCGAGGGCAACGACCATGTGCACATCCCGGATTTCGGCACTCATCCTCAGCTTCTGGAGCAACTCAGCGATGGGCTTCAGCATGGAAGCCATTCCCGGGTTCAACTCCAGCCGATTTTCCAGTTCCCGTCGCATCGCCAGCACGGTTCTGCCAAAGTGCTGCGCGAAGGCCTGAGCGTCCTCGTTGGTTTCCATCCGCAAGGTAACTCGGACATGGAAGTGTTCGTCGGCCGACACCCCGACGGCCATACCTCGCAGGGGCTCGAGGATTGCGGGCAGCTCAATTGCGGGTGCGTAATGTGGTGCGAACTCCGCTGGCGGACCAGGCGGCGCCACGGCCAGATTCAGGGATTCAGCCGCATACAAGCGGAGCAGACTGGAAAGCTCGGTGTTCTCTTCGGGGACTTCACGGTCGCTCTGCCGCCGTTCCAACAGGGCCGTGAGCCCTTCGCTGGAGGGGGCGCTGACCACGATCCCTTCGTCCGGGAAAGCCACCAGCGCTTCGGAGGCCCGCTCTCCGACGGGTGCCTCGCCCACCGGTACGCCGGACATATCCAGGGCTGAGGCGGGGAAATGCGCCGTTTTATACGCGTGGCGCCCGGCCACGGAGACCTCCGGCGAGTCAGAGGCGACGCGGGATTTGACCTCTTCGGCAGTCTCGGTTGCGAGCGTACTGAGGACCGAAATGGCCGGGTTCGTGGGCTCTCCGCCGGCGAAAACCACTATACGCCGGAAACTCGCCTCGTATCCGCCCAGCAGGGCAGGAGGGCTGGATCGAAGACTTTTTGTTCTGGCCCCTTGCACTTGTTCCATCACAGGAGCGCTCAGTATGTCCCTGGCGTGGACGATCAGCATTCCCCAGGTGTTCGCGGGGGCCGTTCGGAGTTCTTCCGGGGCCGGGCCCGGCGTGGGCAGGGGGGCTTGCGGCACGGCAAAGTCAGCGGACGGTTCGCTTGGTTCAGGGCGGGCACTTCGACGGACCAAGGCTGCTGCAATTATGGCTGCCAGAGCCAGGCATGCGGCGGCGGCCAGCCACAGGGCAAGACGGTTCTTCTTTATGGCGAAGCTCCTTTCCGCCAGTACAGATAGGCATTGTGCAGGTGATTGTCCGGGCCGGAATTACAACGGTCGGCGGTGCGAATCTCCACTGTTCCGGACGCCAAGAAAGCAGGCCAGAGCTGCCCGCATGACACAGACGGCTCTGGCCTTGGACTCAGCATAGCTTGCTCAGGCTGTTCACCCGAATGAGCTTCGGACTCACTGCGCGGTCTGGGTCGGGCTTTCGGGCGCCGGCTCCGCAGCTTGCACCGGGGTTTCAGGGACCGGCTGGGCAGGCTGCTCCGGTGCCGACGGCGCAGCCCCCGCCGTCGGGAGAGGCTCAAGAGGCCCCTCGTAGCGGGAGATGTCAACGACCGCGAAGATGATGGCGACGATGAGGCACAGGCAGGCCGTGAGGAGCAATCCCTGGATGAGCTTGGTGTCCATCATAGTTCGAAACCTCTCCTGAAGACGACTTTGCTACCGGCCATCTATACACGCCACGCTCCATTCCGCCGTTGCCGGCAGGCATCTTTTACGGCCTGCCGCTTCGGGGATAAGGGACACGGGACGGCTCAACCGTGATAGCGAGCTATCTCCACGGCGGTGACGATGATGCCGAACACCAGCGCCAGGCACGAGATTATGAGCAAGCTCTGGAGCAGTTTGTTGTCCATGCTCTGCCTCGATTGCAGGTAAACGGCCTAAGCGCAGAGTCAGCGAACCTGGATTTCGGTGGTCGCCCTATCGCCGACCGCAATCTGCCTGCCGGCGGCGCTACGGGTCACCATGCCGCCGGCGACCGTATCCCAGACGTCGTGGATCACAAGCGTGGCGACGAAGCCTTCGTCATCATAGACGGTGAACTGCGTGTTGGGCTTGACCTCGTTCTGGCTGCCCTTGTCGATGACGGCCGTCCCCGTCTCGTTGTTCACGCGCACGACCATGGCGTCGATGGCGGGCGCCGGTGCAGGCGGAACCTCGAAGCCGCGCTGACGGAATTCCTGGACGATGCCGTTCAGCCTGGCATTGCTCTCGGCCAGTTCCGTCCGCTCTTCCTTCACCCCGTTGAGCTGATGCCGCAGGTCGGCGATGGCGCCGTCTTTCTCGCCGATCGTGTCCTGCATCTGGTTGATGGTGCCTTCCTTGTCGTTGATGGTGCTCTGCAACTCGGAGATGCGGTTCTTGAGGTCGTCGTTGGTGTCGGAGAGCGATTCGATGCGCGTTTCCTGCTTGTTGACGACCTGGGTGAGCTCGCCCACGTTGGTCTGCAACTGCTCGAGATTTGCGTTCAGCTCCCTGGCGCGGGCTTTCTGCTGTTCGAGTTCGTCCTGCAGACTCTGAATCTGCTCATCGGAACTGGCCCGGAGCCGCTCCAGTTGGGCGGTCTTGTCGGCCAGTTGCCCCTTCACGTCGTCCAGCTCTCCCCTGGCGCTCGTGAGCTGCTCGGCCGCCTCGCGGTATTGTGCGCCGAAATCCTCCCGCTTCTGGAAGAGCACCACCTGTGCGGCGGCAAAGCCGATACTGAGAACCAGAACCAGCACTACCAGTACCTTCGTCAAAGCGTTCATCTACTCCCTCCTCGGCCAGTTGTCGCCCGGCGAATACCCGTCCCGATTCAAGTTTCCCGGTAGATTATAGGGGCGGAGCGCCCAAAGTCAAGTTCTCCAGTCCGCCCGATCGCGGTGAAGTCTTCCCATAAAACCACGCCGGTGTCAAGCGAAAACATCATGGGCCCCCGGCTGAGAACTCGCCGCTCCGGCGCTCACCTGGGGTCGAGAGGGCCTCAGGTAGCCTGATACGGCTTTGAAGGCCGCCGCCATGCCTTCCGTTTCGGGCCCCCTCAATCTACGATGTCGCTATCAACTTGACCGCTACTGTTCCGGCCGACTTCGGGAGGGTGCCCTTCACCTTCTGCACATGCCCCTGGAAGCGGAATCCGGAACGGCGCATCTTGGGAACCTGAACCCGGAAGTGCCCGCGCCGAGCGGCGCCACGCGCACTGCCTTGTTTGACAACCCTCCGGGCGGGTCGTAGATTACATCTTCGCCCCTCCATCGAGGCCGAGGAGAAACCGATGAACCTTGTCGTCATCATGCTTGACTCGCTGCGTCAGGACCACGTCTCCTGCTACGGGTGGGATGGTTGTCCGGTGGAGACGCCCAACCTCGACCGCCTGGCGGCCGAGGGCGTCTTCCTGGACAACTGCTACCCGGAAGGGCTGCCCACCATCCCGGTGCGCACCGAGCTGCACACCGGCCACCACAGCCTGGTGCACCGCCCGTGGCAGCCGCTCGAGGGCAGCGACGTGGCCCTCTCGGAGATGCTCGGCGAGGAAGGGTATCTGAACTTCCTCGTCGCGGACACCTACCACCTGTTCAAGCCGAACATGAACTTCCACCGCGGCTACCACGCCTTCCGCTGGGTGCGCGGCAACGAGTACGATTCCTACCGGACCGCCCCGCCGAAGAACCGCCGCCTGGAGGAGCACGTCAACGAGAATTACCCCCCGGTCTGGCGCAACCGCGTGCTGCAGTACCTGAAGAACAATGACGACCGGCGGGCGCCCGAGGACTTCGCGTGCTGCCAGACGGTGGACCACGCCCTGCAGTGGCTGAGAGATAACCGGTCGGACCAGCCCAAGTTCCTCTGGTTGGACACGTTCCAGAACCACGAGCCGTGGATGCCGCCGGAGGAGTTCGACCGCTTCGTCCCGGACGATTACGACGGTCCCAGGATCATCCTGCCCATGGGTGGGAACGCCCTGGAGTGGGGCACGGAAGAGACCATCGCCTGCGTCCGCGGTCTCTACGCGGGGGAAGTGGCCTACGTGGACTGGTGCATGGGCCGTCTGCTGGACGGCATGCGCGAGCTGGGCTACATGGAGGATACGCTCATCTGCGTGCTTTCGGACCACGGCCACCCGCTGGCGGACCACGACAAGTTTCTCAAGGGCGGCGACCGGATGTACAGCGAGCTGCTGAAGGTGCCGCTCATCATGCGCTTCCCCGGCGGGGAGTACGGCGGACAGCGGTTGGACGCGCTGGCACAGTTCCCCGACCTGATGCCCACCTGGCTGGACGCCCTGGGGCTCGGGCCGGCCACCCACGACCTGTCCGGAATCAGCCTCATGCCGCTCATCCGCGGCGAATGCGAGGCCGTCCGCGAGGCGACCATCTCCGGCTACTACGGCGCCCCGGATCGCGCCGTGCGCAACAAGGCATACAGCTTCGTGGTGCGCGGCGGGGACGCGCCGGACGAGCTTTACAACCTGCTGGACGACCCGCGCGAGCGGAACAACATAATCGAAGAGAAGCCCGAAGTGGCGGACGAGTTGGCCGCCATGTTCCCCCGCATCTACTTCCCCGCGCCTCCCGAGAGCCACGGCGTGCAGGGCGACAGCGAAGTCCAGCACACGCCCGTGGCCTGACCGAGACCGAGGCGCAAGGAAAGGAGGAGGACGAAGATGAAGCTCTCGTGCTGTGCCTACTCGTATCGCGAACTGCTCCAGAACGGCGAGATGACGCTGGAGTCCTTCCTCGACGTCTGTGCCGAAATCGGCATGGACGGCGTCGAGCTGACGCAGTATTACTTCCCGGAGGAGACCGATCGCTACCTGAACCATATCAAGCGGGAGGTGTTCCGGCGAGGTCTGGACGTCAGCGGCACGGCGGTCGGCGGCAATTTCAGCAACGCCGAGGCGGACAAGCGCCACGAGCAGATAAACCACGTGAAAGACTGGATCGTGAAGTCCGCCCGGCTCGGCTCGCCTGTGCTGCGCGTCTTTGCCGGTGCGAGGCCGGAGGGCGTGGAAGAGGAAGTGGCCAGGCGCTGGGTGCGCGAGGGTCTGACCCAGTGCGCCGTCACCGCCGCCAAGTACGGCGTCGTGCTGGGGCTGGAGAGCCACGGCGGGCTGACCTCCGACGCCGACGGCATCCTGGACCTGGTCGAGCCCACCAGGGAGAACCCGTGGGTGGGCATCAACCTGGACTTCGGCAACTTCACTGGCGACGTCTATCAGCAGTACGCCCGCTGTGCTCCTCTCACCGTCACTACCCACGCGAAGGTAACCTGCCGGCAGGGCGAAGAGCGGATGCCCATTGACTACCGAAGGGTGGTGCGCATCATGCGAGAGGCCGGCTACGACGGCTACCTGGCCATCGAGTACGAGGAGCCGGATGACCCGATGGAGGGCGTGGACCGGTTCGCCGCCTACCTCCGCGGCTGCATCGTGGATGCCTGAGACGGCAGTGGAGGTCCTGCGGCAGAACTTTGGCTGAGAGGCTTCCGTGGGCGCTAATCCAGACCGACTCCAGTGGCGGGAAGTGGGGGAGTGGCGGCTTTCGAGCGGCGCCAGGCACCCGGCCGACCGGGTGCTGGTGCCGACGTACCGCTGATGGCTGCCGTCCGCAGCGGGAGGCGACTGTCCGCGACCACGCTGTGGGTTCTGTGCTTACTGATAGCGCTCGCCTCTCTTGCTGGATGCCTCTCCGCTCCTCGACCGTCCCCCTCCGGGCCGGCCGTCATCTTCCTGCTGGACAGCCCGGTCAACCACCGCTTCCTGGAGGGGCGCGTGGCCGGGCTTCGAGCCTCCGACGTCAGCCACGGCAGCCTGGTAGGACGGGTAATGGTCAGCTACTGCGACGCCCGCATCGTGGCCATTCCCGTCGAGACCGCGGAGGGCGCGGCCGACCGAACAGCCTATCTCGAGGGGTTGCGAACCGCTCTGGAACACGCGCGGCGCCACCCCGCGGACAAAGTCGTCGTCAACATCAGCCTGGCCGCGCCGGACCCCGATGACGCAGAGGCCGAACTCATGGACCGGCTCCACCGGGCCGGCGTGCTCGTCGTGGCTGCCGCCGGGAACGACGACTCGGATGAACGGCGCTATCCGGCCGGCTACGACGAGGTCGTGGCGGTCGCCAGCGCCACCCGGGAGGGCAAGGCGCTGCATTCGAACTTCGGCCCGCACATCGACATCGCTGCCTCGGGCGACATTTCCTTCATCGACTACGAGTTCCTCCCTTACGAGCGTCTGCGTCGGGAGATGGAGGCGCGGGGGACGTCCTTTGCCGCCCCCCGGGTCGCCGCCACGGTGGCGTTCGTCCTGAACCACAGGCCGGAACTTTCCCCGAGGGATGCATTTCGGCTGGTCGCCGATTCAGCCGTGCCCATTCCGGGTCCCCATTACCGGGATGGGTTGTTGGGCGCCGGGCTGCTCGACGTGCGCAGGGCCAGGGGGCGCGTGGCGCCGGGCTATCGGTTCGCCAACTATCTCCTGCCGGTGGCGGTCTGGGTCATCCTCGGGGTGGTCAGCATCTACCTGTGCGTCCGCCGCGGTGCGGTGGGGCTGTTTCTGACGTTGATGCTGTGGCTGGTGGCACTGCCGCTGTCTTACCTGGCGGTGGTGGAGTCCGGACGGTGGCTGCAGTACGTGGGCGGCGGCAGCCTGGTGGTGGGGCTCGGCATCGCGGCGGTCATGTGCGCCGCCGCCACGGTTGCGACGGCGCTGCAGGCCTGGCAGCCGGCGAAGGGCGTGCTTGCCGCGGTGGTCCCATTGCTGGCGCTGGCCGTGCTGGCGGGCACCCGGCCGGGGCGCGCCGCAGGACCGGTCTACCTGGCCATCGGAGGCGGACTGGCCGCTGTCACGCTGGCGGGCGCGTGGGAGTGGCTCACCCGCCGGCGCCTCAGGACGCTTCGCGACCTGGAGACCGGTTTTGACGCCGCCGCCGAGAAGGACGTCCTGGCAACCTGCCGCCATACGCTCGACAGACGCCTGCGTCGGGCCGCTCTCGAGGCGCTCGGCCGCGCTGGTGGTTCGGAGGCCGTCAGTTATCTGCTGGGGGAACGGCATTGTCCAAAGCGCGTGCGGGGGGCGCTGGCGCGTATAGCCGTTCGGGATATGGATGCGGTAAGGCAGGGGGCAGGTGGCCTGTGGCAATTGCCGGCCGAGCAGCGAAGGCGGCTGCTGGCGGCTCTGCGCGACGCGGGCAACCCGGCCGCCGTCCCGTGGCTCCAGCAGGCGGCCCATCGCCGGCAGGATGACGGTCTCGCCGAGGCGCTGGCCGCCCTGCGGGAGGAAGAACCGAGGGGAGAGAGCTGAGTTCTTCCGGTCGCTTTGGCGGACGGCTGCCCCGCTGATATACTGGCCGCTCACAACCGGTCCGGGTGCGGCCGGTTCTGTTTTCTGCTCCAAGGAGAATGCCGTATGCGACTTGGTGGACCCATTTTCGCTGATTGGGACGACGCGGCCTCGTGGGCCGCTGCTGTGCGGGAGGTCGGCTACGGCGCCGCGCGTTGCCCGCTGGAACCGGACGCCGATGACGACACCGTGCATGACTTCGCCGAGGCCGCGCGCGAGGCGGACATCGTTGTCGCCGAGGTGGGCGCGTTCGGGTGGAATCCCATAAGCTCCGATCCCGACGAGCGCGCCGAAGCCATCCGTAGCTGCGTTGCCCGCCTTGACCTGGCCGAGCGCATCGGGGCGCGTTGCTGCGTTAACGTTGCCGGCTCGCGCGGCCCGAGGTGGGCCGGGGCCCATCCCGACAATCTCACGGACGAGACGTTCGAGATGACGGTGGCCTCCGTGCGCGAGATAATCGACGCCGTCCAACCGGAACGCACCTTCTACACGCTCGAGACCATGCCCTGGATATTCCCGCACACGGCCGACAGTTACCTGGAGCTGATCAGGGCCGTCGACAGGGAGGCCTTCGCCGTGCACCTTGACCCGGTGAATCTCGTCACCAGCCCGGAGGTGGCATACAACAGCGGGTCCCTGCTGAAGGAGTGCTTCGAGAAGCTGGGGCCGCATATACGCAGTTGTCACGCCAAGGACATTCAGTTGCGCGACAAGCTGACCGTTCACCTGGACGAGGCGCGGCCCGGCACCGGGTTGCTGGACTACCCCACGTTCCTGAAGGAGTTAGACGCTTTGGAGGACGACGTACCGCTTGTCCTGGAGCACCTGCCCGACGAGGACGAGTTCGCGCGAGCCGCGGCCTATATCCGCGAGGTGGCCGCCGAGACGGGTGTGGAACTACGCTAACGGCAGCGAACCACAACGACCACTACGGGCGCGACGAACGACGAGTAACGGGCTTGGGTGGCACAGCCGTTCGACGTATGGCGAACTGTGGGGGTCGCGTCAGCGACCTGATCGTGAGCCCGCCGGGACTATGACGGCATGACGACCACAACCGAGGGTTCAACTTCCCGAAAAACTGACATTCCGCAGTCTGCCGTTCATTGTCCCGTGTTCTTTGCTTTCGAGGACGAGGACGAGGACGACGAGGAGGACGATCGGTTTTCCCGGCCGTCGTCCGGGCTCCCCCACGGCCCTTCCTGTCGTCGGCATCTCGCCCTTCCGCCGTTAACGTCGTGTCCGTAGTGGTCGTCGTGGTTAGAACTGGCCGTGGTAGGGCACACGGTTTCCGGTGCCGGGCGCTGTGGCTATAATGAATTCGGTCAGGTGTCCCGGTTGTGGTTGCTACGCCTCAGGAGTCATGAGGGGAACGGATGGACCTGTTTGATCTTACCGGCAAGGCTGCTCTTGTGACCGGTTCGTCGCGCGGTTTGGGTCGCGTCTTCGCCCGTGCGCTGGGCGAGGCGGGGGCGCGCGTGGTGCTCAACAGCCGCCACGAAGAGGACCTGGTCGAAGTCCAGGAAGATTTCGGTGAGGACGGCATCGAGACTTACGTCAGCCCGTTCGACGTGACGGACGAGGACGCGGTCAACGCTGCGGTGGCCGATATCGAGGAGAACTTCGCGCCCATCGATATTCTGGTCAACAACGCCGGAGTCAACCTGCGCGGTCCTTTCGAGAAACTGCCGACGCGGAAGTGGAAGCACCTGATGGAGGTCAACCTTGACGGCGTCTTCTACGTGACGCGGGCGGTCGGGGCCAGGATGGTCGAGCGGGAGGCCGGCAAGATCATCAACATCTGCTCGCTGATGAGCGAGGGGGGCCGTCCGACCACTGCTCCGTACGCCGCCAGCAAGGGCGCCCTCAAGATGCTGACCCGCGCTCTGGCCACCGAATGGGGACGTTACAACATCCAGGTCAACGGCATAGGGCCGGGCTACTTCCTCAGCGACATGACCCGCCACATGGCCGAGGACCCCGAGTGGGACCAATGGGTCAAGCAGAGCGCGGCGGCCGGACGCTGGGGGCGGCCCGACGAGCTGAAAGGCGTGGTCGTGTTCCTCGCCTCCAAGGCTTCTTCGTTCGTGAACGGTCAGGTCATCTACGTGGATGGCGGCTGGCTGGCATCTCTATGAAACGGGAGTAGAACATGCACAGCGCGATACCGATGGTGGTGGTTCTGGTCTGCGCGGCGGCCGTGGCACTCGGCGCGGCGCCCGGTCTGGACGTGGGGCCGGTGGAGAAGGTGGCCGGTGGCTGTCAGTTTACCGAGGGACCGATGTGGCATCCGGACGGCTACCTGGTTTTCAGCGACATCCCGGCCGACACCATCTACCGGCTGAAGGACGGGGAGAAGGAGGTCTACCGGAAGCCCAGTGGCAATTCCAACGGACTGGCTTTCGACGAGGAAAGCCGCCTGCTGGCGTGTGAGCACGGAACGCGCACGGTGTCCCGGACGCTCGAGGACGGCACCGTGATAGCGCTGGCGTCCGAGTACAGGGGCCGGCGTCTGAACAGCCCCAACGATCTGGTAGTGCGCTCTGATGGGTCCATCTACTTCACAGACCCTCCATACGGCGTCGACGAGGAGGACAGGGAACTGGACTTCCAGGGCGTCTATCGCATCAGTCCGGTGGGGGAGCTGCAACTGCTGCTGAAGGACTTCGAGAGGCCCAACGGGTTGGCCTTCTCGCCCGACCAGAAGGTGCTTTATATCGCCGACACCGCGAAGCACCACGTGCGTGCCTTCGACGTGCAGTTGGACGGATCGCTGAGCAACGACAGGATGTTCGTCCAGTTCGAGGAGCCCGACCAGCTACGCCCCGACGGCATGAAGGTGGACGTCGAGGGGAACCTCTACGTGGCCGGCTTCGAAGGGGTGGAGGTCTTCGCGCCGGACGGCGAGCACAGGGGCACGATCGTGTTGCCGGAGAGGCCGGCCAACCTGGCCTTCGGTGACGAGGACGGCCGCACCCTCTACGTCACCGCCCGGACGTCAGTCTACAAAGTCCGGGTAGCGCATCCGGGAGCGGTCTTCGCCCGCAGGTTCGATCTCGGGGAACGCGAATAGAAAAGGGGCCGCGGAACCGCGGCCCCGTGAATTGTCCGTTTCGGCGCGCGCCTCAGCGGTCGGGCATCCAGTGCGGGTCCTTGCCCCACCACTTGACCGTGCAGCCTATGGCCTTTGTGCTCGGCACGGAGACCGGCTTGCCGGCAAGCACCTCGTCTAAGGCCTCGCGCAGGTCGTGCCGGCCCACATTGTCCGGGTCGTCGGGGCTGTCGTCGATGCGCCCTTCGTAGACCACCTTGCGGTCGCCGTCCAGCAGGAAGACGTGGGGCGTGCGCACAGCGCCGTAGGCCCGCGCCACGTCCTGCGTCTCGTCGCGCAGGTAGGGGAAGTTGAATCCCTTCTCCTCGGCCCGCTGGATCATGTGCTCATAGCTGTCGGTCGGGTGGTCTTCGTCCTCGTTGGGGTTGATGGCGATGAGCTGCACGCCCCGGTCCTCGTAATCCTCCTGCAACTCCACCAGCCGGTCCTCGTAGTGCACCGCGGTGGGGCAGTGGTTGCAGGTGAAGACCACCACTATGGCTTCGCTATCCGCGTAGTCCTCCAGACTGTGCATCTCCCCGTCGACGCCTTTCAGCGTGAAGCCCGGCGCCGTCGTTCCTACGTCTATCGTGAACCCCATATCGCTACTCCCTTTCAACCGTATCTTCGGCTACGTAGAGTCCACACTCGCATTCGCCCATCCGGGCGATCTCGTCCGTGTGCGTCCGGCACGGGCAGATGTTCGCCCGGTCCTGCTCGGCTTCGCCGGTCACCTCCCGGCAGGGACAGTACGGCCTGCCGTGCTCGACGACGTTCCGCGCCAGCCCGCGCAGGACGTACTCCCGGACGGCGTCGTCCGGCTGCAGTGCAACGCCTTCGCGGCGGCCGTAGCGCTCGGCCGTGCGCCTAACGCATTGCAGCGCTTCATCGAACACGGTGTCCGTGGAATCAGCCATGAATGGTCCGTATCGGAATCTCCCGGCTCCCCGCCCGCGGGTTCCCCGGCTTCGTCACTGGCCGGCGCGGATCATCACCAGCATCATCTTCATGGGCTCCAGCGCGCGCACCGCGTGCGGCACGTTGGCGGGCATCAATACCATCCGGCCGGCCTCCGCCAGCACCGTCTCGTCCCCGATGGTCAACTCCGCCGAGCCTTCCAGAATGCTGAGGTATGCATCGAACGGAGTCGTGTGTTCGGTGAGGGCCTGGCCCTTGTCAAAGGCGAAGAGGGTCAGTGTCCCCTCGTCGGTGTCGACCAGCGTTCGGCTCACTACGGAGCCCTCGGCGTACTGCACAAGGCCCATCAGGCGATGGGCCTTCGCCGGCTCGATGCGTCCGGACACTTCTTCCTGAGTCTCGCCTGCCATGCTGAAACTCCCGGGGTTTGGAGTTGCGAAATATCCACGATAAATGGCCACGGCGGGCGGGTCAAACGTACTCGCCCCGCAGTGCCATCTGCCCCGTCAATATCCCGCTTCGAGGTCCACGACGTTGAGCAGGGGCTCGCCGGCCGCGTAGCGCCCCAGGTTCTCGGCTATCAGGCCCATCAGGCGTTCGTGCGTCTTTGGCGAAGCACCGCTGCAATGGGGCGTGATGATGACGTTCTTCATGCGCCAGAGAGGACTGTCGTCCGGCAGGGGCTCCTCCTCGGCAACGTCGAGTCCGGCCCCCGCGATGGCGCCGTGACGCAAGGCTTCAGTCAGGGCTTCCTCGTCGATGACGGCCCCCCGCGCGACGTTCACGACGACGGCGGTTGGTTTCATCAGCTCCAGCTCCCGTGCGCCGATGATGCCGCGCGTCTCATCGGTCAGGGCGCAGCTCACCAGCAGGTAGTCGGCCTCCCTGAGCATGTCGTCGAGCCGGTCGGTGCCCCAGACTTCATCGGCGAACTCGTCGGGCTCCGGTCGACGGCGCACCGCCAGCACGCGCATTCCCAGGGCGGCCCCCCGCTGCGCGGTGGCGCGGCCCACGCCGCCGTAACCCAGTATCCCGAGCGTGGCGCCATTGAGCTCTCGCAGTGAGGAGCCCACTTTCTTGCGGCTCTCCCGCCATCCGCCCTCCGCCCGGGCCAGCACGTTCAGGCCGCGGCTGAACGCGAACATCAGCGCCAGAGCGTGCTCGGCCATGGGAACCCCATACACCCCGGAGGCGTTCGTTATGAGTATGTCCGCGCCTTCCAGCTCGGGCAGCAGGCGGCGGCCGACGCCGGCGCTCCGGAACTGGACCCAGCGCAGGGCCGACGCGGCCGCCAGTAACTCGGCATCCCACGGCCCCGGCACATAGGCTTCGGCGTCCGTGATCGCCTGGAGGGCCTCGTCGCGGTCTTCCACGGACTCTATCACCGCCGAAGGTGCAGCGTCCTGCAGGCGTTCGCGGTCTTCGTCGGAGAGCGTGCCTCCGTACAAAAACTTCATGTTTACGGCTCCGGTAGTGAATTTGAGCGGCAAAAGCGACTTTGCGCAACGAAACGGCCATGGTAACGGGGAAGCCGGCGCTGTGCCATAGCGCCCCTCGGATCGGAAACGTAGCATCGGCTCACAGGAGAGTTCGAGGCGCCGCGCGATTCCATGCTCAGGCTACGCTCGGTATAATCCAGTTGTCTGCATCGCCGAAACCACAGAGGGAGACAGCATCCAATGCGAATTCCTTGTCTGAGGAGTAACCTGGCCGGAGTGATCGCCGTTCTCGGGCTGGTCGTGGGTTCCGCGTGGGCGGCGGAGGGGCCTGCTCTGGAGGAGCCCCTCCCGGCCGACCCCGCGATAAACATGGAGGAACTGCCCAACGGGCTGGACGTCTGGATCCGGCATCACGAGGTGCCGCCCGGTCGCGTGGGCCTCTGGCTGCACGTGGACACCGGCTCGCTGAACGAGACGGACTCGCAACGGGGCCTGGCGCACTTCCTGGAGCACGTGGCTTTCCGGGGCAGCGAGAACTTCCCGCCCGGGGAGCTTATCAAGTTCTTCGAGTCCATCGGCCTGACCTTCGGGCACCACCAGAATGCGTTCACAGGGTTCGACCAGACCACTTACACCCTGACGCTGCCGGACACCGAGGAGGAGACCCTGCGCAAGGGGCTGACCTGTCTGGCGGACTTCGCCTTCCGGCTGAGCCTGCTGCAGGAGGAGATCGACAAGGAGCGCAGCGTAGTGCTCGAGGAGGTCCGGGCACGCGAGGGACCCTACCAGCGCGTGCTCGAAAAGGTGCTGCCCATCTTGCTGCCCGGGTCGCGGGTCGCCGAACGCCTGCCCATCGGCAAGGAGGAAGTCATCGAGAGGCTGGACTCCGAGGACTTCCGGCAGTACTACGAAACGTGGTATCGCCCCGGCGATTCGACACTGCTGGTGGTGGGCGACGTGGAGCCGGAGCGGATGCGGAAGCTCGTGGCGGATGCGTTCGGCGAGTGGGAGCCCGTCGAGGATACCCAACCGGATGCGGACCCGGGTATCGAGCCCTATGAGGAGACCCGCGCGGCCGTCCTCACCGACCCGGAGGTGACAGTCGCCACCGTTGAAGCCCTCTCCATCCGACCGCTCGAGCCGCTGCAGACGGTGGGCGATTTCAGGCGGGACCTCGTGGATGACCTCGGCATCTGGATCCTCAACCGGCGCCTATCGGACATGGTTCAGGAGGGCGAAGCGCCGTTTCAGGAGGCCGAACTGGCCAAGTTCCCCCTGCTGAACGTGGCGACTTATATCACATGCGAGGCCGACTGCGCGCCGGACCGGTGGGAGGAGACACTGGAGACGCTGCTGGTGGAGCTGAAGCGGGCCCGGGAGCACGGGTTCCTGCCGCAGGAGTTCGAGAACGCGAAGCGGGCCAGGGTCTCGGCCGCCGAGAGGGCCGCGCAGGCCGAGCCCACGCGGGACCAGCGGTTCTTTCTGCGTTACATGAACGAGTGCGTCTCCGAGGACCGACCCCCGACCTCCGCCGCCCAGCGGCTGGAGTTGACCAAAGAACTGATGGAAGGGATCAGCCTGCAGGAGGTCCTGGAGGCTTTCCGGCGCAACTACTCGGCGGACGCCCGGCTGCTGCTGTTGACGATGCCGGAGACGGACGATTTCGGGAAGCCGGAGAAGGAGGCGCTGCTGAGCGCGGGGAAACGCGCCGAACAGGTGGAGGTGGAGCCCCAGGCCGCTCGCAGACCAATCGAGAACCTGCTGGAGACCGAGCCGAACTACGCCCGCGTGGCCGAGCGCGAGGAGGATACCGACCTCGGCGTGGTCTCCGTGACGTTGGAGAACGGCGTGCGGGCGCACGTGCGGCACATGGACTACAAGAAGGACGAGGTGCTCGTGCGCATCACGCTGGCCGGAGGCGCCATGCAGGAAACCCCGGAGAATCGGGGCGTCACGGAGGTGGCCGCGCTGGTTCTGAAGCAGCCCGCGTCCGAACGGTTCAGCTCTACCCAGATCCGCGATTACATGACGGGCAAGAAGGCGGAACTGGGAGGAACCGCCACGCCCGATTCGCTGCTGGTCAGCCTGAGCGGGACGCCGGAAGACATTGAGGAGGGCTTCCGCCTGGTGCACCTGCTGTTGACCCGGCCGCGCATCGAACCGTCCGCGCTGAGGGTGTGGAAGGACCAGATGGTCCAGGAGGTCCAGCGCCGCCGGACCGACGTACAGGCACAACTCGAGGAGGAGGCCAAACGCCTGCTGAGCGGCGGCGACGTGCGGCTGCAGTTTCCTTCGCGGCAACAGGTGGACTCCCTCACGCTGCAGCAGGGGCAGGCGTGGCTGGACCGACTGGTGAAGAGCGGCCCGATCGAGGCCGCCGTGGTAGGGGACATCGACCGCGACCGGGCGTTGCGGCTGGTGCGGAAGTACCTGGGCTCCCTGCCGGAGAGAGCGCCGGTGGCCGGCGCCCTGTCCGAACTGCGGGAGGTGGATGTGAACGCCGGACCTCTGGAGTCCACCATCGAAGTGGACACCATCACCCCGCGTGCGCTCGTGATGGTGGGCTGGCGGGGCGCCAACTGGACCGACATGAAGGACCGACGGGTGCTGCAGATAGCCTCCCAGATACTGCAGACGCGGCTGCGGGAGGAGATACGGGAAGAGCGGGGGCTGACGTACTCGCCCTTCTGCTTCGCCCAGGCCGCCACGGCGTACCGCGGCACCGGTCGGTTTGTGAGCATGTTCACGGCCGGCCCCGCCGAGGCCGCGGAGGCTGCCCGGCTGACGCGCAATCTGATGCAGCAATTCGCGGCCGACGGGCCGAGCGCCGAGGAGATGGCCACGGTGCGCAGGCAGTTCGCCAACGTCATCGAGACCCAGCAGCAGGAACCCTCCTACTGGGCCCGTGTGATGGCGGACATGGACTACCACGGGACGCGTCTGGAGGACGTCAAGCAGGCGATGGACAAGTACACCACCTACACGACCGATGACATGCTGGACGTGCTTGACCGCTACGTGACGGAAGCGCGGCGCATCCGCGTCATCGCGCTGCCGCAGGAAACTCCGGAGACTGCCGAGGAGACGCCCTGAGGCGCCCTCGGCTTGACTTCGCCGAGCCCGTCAACTACAGTGGGATTCTGTCCTTGCGGGGCGCCCCGCGGTGCCAGAGTGGCGGAATCGGCATACGCGTCGGTCTCAAAAACCGATGGGCCTCACGGCCCGTGCGGGTTCAAATCCCGCCTCTGGCACCAGTTTTTTCGTTCCCCGCCGTTGGCCCTTCTTCTGAGATCGAGGTAACGCGACAGCAATGGCTGCTACAGTTCACTACGCCGGATTCGACGCCGAGGAGAGCCAGGAGTCCATCTGTGCCAAGACCCAGCGCCTCTTCCGGGCCGCGGATCTGGGGTCCGTCCTGACCGAGGACGGCCTCGCGGCCGTGAAGACCCACTTCGGTGAGCGTAACAACGACAGCTATGTGCCGGCCCCCTTCGTCAAGGCTGTGATTGACGAGGTGCGCGAGGCGGGCGCGCGGCCGTGCCTGGTTGAGACCTCGACACTCTACCGCGGGCAACGCTCCAACGCCTACGACCACTTCAACCTGGCCATGGAACATGGCTTCGGCCCGCAGGAGATGGGCTGCCCGCTGCTGTTCCTGGACGGTCTGAAGGGTAACCAGCACGTGGAGATGCCCGTCAACCTGAAGCACTTCGATACGGTCGCGGTGGCCGCCGACCTAACGCTCATTCCGTCTGTCCTCGTGGTGACCCACCTGACCGGCCACATGATGGCGGGTATGGGCGGCGCCATCAAGAACGTGGCCATGGGGCTGGCCTCACGGGCCGGCAAGCTGCGGCAGCACTCCGCCGGGCGACCGGAAGTGCGAGAGGGCAAATGCGTCGCCTGCGGCACTTGCGCGGAATGGTGCCCGGAGGATGCCATCGAAGTGGACGATGTCGCCGCCATCGATGACGAGGCGTGCATCGGCTGCGGGGAGTGTGTCTCGGTCTGTCCCGTGGGGGCGATGGGTTTTTCATGGAGCGAGTCGGCGCAGAATTTCAATGAGAAGATGGCCGAGTACGCCTTCGGCATCCTGAAGGATAAATCTGACCGTGCCGGCTTCATCACCTTCATCTATCGGACGACTAAGGATTGCAACTGCGAGAGCGGCACGAGTGAGATCATATGCGACGACGTGGGCATCCTGGCCTCTACCGACCCGGTCGCCGTGGATCAAGCGGCCGTGGACCTGGTGAATGAGGCGCACGGGGGCGACCTGTTCGGCGACGTGTGGCCGGACCTCCACCCCGAGGTGCAGCTTACCCACGGCGAGGAGATCGGGCTGGGGAGCCGAGACTACGAACTCGTCACTGTTTGAGCGCCGAATTCTGGTGACCAGACACGTCATTCAGCGCACGGAGAGCAACCCGGAGTGGGGCTGCCCCCCCGGGGAGCGGGATCTGCGCGAGCACATCCGCCGGGGCGCGGTACTGCTGGACAAGCCTTCCGGACCCACCTCACGCGGTTGCGCCGAGCGCGTCTGCCGCCTGCTGGGGGCCGAGAAGGGCGGGCACGGGGGCACACTGGACCCGAAGGTCACCGGCGTGCTGCCGATTCTTCTTCAGCGCGTTACGCCGCTGTGTGATCTCTTCCTCGGATCCGACAAGGTTTACGAGGGCAGCCTGCGCCTGCACGACGACGTGGAGCCCGCCCGCCTTCAGGAAGCACTCGAGGACTTCCGGGGGACCATCGTGCAGGTGCCCCCGGTGCGCAGCAGCGTCAAGAGGGAGGCGCGGGAGCGCGAGGTGCACGAGTTCGAGGTGACCGGGCGAGAGGGACGCCGGGTGGACTTCCGCGTTCGCTGCGAGGGCGGCACCTACATCCGCAAGCTGGCGCACGACCTCGGCCGCCGCCTCGGGTGCGGTGCCCACATGACGGGCTTGCGCCGGACCGCCAGCGGGTCAATCGGAATCGACGAATGCGTGACGCTCGAAGAGTTGGAGCGCGCGGTCCGATCCGCGGACAAAGGCGACGAAGGGCCGCTGCGGGAGGCCATCCTTCCGGCGGAAGACCTGCTGGAAGGGGTTGTTCCCAGGGTCTGGGTGGACGACGGCGCGGTGCACAGCCTGTGCACGGGCTATCCCCTGGCCGTGCCCGGCGTGGCGGCGCTGGAGGACTTCGGGCCGGACGAACGCGTGGCCGTGGTGACCGGGAGGGGGGAGTTGATCGGGCTGGGCCGGGCCGAGATGGGGACCGGTCAGGTGCTGGGGGCCGAGCACGGAGTGGCGGTGCGGATGGAGAGGGTGCTGATGGGACGCGACGTTTATCCTAAGTGGTTTACTAACAGTGGTTAACGTCGTCTATGGTGCTGGAATTCGTGTGGTTCTGCTTGACGCCACGCGGCTGGCTGGCTAAAATTGCAAACTGGGAAATCTGGTCACCGTCGTGGCCCGCCGGTCACCGCGGCGACCGGTGGCAGTCCTGAGGGCGCCGATGAGCGAGACCGGTTTCAGTGACGACTTCAAGAGGAACTTTCTGACCGGTCTGGCTGCGCTTTTCCCCATACTCGTTACGATCATCCTTTTCGCCTGGCTCTACCGCCAGATCGACGCCACCGTCGGTCAGGCGGCGAACGGTTTCTTCCGGGAACTGATCGTCCGGAACGAACAGGTCTTCGAGGCCTTTTTCCCGGGGGCGGGAGCGGAGTCTGTGAGGACTCTGGGACAGCGCCGGGCCTACGCGCAGGAGCGCTTCCCGCGGGCGGTCGGCGTGCTGCTGGGACTGCTGGTTCTGGCCGTGCTGGTTTACCTGCTGGGCAAGTTCTTGCGCGGCTACATCGGCGGGCGTTTGATGCGTTTCGTGGACCGCGTTTTCACGCGTTTCCCGGTGATCAAGGCGGTCTATCCGCATGCGCGCAACGTGGCCGATTTTGTCTTCGGTCAGCGGGATCGGCGGGGATTCAGCGACGTTGTCGCTGTTCAATACCCCCGGAAGGGGATATACTCATTAGGTTTTGTCACCAGCGAAGGGCTGGAGCCGGTCAGGAAAGAGCTGGACAGCGAGCTGCTGACGGTGTTCATCCCTACGTCGCCGACGCCGTTGACCGGCTTCGTGCTGCTGGTGCCGCGGGACGAGATAGTGAGCGTTGAGATGACGGTTGACGAGGCATTCCGCTTTTTTATCACGGCGGGGATGCTGACCAAGAACGGTGCCGCCGCAGCAGCGGGGGCGCAGGCGGAACTGCCCGCCGGCGCGACCGACGGCGGCGATTGAGTGCAGAAGCGGACGTGGGACTTCCTTTTGCCTGAAAGGGGCTTGCCAGAGTGGACGTCCAAATCGCAGGAAGGCACGTCGAAGTCACCGAAGCGATGGAAGAACAGATCCGGGAGAACATCGAAAAACTGACCCGGTTCGACGATAAAATACAGTACGTCACGGTAACACTGGACGTGGACGCCGGCAACCAGCTTGTGGAGATACTCGCCAAGTGCCATCGCGCGGACCTGGTGGCGGAGGCCAGGGGGCACGACATGTACAAGTGCATCGACGGCGCCTTCGCAAAACTCCAGAGGCAGGTAACCCGGCTGCACGACAAGCTGGTCAGCCACAAGAACCGTACGGGTCAGGGGCAGGCCGGGTGAATGCGGCATCACGAGGCCGGGCCCCTGCATGGGCGCCGGCGGCGTCAGAGAGAACCTGGTGGTTGGAGTGATCCATGGCGCTGGTGGACTATCTGTCTGAGAGCACCGTCTGCATGGAACTGCAGGGGGAGGAGCGGGAAGAAGCCGTCCGCGCCCTGCTGGAGCAAGCGGTGGACGGCCGGTTGATGCCCGAGGACCTCGTTGACGAAGCGATGTCCAGAATCATCGACCGGGAGAAACTGGGCAGCACGGCAATAGGCAAGGGTGTTGCCGTGCCCCATGCCCGCCTGGATGGGCTGGACAAGCCCGTCGTCGCCTTCGGCTACAGCAGCGGCGGCGTCGAGTTCAACGCGTTGGACGGAGAGCCCGTCCATGAGGTGTTCCTCGTGGTGGCGCCCAGGGACCATACCGACGAATACGTGGCCATCATGGAGAGCATAACCCGGCTGGTGCAGGACCCGGATTTCCGGCGCTTTGCCGCCCAGAGTTCGAACGCCCGGGAGGTGATCGAGCTGGTGGCGGAGATGAGCAGTTAGGAGACGGTGCGGGGCGCCTGATTTGTGCACTTTTGGATCGAGTGCGAGCAGAATGGCAAGCAGCCAAGAACACAGCGCAAAGGTGCGGATCGGCAACGAACTGGGATTCCACGTCCGTCCCGTCCAGCGGTTCGCCGAACTGGCGCGCGTCTTTCGCGCCGAGGTCGAGGTGGAGATGAACGGCCGTCGCGTGCCGGGCAAGAGCGTGATGAACCTGATGAGCCTGGGCGGCCGCCACGGCGATGAGATGACCATCACCGCCCGGGGGGAGGACGCCCGACAGTGCGTGAACGTTCTCCGCTTCCTGGCCGAGCAGGACTTCTTCGTGGAGGACAACCTCGACACCGACTCGTGCACCGAGCGCCACATCGACCGGCTTGCCACGCTGGCCTCCTGCTTCGAGAGCGATATTCACGCCGAGATTGACAGCAGCACCGTTGATGCGAAAGAGCGGGAGGCGCTGCAGGAGATCGGCTTGTCCGCCACCACCCGCCCCCGCTTCGAGATAGCGGGCGCAGACGCCGAGCAGGCCCGGGCGGTCCTGGAGAATCTGGCAGGGCACTGCTTCTACATCGAGGACGAGATGGTGAAAGAGGGCCGAAAGAGCGGCTGAGCATGGAGATCAAACGCGGCATACCGGTCAGCCTGGGCATCGCCATAGGCGAAGTGTTCCTGCTTGAGGCGGAGGGTGTGCGCATACCCGAACACTTCGTCGCCGACGGACAGGTGGACGCCGAGGTCGAGCGCCTGCAGCAGGCCATGGATGAGGCCCTGCAGGAACTGGAGGAGCTTTCCCGGCACGTCACCGAGAAGGCCGGCTCCAAAATAGCCGAGATATTCAGCGCCCACGCCGGCATGCTGCAGGACGAGTACTTCCGGGAAGAGTTTTTCGAGCGCATCAAAGAGAAGAAGTACACCGCCGAGTTTGCCGTCTCGCGCACCATGCGTCAGTGGCGCAAGATGTTCCAGGAAGATCCCTTCCTGGCCACGCGCGTGCCCGATCTGGATGACCTCGAACGCCGCCTGTTGCGTAAGCTGCTGGGAGCACGCCGGGAGGAGCTGGACAGCCTCAGCAGCGACGTCATCCTTGTGGCCCATGACCTGAGCCCAAGCCAGGCCGCCTCGGTCGATCAGGAGAGGGTCAGGGGCATCGCCATGGACGCGGGCGGCCCCACCGGCCACACCGCCATCATCGCCAGCGCTCTCGGCATCCCGGCCGTGGTGGGGCTGGGTTCGGTCAGCAACGAGCTTAGCGGCGGGGACCATGTGATCATCGACGGTCACCGGGGCCTGCTGATCGTGGATCCGGACGAGGAGACCCTCCAGTCCTACCGGCAGCGGCGCAGCCAGGCGATGGAGACGGAGCTGACGCTGCTGGAGGAGTTGCGCGACCTGCCGGCCGAGACGACCGACGGCCGGCGGGTGGAGATAATGGCCAACATCGAGTTCCCCCGGGAGGTGGCCCGGGCGGTCGAGCATGGAGCCGAGGGCATCGGGCTCTATCGCACCGAATTCCTCTATCTGACCAGTGATACGCCCCCCACTGAGCGAGAGCACGTGGAGGCCTATACCGAGGCCATACGCCAGCTCGACGGGCGGCCCATTGTCATCCGCACCGTGGACCTGGGCGCCGATAAGTTCGGCGGCGGGGCGGACATGATGCATGAGAAGAACCCGTTCCTCGGGCGCCGCTCGATCCGCTACTGCCTCGATCATCCGGAAATTCTGCGGGAGCAGCTCAGCGCGATACTGCGCGTGAGCACCCAGGGCAACGTCAAGGTCATGTTCCCCATGGTCTCCTCCACGGAGGAGCTGAAGACGCTACGCGGAATCCTCGATGAGCTTCGGGAGGAGTTCGACGAGGAGGGCGAGGACTACGACCACGACATGGAAGTGGGCATCATGATCGAGGTCCCGTCGGCGGCCGTTTACGCGGACGCCCTCGCCGAATACGTCGACTTCTTCAGCATCGGCACCAACGACCTCATCCAGTACACGCTCGCCATCGACCGGGCCAACGAACACGTGGCGGACATGTACCAGCCACTGCATCCGGCCGTGCTGCGCCTCATCAAGATGACCGTGGACGCCGCCCATGAGAAGGGCGTCAAAGTGGGGCTCTGCGGCGAGATGGGCAGCGAGATCATCTACACCATCCTGCTGCTGGGCCTGGGGATAGATGCCTTCAGCGTGGCCCCGCCGTTCGTGGTGCCGGAGATCAAGAAGATCATCCGCACGGTCAAATACGAAGACGCTCAGGAAATGGCCGAACGAATTCTGGCGTGCTCCGAAGTGGACAAGGCCATGGAGGAGCTGATGGAATTCGACCGGGACCTGCTCCCCGTCCTCTTCCCGTAGGTCGCCTGCTGGCCGGCTAACGCCAACCCGCCCGCCACGGGGATTCCGGTTGCACCGACGGCCGGTGGTTACTCCGGCTAAGTACCAAAGCAGTGCGCACCGGGCGGGCGAAGTTGACCCGCCTTGGCGGGAACCTCGCCGTTCAGTCAATAACCATGTGCGGCGGAAGTGAGTGAAGCCCGCAGTATGGCGGGCGACAGGTGTGAGGCCCAGGCGTTAGCCCGGGTGAGCGGTGGGAAGAAGGAAGCAGAGCCCCGCAAGGGGCGGCACCTCATGTTTGGGCTCCGGGGCCATCTGGCTTCGGCCTGAGGTTGTGCCGCCCGCCATTCGGCGGGCTCTCTGTGCTCCTATCGTCTCCTTCCCCCAGGCTTACGCCATGGGG
>JAWODG010000198.1:0-56652 GCA_046483385.1 Candidatus Brocadiia bacterium | reverse complement strand
GGCACCGCTAATCTTTTCAATCATCCCCGTTACATGAATGGTGCTTCCACAAACCCCGATTTTCATGTGGTTTCTCATGCCGGTGCTCAGTTGAAACGAGCAGTCCCCTGCGCCATGACCCGTCTTCGGTGCGCGCACGGCCAGTGCCCCGCCTGCCGCCCTCCTGCCGGAGGCACGCCGTCGGCCTCACGCCTGCTGGAAGAGGTGGACGTCGTGCTGCGGGAACGGGATGCCGATGCCTTCGGCGTCCAGGCGGACCTTCGCCGCCTCCAGCACGCCGAAGTAAACGTCCCAGTAGTTGTCGGCGTTCGTCCACGGCCGGACGGCCAGGTTCACGCTGCTGTCGGCCAGCTCCAGCACCGCCACCGTCGGCGCGGGGTCGTCCAGGACCCGTTCGTCCGCGGCCAGCACTTCCTCCAGGACCTCCTTCGCGCGGGCGACGTCGGCCCCGTATTCGATCCCTATCACCAGGTCCACCCGGCGCGTGCCGCGGGAGGTGTAGTTGATTATGTTGTCGCCGGTGAGCTTCGCGTTCGGGATGATGGCCACCCGGTTGTCGGGCGTGATGAGCCGCGTGGTGAAAATGCGCAATTCGTCCACCGTGCCCGAGACGCCGGCCGCTTCCACGAAGTCGCCCGCCTTGAACGGCCGGAAGGCCAGCAGCAAGACCCCCGCCGCCAGGTTGGCCAGCGAGCCCTGCAGGGCGAAACCGATGGCCAGGCCGGCGGCGCCCAAGACGGCGATCATGGATGCCGTCTGCACCCCCAGCCGGTTGATGACCGCGATGATGACGAAGACCATCACCACGGCGTAGCTCAGATGCCCGCCGAAAGAGACGAGCATCTTGTCCAGCCTGGCCCGTTCCATCATCCCCCGCACAATACGGCGGATCAGTTTCGCGGCGATCCAGCCGACTATCAGGATTAGAACAGCGCCGAGGAGATTCAGGCCGTATAGCGTCGCCCATTCCGTCAACGTCTCCATTACGTCCTGCATGGTGCGCCCCCTTCCCCCAGTGTTTCGGATGGCCATCTGCCCCCTGCGGGGTGCCGTTGCCCGATTCACCAACCGGTGTGCCCGCAGGTACAATGCGCAATATAGCCCATGGCCCCACGGACGGCAAGCCCTTTTTGCGGGCGGCCCTTCTCGCTTGCTCGCTGTGTGCGCGGCGGCTTGCTTGCAGCGGCGGCCCACGTCGGTAGAATGGGCGTCCCGTGCCCGGCGACCGAACGCGGGCTTCCGGACGTTCCTCCCCATAGACTGGAGAATCGCAGCATGGCACTCTCACCCGAATGGAGGCGCCGGCTGGAGCAGTGGCGCCAGGCGCTTCCCAGGGTCTTCTACCGACCGCTGGGCAAACTCGAGCTGAGCGGCTTCACCACGACCGAGCAATTGACCCCCGCCGAAGCGGCCGACGGGCCGTTCGAGCCGATGCCTTCAGGAACGCCCTGGGGCGCCAAGTGGGAGTACGGCTGGTTCCGTACCACCGTCACGCTACCTGCCGAGGCCGAAGGCGAGCGCATCGTCCTACGCCTGCGGCCGGGCGGTGCGCTCATGACATTCGTTGACGGCCGCGCCGTGGGTCAGGGCGACCCTACCCTGACCACCGACGGAGTGCCCGGCGAGACCTACGACGTTCTGACCGAGGCGTACGCGGGTCACGGACCGACGCCGGTAACCGCCGGGCCCGTCCCGCCGGGCATCGAGACTGTGCCCGAACCCCCCGAGCGCCAGCAGCAGGTCGGCACCTCCACCTTGGGCATCTGGGAGGAGGAAGCCTACCAGTTGTGGGTGGACGTGGAAACGCTGTTCCACCTTCGCGAGAGCCTCGACGAGGATTCGCTGCGGGTCGCGGAGATAGACGCCGGGCTGCGAGAGTTCACCACCATCGTTGACGTGGAGCTTCCGCGTGAAGAGATGCTGGAGACGGTACGGCGTGGCCGCGAGCGGCTGCGCCCGCTGCTGGAGTGCAGAAACGGCTCAACGGCGCCGGAGATGTACGCCTACGGGCACGGCCACCTGGACGTAGCGTGGCTCTGGCCCCTGCAGGAAACCGACCGCAAGGCCGCCCGGACCCTGGGCCGGCAGCTCGAGCTGGCCGCCGAGCATCCCGAGCACAAGTTCCTCCACAGCCAGGCGGAGCTGTTCCGCCGTGTCAAGGCACACTATCCGGAGCTTTACGAGCGGGTGAAGGACGGCATCGGCGACGGCAGCATCGTGGCCGAGGGCAGCACGTGGGTGGAGATGGACACGAACATCTCCGGCGGAGAGGCCCTGGTGCGGCAGTTCCTCTACGGCAAGCGTTTCTACCGGGAGGAGCTGGGCGTGGAGACGGAACTGCTCTGGCTGCCCGACGCGTTCGGCTACAGCGGCGCGCTGCCGCAGGTGATGCGCGGCTGCGGGGTGAAGTACTTCTCGACGGCCAAGATCTTCTGGAACTACAACGGCGGCCAGCCCTTCCCGCACAACACGTTCACCTGGGAGGGCATCGACGGCTCGAAGGTGCTGGTCCACCTGTGCAACAACTACAACTCCGAGATGCGTCCCAGCGACGTGGTGCAGCGCTGGCGCGAGCGGCGGCAGAAGGACGGCATCTCCACCCGCTTGATGCCGTTCGGCTGGGGCGACGGCGGAGGCGGACCCGAGCGGAACCACCTGGAGTTCGCCCGACGAGAGGCCGACCTGGAGGGCTGCCCTCGGGTGCGCATCGCCTCGCCCATCGACTACTTCAGGGACCTCGAGGAAAGGGGCGTCCCGGACGTCAATTACGTCGGCGAGCTTTACTTCCAGGCCCACCGGGGCACCTACACGTCCCAGGCACGAACCAAGCGCGGCAACCGAAAGGCCGAGCTGGCCCTGCGCGAAGCTGAGCTGTGGGGCGTCGCCGCGGCGGCGCTGAACGGGTTCGCTTTGCCCTCCGGGCAACTGGACGAGGCGTGGAAGCGCGTGCTGACCAACCAGTTCCACGACATCCTGCCCGGCACGTCCATTGCCCGCGTCTACGATGAAGCCGAAGCCGCCTACGAGGAGGTCATCGGCTCAGCGCAGCAGATCGCCGAGGAGGCCCAAGGTGCGCTGACCGAAGCCGAGGACGCCGCGTTGACCGTGTTCAACTCGCTCTCGTGGGAGCGGACCTGCGTCGTGCAGCTGCCCGACGATTGGAGCGGTGCCGTGGACAACGCCGAGGCCCCCCTGCCCGTCCAGGAACGCGACGGAAAGCGGGTCGCGGAGGTCACGGTCCCCCCATGTGGCTGGACGACCCTGCACAGGGGCCGGGCCGCCGAAGCCACAAGCGGTGCCGAGGCGGGCCGGCGCACGCTCGAGAACGACTTGCTGCGTGTGGAGTTCAACGAACGTGGTGAGATGGCCAGCATCCGGGACAAAGAGGCCGAGCGCGAACTGGCGGCCGGCCCGTGCAACAGCATGCGCATGTACAAGGACGTCCCCACCGCGTGGGACGCGTGGGACATCGACAGCATGTACGAGATGACGCCGGTTGAGCTGCCGGACCAGGCCGAGTTCGAGGTGCTCAGCGAAGGGCCACTCGTGGCCCAGCTGCGGATCCGGCGGCGGCTCGCCGACTCCGAGATGTCCCAGGTCGCCAGGCTCCGCCGCGGCAGCCGGCGAGTGGAGTTCGACACCATCGTTGACTGGCAGGAGAAGCATCGGCTGCTGAAGGTCAACTTCCCGGTCAACGTGCACGCCAGTGAAGCCGTGCACGAGATACAGTTCGGCCACCTGCGGCGTCCGACGCACGCCTCCATGCCGTTCGACGCGGACCGGTTCGAGGTCTGCAACCACAAGTGGACGGCGCTGGCGGAGGAGGGCCGCGGCTGCGCGGTGCTGAACGACTGCAAGTACGGGGTCAACGTGGACGGCAACAGCATCAATCTGACGCTGCTGCGGGCGCCCGTCGCCCCGGATATGCACGCGGACATCGGGGAGCAGCGGTTCACCTACGCGTTCTACGCGTGGAACGGCAGCCTGGCCGACAGCGGATTGGTGCGGGCGGGCTACGAGCTGAACTGCCCCGTCGGCGCGGCCCCGGGCGACGGCGGCGAGCGATCCCTGTTCAGCGTAGGTGCGCCGAACATCATCGTGGAGACGGCCAAGCCGGCCGAGGACGGGTCCGGCGACATCGTCCTGCGGCTCTACGAGTCCATGCGCACGGCCACGACTTGCCGGCTGGAGACGTCGCTGCCGGCGCAGTCGGCGCAGCAGACGAACATGCTGGAGGAACAAGCCGAAGACCTGCCCATTGCGGATGGGGCCGTCTCGCTGAGCTTCCAACCGTTCGAGATTAAGACAGTGCGCTTGAACCTGTAGGTCGAGTGGTAAAACTGCGACTCGAGAGCGCTCCGACTTTTCGGTGGATCTTACTCAGGGAAGTGCCATGGGTGACGACAAGGGTGTGAGGTTGCTGAAGCGCGACCAGTGTTGGAACGGGTACACGCTGGTTCAGAGCCGGTTCGAGCAGGCGGCCCGCCTGATTGACCTGGAAGGACACGAGGTCCACCGGTGGGAGCACGAACTGGAGCACGAAGCGTTGCGTGACGCCTACTTCACCGGATGGCATTACGCGGAGATGCTGCCCAACGGCCACCTGCTGGCCATCATCAAGGAGGTAGAGAACGGCTTCCCCGGCGTAATCCTTGAACTCGACTGGCACAGCAATCTGCTTTGGCAGGCCGACGTGGCCGCGCACCACGACTTCGAGCGGCTGGACAACGGAAATACCCTCGTGGTGTGCCGGGAATACGTGGAGAATTCGTTCATTGGCTCGGGGCGCATAAAGAGCGACTCCATCCTGAGCCTCTCACCGGACGGAGAGATCGTGTGGGAGTGGCATGTCGACCGGCATGCCGAGCAGATCGCGGAACTGGTGAACGTCCAGTTTCCCCGGAAGGACTATGATTGGGCCCACACCAATACGGTGGAGGCCCTGCCGCCCAACGCCGCCGCCGAGAAGGACGATCGATTCCGACAGGGCAATGTGCTCTTCAGCAGCCGGAATATCGACACGGTGGGCGTTATCGACGGCCGGACGGGCGAGGTCGTCTGGGCGTGGGGCCCCGGGATCATTGAGAAACAGCACATGCCGACGATGCTGTCCAACGGCCACCTGCTGATCTTCGACAACGGCTGCTACAGGGGCAGCTCCGCCGTGGTCGAGATGGACCCGATAAGCGAAGAGATCGTCTGGAAGTACGAAGGCCGGCCGCCGGAGTCCTTTCACAGTTACACGCGCGGCGCGAACCAGCGGCTGCCCAACGGCAATACGCTGATCACCGAATCGGACCGGGAGGGGCATGTTTTCGAGGTCACCCCCGACGGAGAAACGGTGTGGGACTACTGGAACACCGACCTGACCGACGACGGCGAAGGCCAGCCCATCTACCGGGCGATGCGGCATGCCGCGCCGGCGGTCGACAGGCTGTTGAGCCAGCACAAATGAGTCAGTTTTGACCCGGAACAATCACTCGCCGACATTCCAAAGAGGAGTTTCTGGCATGCAGGATAACACGGTGCACTTTGCATCCATCGGCATGAAGGACATCAGCGCGAATGCTTCGCTGCCGGCGAAGTTCCAGCGCATGCTCGACAAGTATCCGCTCAAGGACATGTTCGGCGGCCGGCGCACGGCCATCAAGATGCACGTGGGCGGCAACCTGGGCTACACGACGATCCATCCGCTGTTCGTCCGCCTGCTGGTGGAGAAGCTGAGGGAGGCGGGGGCGGACCCGTTCCTGACAGACGGCACGCCGGCGATGCACAACCCCACCGCGCGCGGCTACACGCAGGAGGTCGTCGGCGCCCCGTTCTTCCCCGCCGCGGGCGTCAAGGACGAGTACTACTACCCCGAGGAGGTGGGCTTCCGAACGCTGAAAGAGGTGCAGCTCTGCGGCAACATCGTGGACGCCGACGCGATGGTTGACCTCAGCCACTTCAAGGGCCACGGCCACGCGGTTTACGGCGCCGCGCTGAAGAACCTGGGCATGGGCGCGGTAACCCGCCACACCCGCGGGCAGATTCACCAGCTCTGCAGCCAGGAACTGAGCTGGGACGCCGAAGCCTGCATAGAGTGCCGGCAGTGCGTGGAGGGCTGCCCCACCGGCGCGGCGCGGTTCAACGACGACGGCGAATTCACCATCTTCTTCCACGACTGCATCTACTGCCACCACTGCGTCATGGCCTGCCCGGAGCACGCCATCGACTTCGACGATCAGAATATCTTCTACTTCCACTGCGGGCTGGCGGCCGCCACGCGCGAGGTGCTCAAGCACTTTGACCCCAACAATCTGCTGTTCATCAACGTGCTGCTCGACATCACCTCGTTCTGCGACTGCTGGGGGTTCACCACGCCGAACATCGTGCCCGACATCGGCATCACGGCTTCGCGGCGCATCATGCCCATCGAGAAGGCGTCGGTGGACATGGTAAAGGCGGAGAACTTCATCGAAGGCAGCCTGCCGGGGCACCTGGAGCGGCGGCCGGACAACGGCCCGCACCTGCTGCGGCAGATATGGGGCAAGGACCCCTACGAGCAGATCCGTGCGGGCGAGGAGATGGGGCTCGGCTCCTCCGACTACGAGCTTGAGGAGGTGGAGTGAGCGGATAGTCGGGATCCGGTGGGCGGTGCTCTGGCTGTAACCCGGCCGGGATCGGCTCGCTGAACACAACCGTATCCTTGAGTCGTTCTTCGTGGCCTTCGTGACCTTCGTGGTTAGCTCCAGCCGTCCGCCGCGGGCTCAGGGCGGGCCGGTCCGGTCGAGCTCCCGGGCCAGGCTCTCGCAGGCGTCCACGTAGTGGGCGTCACCGAAGGCCCGCACGTGGAGCAGCATCGTGTTGAGCCAGTAGACGCGACAGCGGGTCTCGAAGCCTGGACGCAGCGTGTGGTGCCGCGTGTACTCCTGAAAGAAGGTCTGTCCCACCGTGTGGAAGACCAGCAGGTAGGCCAGTTCGTATTCAACTTCGGCGTAGTTGGCGCCCCCGTCGACGAAGCCGGTCACGCGGGGCTCGGTGGGATCGACGATGATGTTGGTGGCCCAGAGGTCCCCGTGCACCAGCGTGGGGTCGCCGAACTCCGGCAGCCACCTTTCCAGGTCGTCCAGCACGCGGCTTATCTTCCGTTGGGCGCCGTCCGTGAGACGATCCCTGACGGAGTTGAACTCGCGGCGTATCCGCGGCCCAAAGCGGTCAAGCCAGCGGTCCGCCCCGTTCTCTTCGGGCTCCAGAGCGCTGCCGTAAGTGGACCGTTTCCGCTCGTGCAGCCGGGCGATGATGCGTGCCATCTGGCGCTCGACGGTTGCCGTCTGCGATGACGTTAGCCGGGCGTGCCCGAGGTTGGCGCCGGGCAGTCGCTCCATCATCAGGCAGCTTCCCGAAAAAACTTCCCCGGATGTGTCAACGCCGTAAGGCTCGGGGACGGGGAAGTCGGTGTGCTCGCGGTACCACCTCAGCACGTTGAACTCGTTCTCGAAACCGCCGCGCCCGGGTTCGGCGTTCAGCTTGACTACGATCCGCTGCGGCTCCCCGTCCGTGGTGAGTTCAAGGACGCTGTTGACCATGCCACCGTGGAGGCGACGGATGTCGGTGATAGTGAGATCGGCGTCCAGGAAGCGGCGCACCAGTTCGGTGGCGCAGTCCCGGGTAATGACGCTTTTGTCAAAAACCATTTCGGGGTCTCTTTGGTCAGGAAGGCAAGATGGGGAAGTTTAGCGGCTGTCGGGCGGGGCCGCAAGCTCGGCGAAATGGGGTATGGGTTTGACTTGCGCGCAGTGGTTGGCCTATAATCTGAGCGTTGGCGTTACGGTTCTTTGATTAATCTGACCAGCCGGAGTGCGGGGCAGGATTCGACCACGATGACAGCGCTGAGGAACGATTCGCGAGGTCCCGAGGCCGGGACTCAACAGGAGACCGAGAAGTCGGGGCAAGATTACGGCTGGAGCGTTGCCGCGGAAGACGACAGCGGGGAGATATTCAGGCGGAAAGTCGTGTTCGCCGCCGCGGTGGCAGTGGTCTGCTGCCTGGGCGCCTGGATGCTCTTTACCTCCGCCCTGATGGGCTCGCAGGCGCGGCCCTCCCTGAGCGCTACGAACCAGGTGGCCTCCAGCGACGGCGGCTACACCGCGATGCTGTATCGGTGTGACAGCGCCGGGCTGGAGAGCATGAAGAGGATACTCGCCTCGGACGACCGGCTGCAGGAACTGGCAGGGCCGCACGAGTTCTGGAACGTTAAACTGGACGACGGCCGTTGGGCCGTCTGTGTCGGGCGGGCGGAGGATGAAGACTCCCCCGAGCTCCAACGCCTTGTGCGCCAGTTCCGGGACTTCAGCGGGCCGAATGGCGTTCGACCCTTCCGGTCGGCTGATATCGTGCCCTGTCCCCGGTGATATCCCGCCGCAGTTGATGCAATCCGTATAATAAGGAGGAAAGACCATGTCGCTGCACAAAAGCCTCAAACAGAAAAACCTCCTCGTGCGCCAGCGCAACGTACTCACTCGCGCCGAGCGCATCGAGCGTTTGGAGGAAGACGAAAACTGGGACGAAGACGAGGATTCCGTCTTCGGCCTCCCGAAGGTCAAGCCGCGTGTCGTCTCCATCGCCGCGGCCCACGCGATCGAGGAGGAAGAGGAAGAAGAGGAAGGACTGGAAGCGGCTGAAGCCGAAGCCGAGGCCCCGGAGCCGGCCGAACAGGAGTGAGACACGGCCGCCCCACCGTGCACTTGGGGGAGCATTTGGATGGATCCCAGCGCAATTATCGCCGACCGGATGAGCCAGATCGATTCTTCCGGAATACGGAAGGTCTTTGATCTGGCCAGCGAACTGAAGGACCCGATCAACCTGAGCATCGGCCAGCCCGACTTCGATGTGCCCGAACCCATCAAGGCCAGCGCGATGCACGCCATCGAAACCGGGCAGAATAAGTACACCGTCACCCAGGGCATCCAGAAGCTGCGTGACTCGGTCCTCAGGTACGAGAAAAAGCAGACCGGTGTCAAGCACAGCGATGTGCTGATAACCAGCGGCGTTTCCGGCGGCATCCTGCTGGCCTACATGGCGCTTCTCAACCCCGGCGACAAGGTGGCCATCCCCGACCCTTACTTCGTTATGTACAAGCATCTGTGTCGGCTGATCGGCGGCGAGCCACTCTACGTGGACACCTACCCCGACTTCCACCTGACCGTGGAGCAACTGGAAGAGGCCGGCGCCGCCGATGCTAAGCTCCTGGTGCTCAACAGCCCCGCCAACCCCACCGGCGCAATCGTCCGCGACAAGGACATGAAGCAGATCGCGCGCTGGGCGGACAAGAACGACGTGTTCATCCTCAGCGACGAGATATATCGCACCTTCACTTACGACGGCAAATGCCCCAGCGCCGCCTCCTACACCGACAACGTGCTGTTGCTGAACGGATTCAGCAAATCGTGCGCTATGACCGGCTGGCGACTGGGTTACGCGATCGGCCCGGAGCCGGTGCTGGAGGAGATGAAGAAGCTCCAGCAGTTCAGCTTCGTCTGCGCCCCGTCCATCGCCCAGCACGCGGGAGTGGTGGCGCTCGGCATGTCGCCGGAGCTGCACGTGCGCGCCTATCAGGCCAAACGGGACATCCTGTACGAGGGGCTCAAGCGGCGGTTCCGCCTCAACAAGCCGGAGGGCGCGTTCTACGCTTTCGTCGAGGCGCCGGGCGGCGACGGCGACGCGTTCTGCCGCCGGGCCATCGAGCACAGCGTTCTGGTCATACCGGGCAGCGTCTTCAGCGAGCGCAAGACGCACTTCCGCGTCTCGTTCGCCGCGGAGGACGGGGTGATCGAGGAAGGGGTCGACGTGCTCTGCTCGCTGGCCTGACCCCGCACTTCAGCGCACGCCGTACTTGTTCAGCTTCCTGTAGAGCGTCGCCCGGCTGAGACCCAGCTTGCGGGCGGCCTTGCTTATGTCCCCGTTGCACTTGCTCACCGCGTTGAGTATCGCCCGCTTTTCCACCTCCACGAAGGGCAGCACGTCGTCGTCCCCCTCCGACTGCGCCTCCGGCGCGTGCAGGGCCTTTTGTATGTGCTCCAGCGCTTCCTCAACGGCCAGATCCGGCACGTCCTCGGCCCCGGCGGCTTTCCGTATTCGGGCAGGGAACAACTCGGGTATCACGCGGTCGGTGGTGGCCAGCACCACAATCCGCTCGATGGTGTTGCGCAGCTCGCGCACGTTGCCCGGCCAGTCGTAGCCCAACATCAGCCGGACGGCGTCCGGGGAGAAGTCGTAGAAGTACTTGTAGTACTTGTCGCACATCATCCGCAGGAAGTGCTCGGCCAGCACGGGGATGTCCTCCGGCCGGTCCTTCAGCGCGGGCAGGTGAATGGGGACGACGTTGAGCCGATAGTAGAGATCGTCCCGCAGCGCACCCCTCTCGACTTCCCCCAGCGGGTCCTTGTTGGTCGCGGCGATAACGCGGGTGTCCACCTCGATGTCCTCGGTGCCGCCCACGCGGGTGAAGATGTGGCTCTGGAGAAAGCGGAGGAGCTTTGACTGCAGGGCCATGTCCATCTCGCAGATCTCATCCAGGAACAGGGTCCCGCGGTGGGCGCGTTCGCAGCTTCCGATCCTCTGCTTGTCGGCGCCGGTGAAAGCGCCCTTCTCGTGGCCGAACAGCTCGCTCTCCAGCAGGTCCTTGGGGATGGCGGCGCAGTTGACCGCCACGAACTTGCCGTCGCTGCGGGCGCTGAGCGTGTGGATGGCGTGGGCGGCAAGCTCCTTGCCCGTCCCGCTGGGTCCTGAGATCAGCACCGTGGCGTCGGTGTTGGAGATATTCTTTATCTTGGTGTAAATCTCCTGCATGACGGCGCTGACGCCCACCATCTCGTCCAGCCGCCCGCCGCCACGCTTATAGACGTCGATAAGCTGGTTGACCTTGACCATCAGTCGGTGGTCCTCGGCGGCCTCCAGAATCTTGTCCGGGAGAGCTTCCGGCAGCTTGTCGAGGGTCAGGAAATCCGCCGCGCGTTTCTTCATGCACTCCACGACGGTCTCGACCGCGGGGTCTTCGGCGACCACCAGCACGGGCAACTCCGGATACTGGCGCGCGACGCGTTCCAGGAGGCTGTCCTCCCCGGTGGCCAGTTCCACGTCCATCAGGACGGCGTCGGGCACGGCCTCGGTCATGCTCTGCAGCACTTTGCTGTCGGTGGGGCAATGGACCACCTCGACGGCGCGCCCGTCGATTTCGGTCGGGACACTTTCCGCCACGGGTTCCGCCGCGACGACACATACACGCAGTTCGTCTTGTTCTTTTGTCGTTTCGGTCATGTCACCTGGGGGGACCCAGAATCTCCTGCACTCGCTCCACCGCCCGGCTGGGGCTGAACGGCTTAGTCATGTACTCGTCGGCGCCGGCCTCGAGCCCTACTTCTCGGTCGGTGCGCTGGCCCTTCGCGGTCAACATGATGATGAAGGTGGAGGAGCCGTCCTCCGCCGACTTGACGCGCCGGCACACCTCGTATCCATCCAGCTCTGGCATCATAATGTCCAGAAACACGAGGTCCGGATTATGCTCCTCGATCAGCTCGAGGGCCTCGCGTCCGCCGCGGGCCTCGACCACGTTGTAGCCGGCCCGGCGAACGACGAAACCCAGCGAACGCAGGATATGGGGTTCGTCGTCAACAATCAGGACTGTTTTCGCATCGTCCATCCGGGGGCCTCTCCGGTCCCTGGGGCGCCGGTTCACTGCTTACCTTTGATCGCCTCTATAGCCTCGTCTTCAGACTCAGTAACGTCAAAAACGCGCGTGAGGCGGGTCAACTCGAAGATGGAACGGCAGAATGGGGGGACCTCGGCCACGCGGAGGTCTCCTCCCTCCGCCGCGGCGCGTCGCAGGCAACTCACCAGCACTCCCAGACCGGCGCTGTCGATGAATTCCAGCCCTTCCAGGTTGATCACGAGCTGAACCCGGCCGTTGTTGATAAGCTCGTGCAGCTCGGCCTTGATGTCCGGCGCCGAGGACGAATCGAACCTTCCCTCGACTTCCACAACCGTTACTTCGTCGTGCTGGCGCACGTTGCCGATCATCCGCGTCTCTCCCTCCGTACCGTGCCCGGCGCCCACGTAGTTCGCCAGTTCAGCATGATAGCGACGCCGCGAGGGCAATGTCAATCCAGCCACCGTCACCTGACCTTTTCAACTTCGGTGTCCGTGTGCTATACAGTCCGTACCGGGCCTGTTCGCATCCGCTGCTTCACACATCATCGGGACGGCCCCATGGACGAGAAGATACCTGTTCTGCTGGACACCGACATCGGTTCGGACATTGATGACGCCGTCTGCCTCGCTTACCTGCTGGCAGAACCCCGTTGCGACCTGTTGGGCGTAACCACCGTGACAGGGCAGCCCCGGCGGCGCGCCATGCTGGCGGATGCCGTCTGCCGGGCCGCCGGCCGCACGGACGTGCCCATAGCAAGCGGCTCTCCCGTGCCCATCCTTCATGAGCAGAGACAACCGGAGGCGCCACAGGCGGAGGTGCTGCCCCGGTGGCCGCACCGGGAGGAGTTCGAGCCCTGCGGCGCCGTAGAATTCCTGCGACGCACGATCCGGGAGCGACCGGGCGAGGCCACGCTTCTGGCCGTCGGCCCGCTCACCAACGTGGGGCTTCTGTTTGCGCTGGACCCGGAGGTCGCCGGTTTGCTGAAACGGATGGTGATCATGGGAGGCCACTACTTCGAGGGCCGACATGAGTGGAACACCGGCGGCGACCCTCTGGCCAGTCAGATAGTGTTCGACGCCGCTATTCCCGACTTCACCGCCTACGGGTTGGACGTAACGCTGAAGTGCAAGCTGCCCGCCGACGAATGCCGCGAAAGAATGCAGGGCGGCCCGTTAGAGGTGGTCCGGGACATGGCCGAAGTGTGGTTCCGCAGGCAGGAGAAGATCACGTTCCACGACCCCCTGGCCGCGGCCGGACTCTTTCAGCCGGACCTCTGCGAATACAGACGGGGCCGCATCACGGTGGAACTCGAGCGAGGTGAAAGCTTCGGCGACACGGCCTTCGCCGCCAATCCCGAAGGCCCTCATCGTGTGGCACGAAATGTGGACGCCGAACGTTTCTACGACCACTACTTCGGCGTCACGGCCTGCTTCAGGGAATGAGGCGCAGGGTTACGGCTGATCGCCGGGCGGGGCGCCCGCCGCGGGAGAAAGGGCCCCTTCAGGGCGGCGGACCTTCTCGCCCCACTGGAAGTCCCCCAGCACCGCCTGTGCGGTATTGAGCAGGTGGTCCCCTATCTTCTCGTAGTTGTAGACGCAGTCCACGAAGGTCAACCCGCTGTAGAAGTTGCACTCCCCTTCGGCCAGCCGTCGCAGGTGGCTTTCGCGGAACTGACGCTCCATGCCGTTGAGCTTTTCCTCGCTCTCCAGCACGTCTTTGGCGGCCTCGAGGTCGGAATCACGGAGGGCGCGGATGACCGTGTCGTACATTGCCTCGACCTCCGAGCGCATCATGCGCAACTCTTCCATCGCCATGTCGGTGAAGGGGAGGTCCTCCTCGTGCTTCCGCTGAGCGGCTTCCCCCAGGTTTACGGCATGGTCTCCCATGCGCTCGATGTCGTTGACGCTGTGAAGCAGCACCGGGAGTTCGTTGGACTCGGTCGGCTCCAGGTCCCGCTGGCTGATCTGGATGAGGTATTGAGTGATCTTATTCTGGAGGTTGTCGATGGCCTCTTCCTTCTGCTCGACGAGGTGCATCCGCTCTCCGTCCCCCGTGAAGAAGGCGTCAGCCGCGTCCTTTGTGGCCGAGGCGGCCAGCTCCAGCATACGGATCGTCTCCCGCCGGGCCTGATCGAGGGCAATCGACGGGGTCTCCAGCAGGTGCTCCTCCAGGTACTGCGGCTCGACGCGCACGAAACCGGCCTCGCCGGGGACCAGCCGGCGGCTCACCGCCGCGAGCCCGCCGGCAAGCGGGATGAAAATGATCGTGTTGATGACGTTGAAAAAACTGTGGCTGACCGCGATGTGAAGCATCACCGTGCTCTCACTCATCTGCCCGGGGATGATCCACTCGATGAAGTCCGAGTAGACCCCTGTCCAGACAAAGGGGAGCACGAGGCAAACCCCGAACAGGTTGAACATCATGTGAGCGCGCGCGGCCCGCTTCGCATTGACGTTGGTACCCACCGAAGCGATCTGGGCCGTAATGGTCGTGCCGATGTTGTCGCCCAGCACCAGCGGGAGGGCCTGCGGGAAGGTCAGGATGCCGCTCAGTGCCAGCATCTGGGCGATGGCTATAGTGGCGCTGGATGACTGGATGACCATCGTCAGCACGGTTCCGATGAGCACGCCCGAGAGCGGATTGGCCGCGTACCGGGCCATGAGTGTTTTGAACTGCTCGCTGTGCCTGAGCGGCTCGAAGGCGTCCTTCATCAGCGACAGGCCGAAGAACAGCAGGCCGAAGCCGAGGACCACCGAACCCCAGTGTTTCCAGCGGCGCTTGCCCACCATGTTCATCAGCAGTCCGATGCCGATGGCCGGCAGAGCGTAGTTGGTGATCTTCAGCAGCCCGATGCCCGAAATGAGCCACGCCGTCAGGGTGGTGCCGACGTTGGCCCCCATGATGACGCCGATGGCCTGTGAAAGTTCCATCAGGCCGGCGTTCACGAAGCCTACTACCATCACCGTGGTGGCGCTCGAACTCTGGATGAGGCAGGTGACCGCGGCGCCCGCGAGAACGGCGATCGGCACGGTGCGGGTGAACATGCGGAGGATGCGGCGCATTCTGTCCCCCGCCACGCGGCGCAGCGCATCGCTCATCACCCGCATGCCGAACAGGAAGAGTCCGAGCCCCCCGATGAGGAAGAAGATGATGTCCAGCGTACCTTCCGGTGCCATGGCTTCACTACGTTTCAGGTTCGAGAACGGAGCCGGCCCGGTGGCGCAGGCCGGGCGATGAAGGTCCACATTCTACTATTCAACGCGGACGCCTGCAACGGAGGAATCCGTCTTCACGTCTTGTGCTGAGGGTCCGTCTCGGCGTGCGTATCGCCCCACTTGTCCTGGAAGCTGGAGGTGGAACGCAGGTAGTCGATCAGCTCGTGGAACTCCTGCCGGTCGATGGGGATGTCCACCGGCTCGCCTTTGTGCGAGGAAAGCATGATCGCGTCGGCCAACTCGAGTGACTTAAGCCCGACCTCGCCCGGCGACAGCAACGGTTCGCCGTCCAGGATAGCATGGGCGAAGTTCCGGAGAATGACCCTGTGCCCGCTCTCGCACGGCTCGATCTCCAGCTCGACGGGGGTGACGGTGGGTTTGCCCCACATCTCCGTGTTGGTCCTGTTGAACTCGGTTACGGGGGGCTCGAAGCGCCAGAACTTCAGGTCGCTGCCTTCGAGCCGCAGTTTCCCTTTGTCGCCGACGATCTCGACCGTGCGCTGGCCCATCTCGCAGGTGGAGACGTAGAAGTACCCGGACCCGCCGGCCTCGTACTCGAGCATTGCCTCGGCGTGGTCCTCGACCTCGATGTCGTGCATCAGCGTCTCGCAACGTCCTCTGACGGTCTTCGGCATGCCTCCCAGCATGGTGAAGACGTCCATGATGTGGGGGGCCTGGTTGAGCAGCACACCACCGCCCTCCCCGCCCCAGGTGGCACGCCACGTGCCGGAGTCGTAGTAGGCCTGGGAGCGGAACTCCGGCGAGACGAGCAAGGTGCGTTTGACGTCGCCTATCTCGCCGGCCTCGACGAGTTCCTTCGCCTTCTTGATGGCTGCCTGGGAGCGCATCTGGAACATCACGGCGAAGACTTTCCCGCTCGCCCTGGCGGCCTCCGCCATCTTCTCCGCCATGCCGATCCGCACGCCGATCGGCTTCTCACTGAGCACGTGCAGGCCGCACTCGAACGCGTCGATGGCGATGGTCGGATGAAAGTAATGGGGGGTTGCGATGATGACCGCATCCGCAATGTCGGCCTCCAGCAGGGCCTCGTGGTTGGCGAACCAGTTCGGCACGTCGTTCTGCTCGGCGACCTCTCGGGCCCGGTCGGACCGGATGTCCACGGTGGCGACCACCTCGAACTCGTCGAGTTCGCTGCACGCTTTCGTGTGACCGGAGCCCATGCCGCCCACGCCCACAATTGCTACTCTGACCTTTTCGCCGTTCACAGCAGTTCCTCGCTCGGGGGAATGGTGTTCGTCAGAAGAGAGCCCCTTTGTATCGTGAGTCGACCGGTCATTCAACCGAAAGGCGCCCCCGCTATCCTGCGTGATTACTCTTGACGCAACCTGGCCTGTTGGTTAGCTTGCAATCAGGCAAGACACGCACAAGAGAGGGGCCAACCTATGCCGCGACTGCAGATTGACATGCTGCCCGTGGGGGACTCGGATGCGCTCATCGTGGAAGTGGACACCGACGGCTCTCACGAGGTCATTCTGATAGACGGAGGGCGCAACTGGGAAGACGGCGAACGCATCATGCGCCAGTTGGACGCCTACTACGACAACCGGATCGACCACATGGTGCTCAGCCACATAGACGCCGGTCACGCCCGGGGGTTGTTGCACATTGTGGAGTCACTCGAGCCGGAGCAGATCGGTCAGGCGTGGATACCGCACCTGGAGCGCCACGGCGCGGACGCCCACGAGAGCGTTCTGATGGCGCGGAGGATAGCCGGCCAGGCCCAGTCCAGTGCCGTGCGCTCGATGGCCGAACACGTCGCCGCTTCCGTGCAGGTAACTCAGGAGTTGATCCACAGGCTGCAAGAACGCGGCATCCCCACCGATGAGGCCCTCGCCGACGGCAACAACAGGATTGGCCCCATGGACGTCGTCGGGCCGACGACCGACTTCTTTGAAGAATGCGTGGAGTTCTACGGGGACCGCGAGATGCTGGACCATATGGTTGAGCAGGGCGTCTCCTTCCGCCGACGCAGAACGGCCGGCGTCGGCCCGGCCGAAGCGGACGCCGTCCTCCGTGAAGCTTCGGACGATCCGGAAACCCAGAAGCAGGCCTCTCTGCTGCTCCTGCTGGAATACGAAGGGGACAAGTACCTGTTCACGGGCGACGCCGGCCGCCGGGCCTTTGCCCGGTGCCCCACCCGCGACCGACTGGCCGACCTGCACTGGCTGAAAGTCCCCAACCACGGCAGCAAACATAACCTGAGCCCGGAGCTGCTGGACCTGTTCCACCCCGCGCTGGCCTACATCTCCAGCAGCGGTATCGGCATCAACCCGCACCCGGACCTGCTGACGGCATTGCAGAACCGCGGCGCGGTGGCCTATACCACCGCCGGCAGCGGTAACGTATGGCACCGTCGGGGGGACGTACCCCCGCGGAAGGGCTTCGAGACCCGCCGCCCGCGCTGAGCGCTCACAGCAGGCCGGCCCGGCGCTCGGAGGACAGTTCGTTGGGGAAACCAATGATCTCCTCGCAGATGCGCCCTGCCCGCTCAATATCGCCCGCCTTCGGCGACACAAACGCGTAGAGCTTCCACAGCCGACGGTGCTGGTTCTTCAGCACCTGTATCTCGTCGCTGTTCAGGGACGAGAGCAGCGCCATCCCACCGTCGGGCATGGTGACGGGCACGTCGGCCTCCTTCAGGGCCATCTCCCGGGGGGCGCAATAAACGGCCACCCGGTGCGGGGCCGTGCCGAGTTCTTCGGCGATGCGGCGCTCTACCTCGTCCCGCGCCCCCTCCTCGTTCATATGATACCGTTGCACGACGCCCGGAATGCTCCCTTCACCTATGCGCGCTGAGACCATGTAGCAGCGCTTGAACAGCGTCCGACTGCGGTAGCCCGACAGCAGTTCAGCCAGGGCTTTATCGTGCCCGAAACGCTCGCCAAGAGCGTGCAGCAGGGCATCATCGGTGAGCCGGCACAATTGCTCCTCGGTCAACCCCCGCTCCAGCGCGCGCTCGACGGCCTTGGAGATCATGACGCCCGCCGCTATCTTGGCGTGGTGGTAGTAGACGCGCTCGCTCAGCACGTAGCGTATGCGCAACAGGTTCGTTATCTCGGTCAGGGCGTCGCGGCGCAGCAGGCCCCCACGATGAATGTCCATGGCCAGCCGGCCGCCAACCACCCGGAAGTAGTCGTAGACGCGTTCATCGAACTCGTACTTCAGTCCGCAGAAGTAGTTGTCCCGTCGCAGGTAGTCCAGCAGGTCGGCGCATATGGTGCCGGCCACCACGTCGGCCAGGTACCGGAGTTCGTCCGGGAGCGGGGCGCAAGGGTCGAGCACCCGGAGGGCCAACCGCCCGGCCTCCGAACCGCGCAAGGCGTCGGACAGTTCCCCGGTCCCCAGCAACAGTTCGAACCGCCTGCGGCCCCTGTCGTGGCGCTCCAGCAGGCGTCGTTCGTCCTCGAACGTGTGCCCGTAGGGTATGTGTGTAACGTCGTGCACCAGTGCCGCCAGGCAGATGGCACGCTTGTGCAGGTCGGGCAGTTGCGTATCGCGGCCGGATTCCACAACGCGCAGGATGCGGCGGGCCATCCAGCACGTGCCCAGGCAGTGCTCGAAGCGGGAATGCTGCGCGCCGGGATATACAAGGTATGTAGCGCCGAGCTGGCGGATGCCCCGCAGGCGCTGCATCTGCGGCGTGTCGATGGCGGCCGCCTCTTCGTCCGTCAGGTAGATGTCGCCGTGCACCGGGTCGCGCAGTTTGCGGATGCCCATCTTCCACCCCGTGGCGGTGAACCCGTGAAAATCGCCTGTGGACGGCGCCTCGATCGGTTGCGCCGCTGCTAACTGCTGCCGTCCTCGTCGGGCGGGGTCAGCTCCTGCCTTTTGGGCAGGTCCTTCAAGGAGCGCAGGCCAAAGGCCTCGAGGAACTGGCGCGTCGTGCCGTAGAGCATCGGCCTCCCCAAGTCGTCGCTCCGGCCCGTTACCTTGATCAGCCGCTTATCCACCAGGGAGCGCAGCATGCTGCCGCAGTGCACGCCGCGGATGTCCTCCACCTCCCCGCGGGTGATGGGCTGGCGGTAGGCCACGATAGCCAGCGTCTCGAGAGCGGCCTTGCTGAGCGTTTCCTCCTGCTGCCGCTGGTGCAACTTCTGCAGCCAGGGGGCGTAGCGGGGGTCGGTGAGCAACTGGAACCCCCCCGCGATCTCCTCGATGCGGAAGGCGCGGTTCTCGGCGGCGTATTCCTGCTGCAACTCCAGCACGATGGCCCGGACCTCGCGTCCGTCCTCGGCGTCGCAGACCTCCGCCAGCCGCCGGGTGGTGATCGGCCGGTCCGAGCTGAAAAGCAGCGCCTCCACAACCCGCTTCAGTTCTGCATCTCCGCTCTCTTCGGCAACGTCGGAATCCGTGGCCGTCTCGGGCGCGCTCTCACCCATTTTGCCCGTTCCCTCCCGGCCCGTAGACGTCGGCAGTTCTCTCGATGATGGTGTTGACCGCTTTACGGGCCGCTTCGGTGGCGGCTTCGCTGGTGATGGTGGCGCCGCTGAGGGCGGCTATCTTGTCGGTCTCGGCCGTGCGCTCAACCACCAGGTCGCTGAGACGCTTGCCGCTGAACTGCTCCTGGAACCACGGCCGCTTCGGCTCGCTCCTTTGCCCGGCCACGGCGCCCCATACCGAAACGTCCTGCTCGACGGACTTTATCTGTTCGCCCAGTCCGGGGGTCTCCTGGCTGCTGACCACGGCCATGCGATGGATGAGGGGGTCGTCGCCGACCGGGCGCCCGGGGCTCTCCGCCTCGACCGAGACCAGCACCCTGACCTCGCTTTGATAGCCCTGCGCGCTTCCCATCGCCGCGTAGAGGGCCCCGGAGTCCATCCGGCGCATGTAAACCTTCTGCTCCGCATCCACCGACGCGTCGTATTCCCCGACCGTCGGGTATTCATCAGCCTCGCCGAGCACTTGCGCCAGCGCGCTCTGGAAGACGCTCCGTTCGTTGGCCTCGATGTCGTCCCTCTGGCTGTGGTAGAGCAGACCGACGCCCAGGCCGCTGCCCAGACAGATCAGCGTGAGCACGATGACCGCCTGGATCAGCTTCCGACCTTCCTTCGGGTTGCGTTGTCCGTTCATATTCATCTCGGTGCTGGTTTCGGAGTGCGGGACCCGTAGAGCCGCGGCTGCATCCACCGGTCAATCAGGGGAGTACAGGTGTTCATGAGCACGATGGAATACGCCACGCCCTCGGGGTAGCCGCCGTAGAGCCGAATGACGGCCACCAGCACCCCGCAGCCCACGCCGAAGACCGCCCTCCCTTTGCGCGTGATGGGTGTGGTGACCATGTCCGTGGCCATGAAGAACGCGCCTATGACGAGCCCGCCCGACAACATGTGGTAGATGGGGTCGTTCGCCCAGCCCGGTGCGTCCTGCCCGGCCGGCAGCAGCCAGGTGAGTGCGAACACCGTGCCCATGTAGCAGACGGGGATGCGCCAGTCCACGATCCTGCGGGCAATCAGGAAAAGGGCGCCGAGCAACAGTGCAACCTTGCACGTTTCGCCGATGCACCCCGGCAGGCCGTTCCCGAACGCCAGGTTCAGATACGTGTAACTGCTGCTGACGGTTTCACTCGCCAGCGGAGTGGCTTTGGTAGCCGCGTCAACCGCCGGGCCCCAGAGCGTCCGGGGTACGGGCCACTCCGAGAGGCTTACCTGGGAGGCGTAGGCGAACTGCACGAACACACGCCCCGCCAGAGCCGGGTTCCATATGTTGTTGCCCAGGCCGCCGAAGGCGTGCTTGACCACCGCCACGGCGAAGACGGCGCCTACCAGCGGGACGTAGGACGCGACGCTGGCTGGCAGCACCATCGCCAGCAGCAGGCCCGTCACCATCGCGCTGCCGTCGAGGGCGCGGTGCAGGGGCTCGCCTCTGGCATTCAAGCAGATCAGTTCCGTCAACTCCGCCGCGACGATGCTGATGAGGTAAACGCGAACGGCGGGCAGGCCGAAAAAGTAAACGCTTATCGCCGCCGCGGGCAGGAGCGCGATCACCACATTCCACATGACCTGCTTTATGCCTTCGGGGGCCCGGAGGTGGGGCGAAGAGCTGACAACGAGGGGGGCTTCCATGTCGGTCCTTTGTCGTTATGTCGGTAGCCGTTGGCGGCGCGGTCCGCCCTACTCTCCCTGCTGTTGTTTCCTGCGTCTCAGTTCGGCCTTCCCCAGCTTTATAAGCTGCGTTATGCGCCGCCGGGCGGGGCAGATGTAGGCGCAGCAGCCGCACTCCTTGCACTCCAGGATGCCGAGGCGCAACGCCGCATCCCAGTCGCCCTGCTCGCAGACGATGCTCAGGTCGCCCGGCTGCAGGCCCAGCGGACAGTGCTCCACGCAGCGCCCGCAGCGGATGCAGTCCCGCATCGGGGGTATTTCCACCCCCCTGCGCAGGAGGATGCAGTTGTTGCCTTTCACCAATGGCACATCCATTACGCCCTGGGCAATGCCCATCATCGGCCCGCCGAGGATAAGCTGGTTCGCACCCTCCCGGATGCCCTGCCGGCGGACAATGTCCCCGACGTTTGTGCCGATGCGCTCAATGAAGTTCCCGGGGTTCTCCAGGCCGTCGCCGGTCACTGTCACGGCCCGCTCGATCAGCGGGCGGCGAAACAGGACGGCGTCCCGGATGGCCAGCACGGTGGCCACGTTGTGCACCAGGCAGCCCACGTCCGAGGGCAGCCCGCCGCCGGAGGGCACTTCCCGGCCGGTGGCGGCGGTAATGAGTTGCTGCTCGGCGCCCTGCGGATAGCGCACCTCGAGCGGCATCACGTGCAGGTTATCTTCCCCTTCCAGCGCCTCGCTGAAAGCCTCGATCGCGTCCGGTTTGTTCTCCTCTATACCGACCCATCCGTTCTCGCCGCCGACGATGCGCATTATCAACCGCAGCCCGTCCACCAGGTCGCCGGTGCGCTCCAGCATCAGGCGGTGGTCAACGGTCACGTAGGGTTCGCACTCGGCACCGTTGATGAACACGTCCGTGATGGGGGAATCCTCAGGCGGGCTGAGCTTGACGTGCGCGGGGAAGGTCGCCCCGCCCAGTCCCACGACGCCGCACTCCTGCACCAGTTCGACCATCTGGTCGGTCGCCATCGAACCCACGTCCTGGGGTTCGTTCAGGCCGTCCGCCCAGGTCTCCTGACCGTCGTTTTCGATGACGACGGCCGGCACGAGCGCCCCCGTCACGCTGTAAACCCGTTCCTCGACGCCCTTAACGGTGCCGCTGACGGGTGCGTGGACGTTGGCGCTGATGTAGCCCTGCGCGCGCCCGACGAGTTGGCCCTTTCCGACCTCGTCCTTCTTCTCCACCGTGGGAGCGGCGGGCGCACCGATGTGCTGCACCATCAGCACGGCGACCTCATCAGGGACGGGAGAGACCTCAAGCGGCATCCGGCTTGTCCGGTCCTTGTACTCGTCCGGGTGGACGCCGCCCTTCGGGAATGTGTGCTTTTCGGTTGTCGCGGCCATATCTATGCGTGTGCGTGGGCCCGCAGGCAACGCCCTATCTGGCGGACCGCCTGCTGAAGCCTCTGCTTGTTCTCCACCAGAGCCATGCGCACAAAGCCGTCCCCGCCCTCGCCGAAAGCGGCGCCCGGGGCGACGGCCACGTTGGCTTCCTCCAGCAACATGAAACAGAAATCCACCGAGCCCATCTGACGGAGCCGCTCCGGCAGCGGAGCCCAGGCGAACATCGTCGCCCGGGGTTTGGGCACCGGCCACCCTACGCGCGCCAGCCCCTCGCACAGGGCGTCCCGGCGTCGCTCGTAGACGGCCGCCTGCTGCCGCACGTAGTCCATGCAGTGTCGCAACGCGATAATGCTGGCGATCTGCACCGGCATGAACATGCCGTAGTCGTAGTAAGCCTTCACGCGGGCCAGCCCGTCGACCACCTCCGGATGGCCGACGCAGAAACCCATCCGCCAGCCGGCCATGTTGAAGCTCTTGGACATGGAGGAGAACTCCACCCCCACCTCCTTCGCTCCGGGCACCTCCAGAAAACTGGGCGCCCGGTAGTCGTCGAACGTGATCTGGCTGTAGGCGAAATCATGGATGATCAGGATGCCGTGCCGCTGCGCGAAGCCCACCGCCCGTTCGAAGAACTCGCGCTGCACCGTCAGCGTCGTCGGGTTGTGCGGGTAGTTCAGCAGCAGGAACTTCGGCTTCGCCTCCAGCCCCGCCACCAGGTCGTCCAACCGGTCGAACAGTTCCGGCTCGCCCGAAATGGGCAAGGTTACGGGCTGCCCCCCGGCCAGCGAGACGCTGTGCAGGTGCGGCGGGAACGCGGGCGTGGGCACTATCGCCGTGTCGCCCTCCTCCACGAGGGTCAGCACCAGATGCGAGAGCCCTTCCTTGCTGCCGATGGTGCAGACGACCTCCGTGTGGGGATCGATATCCACGTCGTACTCGCGCTTGTAGAAACGGGCCACTTCCCGCTTCAGGTTGAAGATACCGTCGGCGCTGGTGCTGTAGCCGTGCGTCTTGGGATCCTGCACGGCCTCCATCAGCTTCTCGATTATAGGTTCGGGCGTGGGATCGGTGGGATTGCCCATGCCCAGGTCTATGACGTCCTCGCCCCGGCGCCGACGCTCCATCTTGGCCGCGTTCAGCCGGCCGAAGATGTACTCGGGCAACTTGCCCATGCGGCTGGCAAAATCAACGTTCATCGGGATCCAGTTCCAACTCTATCTGTATGTCTGCTTCCGCCTTCAGCTTCAGAAGGAACGCCCGGATGCGCTCCCTCATCTTTTGCATCCTGACTTCCCTCTCCAGCTCATCGCGCACCGATTCCAGCGGAGGCTGCTCGGTGGCGGGTTGGTGCTGCACAACTTTGATTATACGATAAAGGCCGTCGTGCCTGAAAACGCCCGTGGTCTCACCCTCGTCCATCCCCTTCACGTAAGTGTAGTATGGGTGGGAGGATGTGACGGTCAAACCCCGGGTCCCCTGGAGCCACGCGCCCGGGCGCCGGGCCTCCGCCTGCAGCAGCAACTCGAAGCTGGCGCCGGCCTCCAGCGCCTCGGTGAGCCGCCGCGCCTCCGTCGCGCTGTCGGTGGTCATTTCTTTCACGGTATACCGGTCACCGTAGTACTCGCGGTGCGCCTCCTGGAGGTCCGCCTCGGTCACCTCCACCCCGTCGGCCACCATCTTCTCGGCCAACAGCGTAGCCCGCGCATCCTCGCGGCTGACAAGCTCGCGCAGCAGCCGATCCCTGAAGTCCGCCAGCGGCACCCCCGCGTCGGCCAGGAATCGTCTGAGTTCCCCGGTAGTCATGCCACGCTGGTCGGCCTGCCGGGCGAATAGTTGGTCTGCAATGGCGTCGAGACGTTCCTCCATCTCCCGCTCACTTACCGAAACACCCCGCTCCTTCGCCTCCTGCAGAACCAGCGTGCGCTCAACGTACGACTCCAGCATCGCCGGGCCGAACTGGTCGATCAGGGCTTCGGCCAGCTCACCTATCTTCACCGGCTGTCCGTCCACCCACGCAGCGACGTCCTCGCCAAGTATCCGCCGAGCGGACGGTTCGGAGGCCAGGTTCGTCACCACGGTTGCCTCTCGGCTCAGGTCCGCCAGAAGGCCGTACTGCTCCTCACCGGCACGGACGGCGAGCAGCTCCGCCCGCAATTCGTCGCGGATGTCCTCAAACTCCACCGGCTCGGGGGGGACCTCGGTCAAGTAGCGCAAGACGTGCCATAGCTCCGGACCCTGGTAAAGGGTCAACTCGCCCTGCTTCATACCGGCCAATACGCGGCCCAGCTCCGATTCGGCCGGCACCGGGCCGATGCGACCCCTGTGGGGCGCGCTGGCGCGATCCAGGCTATAGCGCACCACGGCGGCGTCCCAAAGGGACAGGTCCTCTTTCAGCCGCCGCAGCAATTCCTCGGCCCGCCGGCGCTCGCTGACGGCAACGTGGGCCGCGGCGTAGCGCCGATCCCGTGTTTCACGGAAGTAATCCCGCAACGCCTGCTCGCTCAGGTCGATGCGCGGCTCGAGTATCTTCTCCGTCAGCAACTGGTAGCGGATCCTCGTCTCGGAGACGCCCTCCTCGATCTCCCGCCGCACCTGCTCCATGTCCCATCCGTAGTTCTGGGCGGTCTGTTGGAACTCCGTCGGTCCCATCCGGCTGTTGCGGGCGACCGCCCGGACGCGCATGCGGACCTCCAGCTCCATTCGCTCGCGGACCTCCTCGGGGGAGACGGAGATGCCCCGGCGGCGGGCCTCCTGCTCGATCAGCTCCCGGTCCACGTAGCTGTCCAGCGCTGCTCGGCCCAGCGAGCGCACCAGCGCCAGCCCGAACTCCGAACGGGTGATCTGCTCGCCGTTGACACTCGCCACCACCTGTGCGGCGGCACTGCCGGCCGCCAGAACCAGGGCCAGCGCGGCAAAGATTATCCTGTGGCGAAGTTTCATGAACGTCCTCACGATCGGGAGGTCCGGGGGCTCAACCCATTCCGCTGAAACCAAGGAAGGCCATGGCCATAAGCCCGGTGCAGATAAACGCTATGGGCACCCCGCGCAGGGGTTCGGGCACGTTCACGCGGCTCAGCCGCTCACGGATGCCGCTCATCAGCAACATGGCCATGGTGAATCCGAGTCCGGAACATATCCCGCGCCAGGAGGCGGCGACCAGCCCGGCGGTCACCTCCATCTGCTGATAGGCGGCGGGGGCGTCCGAGGTGTTCAGCAGCGCCACGCCCATCACGGCGCAGTTGGTCGTTATCAGCGGCAGGTAGATGCCCAGCGCGTCGTACAGGGCGGGCACCCGCGCCCTCATGAACAATTCCACCAGTTGCACGAGAGCGGCAATGACCAGGATGAACATCGGCGTCTTCAGCGCCAGCACAAGGTCGTTGGGCACCAGCACCAGCCGGTAGAGCAGAAAGGTAACGAAGCTGGCCAGGAACATCACGAAGGTCACCGCCGCGCCCATGCCCAGGGCGCTCTCGGTCTTCTGCGTGACGCCGATGAACGGGCAAAGCCCCAGGAACCTGGCCAGCACCACGTTATAGACCAGCACCGACGTGAAGGCGATTGTCAGGAACTCTGCCACATCCATGGCCTATGCCGTCCTCTTCTGCCCCAGCCAGTTGAAAAAGCCCATCAGCAACCCGAGCACCAGGAAGGCCCCGGGCGCCTGAACCAGGATGGAGGCCGGCACGTAGCGCACGGGCCACGAGACCGGCACCCAGGGGTAGCCCCAGATGGTCCCGCTGCCCAGAATCTCCCGCACGGCCGCCATCAGACAGATGGCCAGCGCAAACCCGAGTCCGATGCCGAGCCCGTCCAGTATCGATCGAACGACGCCGTGTTTGTAGGAAAACGACTCGGCGCGGTACAGTATGACGCAGTTGACCACGATCAGCGGGATGAATATTCCCAGGCTGGCGTTGAGTTCCGGCGGAAGCTGGCCCTTGAAGATGATCTCCACCATGGTTACGAACGACCCGATGATCACGATGAAGCAGGGGATCCGGACCTCGCGGGGGATGAACCGCCGAAGCAGCGAGACCAGGGTGTTCGCGCAGAGCAGGACGGCGATGACCGCCACGCCCATGGCCACGGCGTTCTGGAGCGCAGTGGTAACCGCGAGGGTGGGACATAACCCCACCACGAGCACAAACACGGCGTTCTGCTCGAAGATGCCCTTGGTGAATTCCCGTGTAAGAGACCTGTCCGCCATGCGTCACTCCCGGGCTTCCTGCAGGTATGGCAAACCGGAGGGGCGAATATATCAGATGCCCCGCCCGGTCTCAAGCTACGCGGCCTGTTCGGGCCGCCGGGGCGCAGAAGGAGTGGCTTGCTCTTGCTTTTCAAGCACGAAGTTCACGAAGATCACGAAGAGAAAACAGATGGGAAACCTCGACGATCTGGCACCGGCAACTGTCCTTGCTCTTCCTGCTATGACCGGGTCTGCAGCATCAGCCTCGATGACTGCCGGGAACACACCCACCACCGCTTCACGGCCCTTGTCGTGGTTCATCAGCCCGTCCAACCGTGGCAGCGTGGTCCAACACACCAGTTGCCCTTCTATACCCGGTCCGTAGTTGTCGTTGCCGTTCTTCGTGGTCTTCGTGAACTTCGTGGTTCCATCTCAGTTCAGGAAGACCAGAAGGGGGCAAACTCACCCCAGACTGCTCATCGCCATGCCCACGAAATCCGCGAAGACCAGCGCAGGCCACAGCACCCAGCACAGCATGGCCGGATAGGTCATCTCCAGCGCGAACACCGCGAAGGCATGGTCGAGGGCGTAGAGCAGCAGCAAGAGGACCGAGACCCCCAGTGTGACGGCGAGCAGAACCACGCACACCACGGGACTGACGGGCCACCAGACGGCCAGCGTCGCGGCCGCGGCCACGGGCACGAACAGCGCACCGCAGACCGCCAGCACGAGCCGTCTCTGGCGGCTGAAGGCGACGGCCGCCGCGCCGACAAGCGCCAGCGACAACACGTTCAAGTGCGAAGCGGGAATGGCGTTTCCTCCTGCAGTTGGCAGGCCGGAGGGCCATTTTAGCCGTCGTGACGCCCGCGCCGAAAGCGAAAAAGCCCGGCAGTGAGCGGGTGGCAGGTGCCAGTTGACGCGGTCCCCGTCCCGCCCCGGAGTTGGCCCGGGCGGCGGGGGGGCTTGCAAAAGCGGGGGCCAGACACTACAATCCGCTGTCGGTCCGGGGGAGAAACTCAGCCACGTTCACAGGCAACAGTTCCGACACATGGCCCGCTTCAGCCTCTACAGAACACCGCCGCCCATCGTGCTGCTGACGGACTTCGGGTTCAAGGACAGCTACGTCGGCGTCATGAAGGGCGTCATACGGAAGATCTGCCGGCACGCCGAGATCATCGACTTATCGCACAACATTGTGCCCCAGGACGTGGCGGAGGCAGCCTTCGTGCTGGCGGCCTCCTACCGCTACTTCCCCGCTGGCACCATCTTCACCTGCGTGGTGGACCCGGGCGTGGGCACCGAGCGGGCCGTGCTCTGCCTGGAGGCCAACGAGCAGGTCTTCCTGGCTCCGGACAACGGGCTGTTGAGCGTCATCGCCGAGGAGTGCCCCGAGCCCAGAATCCATCGCGTCACCGAGGAGGAGTATTTCCTCAAGGACGGCAGCACGACGTTCCACGGCCGGGACATCTTCGCCCCCGTGGCCGCGCATCTGGCGGACGGGCTGGAGCCGGAGAAGCTGGGGCCGACCGTGCGCAACATCAAGCGGCTGCAACTGCCCAATCCCGTGCGCACCGCCGACGGCAGCCTTCGGGGGGAGATTATCTACATCGACCAGTTCGGCAACCTGATCACCAACATCCGGGACGCCACCATCGAACGCACCTTCAACCGGCCGCGCCAAGAGCTGGAGGTGCGGGTGAAGCGGCGAAGCGCCTCCGGACTCGTTCGCGCCTACGCTGACCAGCCGGAAGGGGAGTTGGTGGCCCTCATCGGCAGCAGCGGCTACCTGGAAGTCGCCGTCAACAAGGGGTCGGCGGCCCAACGGCTGGGCTGCGAGAAGGGAGACTCGGTGACCGTTACGGTCTCTGATTAGGCGACCGCAGACTCCGGGTACCCATGCCCAGCACGACCTGCAGGCCGCCCACGCGCCTGTTGCCTATCCTGAGCGGCTCGGCTTTCGTGACGAGCCATTGATCATCCACCCTCTCAAAGTGGATGCGCCACTCGCTGGTGGCCCGCACGCGCCCGAACCGGCTGTCGTGAGAACTTGAAACCCGCACGCGGGAGCGGGCCGTCCCGCCGGTCACGTCCAGTTCCTGCAGGCCGAAAGACATCCCCGCGACCGGGTCGCCGCTCAGGGCGCGGGGCAGGACCCGTCCCAGCTCCTCCCTGTCCACGCCCTGCTCCTGGAAGCGCGGTGAGACGTACTGCATCACCTTCTGCGCATCGGCCGCCTCCAAACCGTCGCTGACACCCCCGAGAGTCTCCCTTATGTGGCCGGCCGGCCGGGGCACAAGGTAGCTCACAAGCAACCACACGGCCAGGAAGGCGATGGCCGCGGCCACGACTGAGAACTTCGGATAGGTGCGCACCAGCAAGACAAAACGGCGCCAGGCGCCAGGCTGTCGGTGGCGTGGTTCCCCCGTTCTCATCTGGTTCACCGTCTCTCAGTGGCCGCGGCGGCCGTCAGTCGGTCGCGTAGCAAACCTCTCGGGCTGCCTGGACTATATCGTTCACGTCAGGAAGATATTCCTTCTCCAGCACCTCCGACTGGGGCGAGATGGCATCCGCCGAACCGATCCGCCCCACGGGAGCGTCCAGGTAGTCGAACGCTTCCTGTTGGATGCGCGATGCCACCTCCGCGGTGAAACTGCCGGTGCGCACGGCCTGGCAGACCACCACGCAGCGCCCCGTCTTCCTAACCGAGTCCAAGATAGTCCCCATGTCCGTCGGGATCAGCGTGCGCAGGTCGATAAGCTCGGCGTCAATGCCGTGTTCCTCCGCCAGCACTTCCCCCGCCTCGATCATCAGATGGGCCATCAGGCTCCAGGCGACTATGGTCACGTCGGCGCCTCGCCGGCGCACGGCGGCCTTCCCAAGCGGTTCCAGGTAGTCCTCCTCCGGCACCTGGCCCCGCTCGTTGTAGAGGGCCTGCGACTCCACGAACAGGACGGGATTGTCATCCCTTATGGCACTTTTCAGCAACCCCTTGGCGTCGTGCGGCGTGGATGGACAGACCACGTACAGCCCGGGCGTATGGGTGGCGTGGGCCTCCAGGGCCTGGGAATGCTGTCCGCCGTAGCCCTTGCCGGCGCCGACGGAGCTTCGGATGACCATCGGCACGGTCGTCTGTGCGCCGCTCATGTAGTGCCACTTGGCGGCCTGGTTGAAGAGCTGGTCGCCGGCCTGGAACTCGAAATCGCTGTACATCAGCTCCACCACGGGTCTCAGGCCCACCATGGCCGCTCCCACTCCCGTTCCGATGATGGCGGCTTCGCTGATGGGTGCGTTGAAGACGCGGCGCCGCCCGAAAGTCTCCAGCAGACCCTTGGTCACTTTGAAGGCGCCGCCGTAGTCGGCAACATCCTCGCCGTAGAGCACCACGCGCTCGTCCCGGCTCATCTCCTCGATAAACGCCTCCAGCAGGGCGTCCTTGAAGGTGATGGTGCCGTCGCGGCGCTCGGGGAGGGGCGGCTCCTGCCGCGTTTCGGGCTCGGCGAACTCCTCGGGCACCTCGTCGGCGAAGGAGTCCGTGAACACGTAACGGGTCACCTCGGAGGCGTCGGGGTCGGCGGCCTGTGCGGCCCGGACGGCGGCCTCTTCGTGGCGCTGCTCGACGCGTTGTTGCAGATCCTCGATCTGCTCCTCGGTCGCCACGCCGGCCTCGATGATCTGCTCTCTCAGGGTGTTGACCGGATCGCACGCGCGCCAGGCCTTCTCCTCCTTCTTGTTCCGGTACTCGGTGCGCGGATCGCTCATGCTGTGGCCCTGGTAACGGTAGGTCACCAACTCGCGCAGGACCGGTCCCTTCCCGGCTCGCACGGTCTCAGCGGCCCGCGCGATGGCGTCGCGCACCGCCAGCACGTCCATGCCGTTGACCACTTCCGCGTCCATCGCCTCCATGTCGAAACCGGCCGCCCGGCGAGCCAGGAAGTCCACGCCTGTGACCTCGCCCCGCTGCTGGCCCGTCATGCCATACTGGTTATTAATGACCACGTAGATGACGGGCATGCCGAACGGCTTCTCGGCCAGCTCGTTGGTGAACTGGGCCTGGCATCCGAAGTTGAGCGATTCCAGGACGATGCCGTTGCTGTAGGCCCCGTCGCCGGCAAAGCAGAGCACCAGTTGGCCATTTTCCAGGTAACGGCAACCCAGGCCGGCGCCGGTGGCGATGCCCAGCGAGCCGCCCACGATGGCGTTGGCGCCAAGGTGGCCGCTGGAGAAGTCGGCGATGTGCATCCCTCCGCCGCGCCCCCGGCAGTATCCGTCCTCCTTGCCGAACAGCTCAGCCACCGTGCGGTAGATGTGCTCGGCCTTGGCCGCTTCGCGCAGTTCTTCACCCGAGAGGTCGGCGGCCTCGGATGTGCCAATCCACGCGCGCAGTTCGTCCTCAGTCCGTTGCTTTATGGCCACGTATCCCTTGGCGATGGAGTCGCCGTGTCCGCGATGCGTGCTGGTTATGTAGTCCGTCCATTTCACCGCGGCGCAGGCTCCGACGCTGGTGGCCTCCTGGCCCAGTGAGACATGGCTGGGGCCCCTGTACTCGAAGCCCGTCTCGCGCAGCGGTTCGAAGGAGAAGTTCTTCAGGGCGACGATCATCTGCTCGAACTCGTGGATACTCAGCATCCATTCCAGCAGGTCGAGCGCTCCCTCGGCGCTGAGGGTCCCCGCCTGGAGCTCGTCCTTTAGCGTCCCTTGGTACTGGAAGGCGGGGATGCGGGGGAACTCGAGTTCGGTGGGCTCAAATTCGGGCAGAACGGAGATTTCACGAACCACTGCTTGGGCCTCCGGCTGTGTAGAGTGCGGCGGCGGACACTTCCGAGGTAACGCGGTGAAACACGCCGGGTGCGGAAGGTCCATAGAACAGTTCGGTTATAGCCCAGGAGGGCCGGGGATGCAACCGCAACAACGGAGGCTCAGGCACCCTTGCGCTGGCGTTCCTCCAGCAGCGGGCGCTCGCCGCGCACCACTTCGCGTCCCACAACGTAGGTGTAGCCCTTGGGGCGGGTCGGCAGGTTGAACAGAGGGTCCAGCATCACCTTCTCCATCACGGACCGCAGCCCGCGCGCGCCGGTGCCCTTGCTCTGGGCCATCCGGGCCACCTCCGCCAGGCCATCGTCCGTGAACTCGAGGTGCGCGTCCTCCATTTCGAAATACTTCTGGTACTGACGCACCAGCGCGTTCTTCGGCTCGACCAGAATGCGGACCAACTCCTCATCTCCCAGCGGCATCAGGGGGGCCACCACGGGGACGCGGCCGACCAGCTCCGGGATGAGTCCGAACTTGATCAGGTCGTCGTCAGTGACCTCGTTCAGCAGGTGGCCTATGTCGTCACCGACGTCGGGCCCGCTTCCCTTGCCGAAACCGATTGTCTGCTCGTTGGTGCGCCGGGCAACCAGCTCATGGATGCCGTTGAAGGAGCCGCCGCAGATGAACAGGATGCGGCTGGTGTCTATCTGGATATACTGCTCCTCGGGATGCTTGCGCCCGCCGTGCGGCGGGACGTTCGCGACGGTGCCCTCCAGCATCTTCAGCAGGGACTGCTGGACGCCCTCCCCGCCGACGTCGCGCGTGATGCTGACGTTCTGGTTGGTCTTGCCGATCTTGTCGATCTCGTCGATGTATATGATGCCCTGCTCGGCGCGTTCGACCTCGAACTCGGCGGCCTGAATGAGCTTCAGCAGGACGTTCTCTACGTCCTCACCCACGTAGCCGGCCTCGGTAAGGGTGGTGGCGTCGGCGATGGCAAAAGGCACCTCCAACGTGCGGGCCAGCACGCGGGCGATAAGCGTCTTGCCGCAGCCGGAGGGGCCGATCAACAGGACGTTGCTCTTCTCCAGCTCCACGTCCTCCGCGGTGCCGTGCAGCAGGCGTTTGTAGTGGTTGTGCACGGCGACCGAGACGGTCTTTTTGGCCCTTTCCTGGCCCACCACGTATTCGTCCAGGTTCCGTTTGATCTCGGCCGGCTTGGGCACCCGCAGGAACTGCTGTGGCCGCCGGGGCCGCATGCGGTCCTGCTTGACGATGGAGTAGCAGAGCTCGACACACTCGGCGCAGATGAAAGTGTTGTGCCCCCCCTGGATCATCTTCTCCACCGAGTCGTAACTCTTGTGGCAGAAGGAACACGCTTCCTTGTTCTCGTCGTGGTCGTTTGCCATCTCGTGCCTCGACTGTTAGCGCTACGAGCCGCGCCTTACGTTTTGGGCGGCGCGGCCAGAACATCGTCCACCAGACCGTACTCCATGGCCTCTTCGGCGGACATGTAGAACTCCCGGTCGGCGTCCTTCTCAATCCGCTCCAACGACTGACCCGTATGTTCGGCCAGGATGTTGTTTATCCACTTCTTCAGCTTGACCATCTCCTCGGCGTGGATGCTGATGTCGGCGGCGGTGCCCTCCATGTCGCCCCACGGCTGGTGCAGCATGACACGCGAGTGAGGTAGTGCAAACCGCTTGCCGGGCGTGCCGCCGGCCAGCAAAACGGCCGCCATGCTGAACGCCTGGCCCACCACATACGTCGACACATCGCACTGGACGAGCTGCATCGTGTCATAGATGGCCAGCCCGCTGGTTATAGTCCCACCGTGGGAATGGATGTAGAGGTGGATGTCCTGATTCTTGTTCTCGCTCTGCAGAAACAGCATCTGCGCCACCGTCAGGTTGGCCACCGTATCGTTGATGACGCTGCCGATGAAGATGATGCGGTCCTCCAGCAGCCGGGAGAAGATGTCGTATCCCCTCTCGCCATGGGTCGTCTTCTTCACCACGGTGGGCACGATGGTGCTGCCGTAAGCCCCGGAGGCCTCCATCGCCTGCCGGAGGCTGTCATTGTCGTGATCATTCATCATTACAAAGGCACTCCCTGTCCGGTCGGTCACTCCTGCTCGCCGGACGTCTGCTCGGCCGCCGCAGTATCCCCTTCGCCATACTTCTCGGAGAACTCCTCCGGCGCCATCTCTTTAATCTCAGCGTTTTCCTTGAGGAATTCAAGGGTTTTGCTCTCTCGCATGTCGTTTCGCATGGTGCGCAGCATGCCCCGCTCTTCCAGGTATTCGCGGGCTTTCTCCTCCCTCCAGCCCTGTCGTCCGGCGAATGCGCGTACCTGGCTGTCCACCTCGGACTCGGTGACGAGGATCCGCTCCTTCTCGGCGATTTTTCGCAGCAGAAAAGAGCTGCGGAGGGAGAACTCGACGGCCTCGCGGGTCCGGTCGGCCTCCTCGGCGGCGCGCCGCTCGGCTTCGTCCCGGGGGACCCCCGAGCGCAACAGCCGGACGAACTGGCGGCCCTGTTGCCTTTCGCTGGCGCGCTGGACCAGGGAATCCGGCAGGGGCACCTCAACGGCCTCCACCAGCTTGCGCCTCAGCATCTCCTCTTCCAGTTCCTCTCTCTGCTCGTTGAGGGCATCCTCAAGACGGTCGACGACCATATCGCGAACTTCCTCGACCGACTCGAGCCCGATTTTCTGCGCCAGTTCATCGTCGAGCTCGGGAACGTTGTGCCGCATGACGCTGTCTATCTTCAGCTTCAGACGGACGTTCTGACCCGCCATCGGCTCCAATCCGTCGTACTCGACAACCTCGTCCGCATCGACGACGGCGTCCAATTCGACCTCGTCGCCGGCCTTTGCGCCGATGAGGGCGCCTTTGACGCCCTCGACGCCGAACGGCCCGACCTCCTCGGCGCGCGGGTAGAACCCAATGGTCTCGGACCAGTCGTCGTCAACCAGACTCACCTCGGCCTCGACGTAGTCGTCCCAGTCGATGCCCGCCTCCGTGACCTCCTCCCAGGTGGCGAACCGGCTGGCGAACCGCTGCATCTCCCCTTCGATGAGTTCGTCATCCGCCTCCATTCGGGGCAGTTCGATCTCGAGGTCCTTGTACTGGTCCTCCTCCAGTTCGACCTCGGGCATCACTTCGCAACGGAATTCGAACTCCAGGGGTTGGCCGGGCTCCCAATCGACTTCCTCCAGGTCCGGCATCTCCGGCTCCGCCACCACGTTCAGGTCGTGCTCCGACACGGCATCGTCGTAGGCGTCCCCCAGCACGGAGGCCACCAGGTCGTCCCGCAGGGAACCGCCCATGCGTCGCTCCACGAGTCCGATGGGCGCCTTACCCCGCCGGAAGCCGGGCAGCTTAACCTCTTCCTGCAGAGAGGAAAGCTCGTCCTGGTATCGTTCACGCAAGTAATCGGCGTCGGCCTCAACGCGGATAACGCATGCGCAGGGGCTCTGCCGCTCAACAGTGACCTGAACGCCCTCCTCGGCCTCCTCAGGCTCCGGCGGGGTCTCTTCAACGGTGCTTTCGGGTTCTTCGGGCATAGCTGCAGCTCGCCAATGGCGGTTTCAGGGGTGGGTTCGCATTGACACAAAAACGAGGGACTCAACGTCCCTCTACAACTCAGGCTATCCGATTGACGGCGCACAAGTCAAGTACCGCCACAGCCTCCCAACTCTTGCAAAGGGCGCCTTCAGCCCGGATAATGTGCTCGAAGGTGGTCCCCGGAGGAGAATCTGCCATGATAGAACATACGCCAGGAGCAAACCAAGCTCGTAGCACGACGATACTGTCGGTGCGGCGGGACGGACGGGTTGCTCTCGGCGGGGACGGCCAGGTGACCATGAACGATACCGTGGCGAAGGCAACCGCCGTCAAGATCCGCCGCCTGCATCAGGACAAGGTTCTTGTGGGGTTCGCCGGGTCGGCGGGCGACGCCTTCGCCCTGCTGGACCGGTTCAGCGGGAAGCTGGAGAGTTTCCAGGGCAACCTGCTGCGCAGCGCTCACGAGCTGGTCAAGGAGTGGCGCACCGACGAGATGCTGCGGCCCCTGCAAAGCCAGTTGGTCACCGTGGACGCCGAGCACAGCCTGCTGATAACCGGCAACGGGGAGGTCATCGAGCCCGACGACGGCATCATCGGCATCGGCTCGGGTGGGCCCTATGCCATAGCGGCGGCCCGGGCCCTGCTGCGCCACACGGAGCTGGACGCGCCATCAATCACCGAGAAAGCACTCAGGATCGCTGCCGAGATATGCGTCTACACGAACGAAAACATCCGCCTGGAAGCCCTGCCATAGCCGGTCTCACGCCTCGCGCCACCGTCGAGCAGCTCGACCAGTACATCGTGGGCCAGCATGACGCCAAGCGCGCGGTGGCCGTCGCCCTGCGCAACCGATGGCGACGCCAGCAGCTCACCGAGGACCTGCGGCAGGAGGTCCTGCCCAAGAACATAATCATGATCGGCCCGACCGGGGTGGGCAAGACCGAGATTGCCCGGCGGCTGGCCGGACTGGCCAACGCGCCGTTCGTGAAGGTCGAGGCCTCCCACTACACCGAGGTCGGATACCACGGCCGGGACGTGGAGAGCATGGTGCGGGAGCTGGTGCAGCTCGCCGTCAACATGACGCGCGAGGAAATGATGGAGCAGGTCCGCCCCCAGGCGGAGGAACGGGCCGAAGACCGCCTGCTTGATTACCTGTACGAACCACCGGAAACGACTCCCGACGCCGACAAGGCCCGCCAGAGGCGGAAGGCCCGCGAACGACTGCGCCGGATGCTGCGAGAGGGGAAGCTGGACGACCGGGAGATCGAGATACAGGTAACCGAGAAGCCCGCCGTCACCCAGGGCGTCGCGATAGGCGGCGAAGAGATGGGCATCGATATGCAGGGCTTCCTCGAGGAGATGCTGCCCACCCGCACCGAGCAGCGGCGCATGAGCGTGGCCGAGGCCCGCGAGACGCTGGTCTACCAGGAGAGCGAGAAGCTGATCGACCGCCAGACGCTCCATCGGCAGGCCACGTGGAAGGCGGAGAACAGCGGCATCATCTTCATCGACGAACTGGACAAGATCGCGGGGGGAGAAGGCGAGCGATACGGCCCGGACGTCAGCCGCGAGGGCGTACAGCGGGACCTGCTGCCCATCGTGGAGGGCTGCACAGTGCCCACGCGGTACGGGATGATACACACAGACCACATCCTGTTCATTGCGGCGGGCGCCTTCAACGTGGCAAAGCCCAGCGACCTGATCCCCGAACTGCAGGGACGGTTCCCCATCCGCGTGGAGTTGAGCGACCTGACTCGCGAGGACTTCGTGCGCATTCTGAAGGAGCCGCGCAACGCGCTGACGAAGCAGTACCGAGCCCTGATGGAGACCGAGGAGCTGGAACTGGATTTCACCGACGATGCGCTGGACAGGATCGCCGAGTTCGCCGAGCAGATAAACCAACGAGGCCAGAGCATCGGGGCCCGCCGCCTGCAGACGGTAATGGAGAAGCTGCTGGAGGAAGTCAGTTTCGATGCGCCCGACATCGCGCCGGAACAGGTGACCATCGATCGGGATTACGTTGACTCGAAGCTGGTCGAGCTGGTCGAGGACGAGGACCTCACGCGCTACATCCTTTAGGCTCTGTCTGAGAAATCGGCCGCCGGACCGAGAGCGAGCGAATCGGCGGCCGGCAAGGACGCCGAAGCAGGCATGTCCCTGTGACATGTCGATGCAGGCGGACGCAGCCGGACGTCGATGCAGCCGCTCGAATCCAGGCCCGGTTTTTCAGACAGAGCTTAGCCGAAACGCCTGACGCGTGCCGGGTCGGCCGGCCAAATGCCTGAATCAGTTTCCTGCGAACCAGGAGGGAGGAGAGGATGGCGAGCAACTGCGTGGTCTGCCACGACCGGCCCATGGCGGTCCGTTGCATCCAGTGCCACAAGCCGGTCTGCGACGAGTGTGCTTTCAAGACCGAGCACGGCGCTTTCTGCAGCCGGGAGTGCGCCGCATCCTACCGCGACTACAAGCAGGCGCAGGCCCGCAAGTCCAGCGCCGGTGGCGGGAGCCTCCTCAAAGTGCTGGTGGTGCTAATCGTCATAGCAGCCATTGCCGCCGCGGCATGGCATTTCGGCCTGCTGGACAAGCTGCCGGGGCTCGGGGGTCAGTAGACCGTCAGGAAACTGCTCACTCCTCCAGTTCGAACTGCGCCGGATCGAGTTCTTCATTCAATGTCACGTCCTCGAGCGTAATCATGATGAGGGTTCGGCTGGGCGGATAGGCCAGCCAGAGTCTTCCGGGCAGCCGCGCCGCCGCCTGCCGGTCGTCCTCTCCGGGGGCGGCCTGGTACAAATCCCACCCGGGATAGCGGATCTCGGCCCTCAGGGAACCATCCGGCTGGTACTTCCGGTACATCATGACGTTATTGCTGTTCGGCTCGAATGTCAGGGAGGAGTCCACGTAAAGGTCGGCCTTCGGCTCGGTTACCATCCTCAGGCAATCAATGACGTAAAGCCCCCCCATCTGTCGGATGACAGGCACTTTGCGCCTCGGCCCGAACAGATTCGTGTAGTCGAGGGCGTCCACCAGATCGTCCGGCATGAACGTTATCCGCAGCTGGTCCACCGGGAGGGGGCTGCCATAGCGAGCGCTGTAACTCTCCCCGAAGACGGGCATGTTGAGCGTGTAGCGTTCGCCGTCCCCCACCATTCCGATGGCGAGTTCACCCTTCTCGGGCACCCTTAGCATGATCTTGCCCGGCTTCAGGATTCTCAGTCGTCCTCCGCGCCGGGTTATCTGGCCCCCCTGCCCGCGCAAATAGGCACTGCTGATAGTGACGTTGCATTCGGCATCCAACGTCCGCCATTTTGACGCGTTCGTCCCGATGCGATCGAGGACCGCTTCCAGGTCGGGCGGCCCGGGCGTCCTCGCGGGGGGGTCCATTAACTCAGGTTCGCCCGAGCATCCCCACAGAGCCGCCGCAAGCACAACCAGCGCCGTCACACAGAAAGATGCGCGAACGTCCGCCAACCAGTCTCCAATCACCTTGCCTTGGTTTCGCATTCCTCCGTCCTCCCCTCTGTCTCAGACGATTTGCTCGCCGCTCTGGTCGTATATCCACCGGGTCGCCTCCGCGGGGTAGCTGCACAGTTCCTCATCGCCGAAGAACCGCTCTATCTCCCCCCGGGCCGCCTCGGGACTGTCGCTGCCGTGCACGAGGTTGAAGCGGTTGCTCAGGGCCATGTCGCCTCGTATCGTGCCCGGCGGCGAATCCACCCCGAATGTCTTGCCCATCATGTCGCGCACGACGCGCACGGCGCTCTTACCCTCCACCACCATGGCCACCACGGGGCCGCTGGTCACGTAGCGCACGAGGGGCTCGTAGAACTCCTTGCCCTCGTGGGCGCGGTAATGATCCCGCACGAACTCCTCGGTCAATTGCAGCATCTTCAGGCCAACGATGTTGAAGCCCTTCTCCTCGAATCGAGCGATGATCCTGCCCAGCAGCCTCCGCCTGACGGCGTCCGGTTTCAGAAAGACCAGTGTCCGCTCCATGCCGCTCAGTTGCCTCCGGATTCAGCCAGTTTTTGTCGGTATCGCTCGCGCACGTCCGCAAAGAACGCGCGGTATTCGTCCGTCCGGTAGTCGTTATAGGTCCATTCCCACGGCTCGAACACCCCGGACCGCCAGCGCAGCGTGCTCTCCGCGTAGATGCCGTCCCGCAGGTAGATGCGGTGGGAGTAATCCTTTGTTGTGGCCAGCACCATCTTCGACTCGCTCACGTAGCCGGGGTCCAGGTTCACCGGCCGGGCCGGCGCGCCGCTCAGTCGCTCGGCCAGCTCTGCCTCCAGCCGGTTGGTGGTCAGCTTGACTTCCACAATGCTATCAGGCGCGACCAGGCTCCGGAAACCGAACATCCGCCGCAGCAGCGGACCGCCCATCTCGTCCTCGTAGTATCGGCTGAAGGTCCACTCCCACGTGTCGCTCTCCATGTCCACGGGCCCGAACTCGGCCTCGAGTGCTCGTCGGGCGGCTCCCAACCATTCCTCCCGCGCCGCCAGCGTGGGACACACCAGATTCACCGGCTGCGCGGCGGTCGGCTCACCCATCGTGGCCTCCCGCGGAAAGCTCCCGCAGCTTCTCGGCCACCGCGCTGCCCAGCTCGTCCGGGTGCACATCCGTCCGTTCGCCCGTCTTGCGCACCTGCAGTTCGTAGGTCCCGTTCTCGGCGTAACGTCGTCCGACAACCACGCGGACGGGGAAGCCTACCAGGTCGGCGTCATTGAACTTGATCCCCGGGCTGACGTCCCGTTCATCCAGCAGTGCGTCTGTGCCGCTTTCCTCGAGCGTCTCATACGCCGCTTCCGCGCCCGCCATCACTTTCTCATCGGTAACACCGAGGGCCATAACAAGCGCCCCGTAAGGTGCCGCCTCCGGATGCCAGACGATGCCGTCTTCGTCGCAATTAGTTTCGACCATTGCGGCCAGCAGGCGATCGATACCCAGACCGTAGCAGCCCATCTGGTAGGGCCGCGCGGTCCCGTCGTCGCCGGCGTATCCGGCGTCCAGCGCGTCGCTGTACTTCGTGCCCAGTTTGAAGATGTGGCCCACTTCGATGCCGTCCCGCATCTGCAGTTCGCCGTCACAGCGGGGGCACCGGTCCTCGGGCATCACGAACCGTATATCGGCCGTTCCATCCGGGGCGAAGTCGCGACCGGGTACGACCCCGACCATGTGGGCATCCGCGCGGTTTGCCCCCGTCACGCCGTTCTCGACGGCCATGACGGCCGGGTCCGCGAACATATGGACGCCTTCCAGCTCCACCGGGCCGGCAAAGCCCACGGGGGCGCCGGTGACCGTCCGGATGGTGGCCGGGTCGGCCAGTTCGAGGAACTTCGCCTCCAGCGCACGCCTCAACTTGCCCTCGTTGACGTCGTGGTCGCCGCGCACCAGCGCCGCCACGGGCCGGCCGTCGGCCAGGTAGACCAGCGTCTTGATCATCTGCTGGGGCCGGACGTTCAGGAACTCGCTCACCTCGTCGATGGTCGTCCGGCCGGGCGTCTCGACCTCCCGCAGCTCCGGCCCGTCGGAGGGTGCATCGGCCGTCGCCGGAGCCGGGGCCTCGGCCACCTCGGTGTTGGCCGCGTAGCCGCAGCCGGCGCACCGGACGAAAGAGCCCGTGCCGATCTCTGCGGGCACCATAAACTCATGCGATTCGCCGCCGCCCATCGCGCCGCTGTCGGCCTCCACGCAGACGTATTCGAGCCCGCACCGCTCCATGATGCGACCGTAGGCGGCGCGCATCCGCCGGTAGCTCGCATCCATGCTTACCTCATCCGCGCTGAAGCTGTAAGCGTCCTTCATGGTGAACTCGCGGGTGCGTATCACGCCGAAGCGCGGCCGCGGCTCGTCGCGAAACTTGGTGTGTATCTGATACAGCGTAATGGGCAGTTGCCGGTAGCTCTGCACCTCGTCCCGCACGATGGCGGTCACGACTTCCTCATGGGTGGGTGCCAGCAGGTGGGGCCGCCCGTGGCGGTCTTCGAAGCGCACCAGGTCATCGGCGAAGGCCTCGAGGCGCCCGGTGTCCCGCATCAACTCCTCGGGCCACAGCACGGGCATCTGTATCTCCACGGCCCCGCTCGCGTCCATTTCCTCCCGGACTATGTCGGCTACCTTACGCAACGCTCGCATGCCGAGGGGCAGGTAGGCGTAGGAACCGCTGGAGACCTGCCGCACCAGCCCCGCCCGCACCATCAACTGGTGGCTCCTCGCCACCGCCTCCGCAGGGCTGTGCCGCAACGTCGGAATCAGCGTGGCCGACCAGCGCATGGGAGCCCTTTCGCAGAGGAGACAAAGCCAATCCCGGGGCGTGTTCTTCACAACTGCTGGGACAGCCGCATTATAGGAACGGCCCCCCGACTGCGCAAACAAACGGCCTTGCCGCGGTTGCCCGGCCAGTCAATTGTTGCCGCTTTGTCACGTGCGCCGGCTTCTGCCCGGGGGCCGATCAGTTCAAGCGCCGCCAAAAGCCGTGAGAATGTCATGCTGAACCCGCTTGAGCGGGTGAAGCATCTCCGACTCTGCGCGTGGTACGCCGGACCCCTGTTGCTCGGTCTCGCCCCGGAACCAATCCGATCCGGGCTCTTCGAGGCGATTATCGAATGACCCTTGCCGCGGTTGACGGCGGAGGCGGTTTTGCCGTACATTCCGCTCTTCTCGGAATCCCTTCTCCACCCACCGGCGAGACGCCATGCGCCGACTGATGCTGACGCTGGAATACGACGGCACGGACTTCTACGGCTGGCAGATACAGGCCGAGGGGCGCACCGTGCAGGCCGCCGTCGAGGAGGCCGTCCGCCAGACCACGGGCGAACGCGTCCGGGTGTTGGGCGCAAGCCGCACCGATTCCGGCGTCCACGCCGAAGGGCAGGTGGCCCACTTCGACACGGAGTCAGACCTGCCCGCAAGGCAGATGCTGCGGGCCATGAACCACTGGCTTCCACGTGACGTGGCCGTGCTGGACTGCCGGGAAGTGCTTCCCCAATTCGACTCCCGCTCGGACGCCTCCAGCAAGCTCTACCGCTACCGCATCCTGCTGAGCGTGGCCCACCGCCCGCTGCGGGAGCGCTACGTGCTGCGGCGCTGGGAGAAGCTGGACGTGGAGGCGATGCAGCGGTGCGCCTCGCAACTGCTGGGCGAGCACGATTTCACCAGTTTCGCCAGCGCGCACACGGAGGTCGAGACGCGCACGCGCCGCATACTGCGCAGCGAAGTAGAGCGCCACGGCGACGAGGTGCACTACTCAGTCGAAGGCGACGGATTCCTCTACAACATGGTGCGCATAATCGTGGGCACGTTGCTGGAGGTGGGACGGGGCAACATCCCGGAGGCGGAATTCCCCGACATCCTCGCCGCCCGGGACCGCCGGGCCGCGGGCCCCACGGCCCGGGCCAAGGGCCTGACACTCGTCCGCGTCCACTATCCCGACGACCCGCGGCCGACGGGATAGGGGGCCGCTGAGGCACGCTCGATGGACGGTCGCCGTGCCCGTACAATGGAAGTGTTCGGTCTGAGAGCGTGTGCGCCAGAACGTCGTCACCCAGCGGAGATGACCCATGGATTTCTTCGAAGCTATCGAGAAACGGGCGAGCGTCCGGTCGTTTGCCCCCTGCCACGTTGACGGAGAGCACCTGATGCGCATCCTGGACGCGGGGCGGCGTGCCCCGTCCGGCCGCAACCGCCAGCCCTGTGAGTTCATCGTCGTGCGGGACAAGGACATCCTGGCTCGCCTCGGCAAGATTCAGGGTTGCATCGCCGAGGCATCCGTCGCCGTCGCGGTGGTCGTGGACGAGTCGGCCACGCCTTACTGGAAGGAGGATGCCGCGGCCGCCATCGAGAACATGCTGCTGGCCGCGGTCGCTCTCGGCTACGCCTCGCTGTGGGTGGAGGGCTACGTGCTGAAGAACGAGGATTACGCCCGGGACGTCCTCGGCGTGCCGGAGGAGCTGCGCGTGCTCGCCGTGCTGCCCATCGGGAAGCCCGCGGCCGAGCCCGCGCAGGCGGAGAAACGGCCCCTCGATCAGGTTTGCCACAAGGAGCGTTACGGCGGGTAGCAGCCCGTCGCTCAGCGCCCCTTACATCATGCCCCAACGCTTGCGGAGGGCCCACTCGGCCGCCAACGCACCCACGAGGCCAGCCAGCAGCCACCACCGGTCCCAGACCGGCTCCAGCGGGCCGGGCTCTATCACGGTGCGGGAGCGGTCCGGCACGGCTCCCGGCAGTTCGCCCAGCGATTCCGGCCCGAAGTAGCGGCCGCCGGACAGCTCCGCCGCCCTGCGCATGGCCTCCAGGTCGGCCCGGATGTCCGCATACTCCGCCTCCGGACGCATGACTTCAAACGCCTCGCCCGCCCGGAAGCCATCCGGGGCTTCGTACTCCAGGCTATAGCTGCCGAAATCCGCCACGTAAAAAGTCCCCTTGTACTCGCCCGGCCCGTCGCTCCGACGCAACGGCACCTGCCGCACCGGCTCTCCTTCCCGATGGAGAGAGAGCGACACCGTATCGCGGCCTATCGGGCGGAGGCGCTCGTCCAGCAGGCGGGCCTGCACGGTGATGGGGTCTCCGGGGCGGAACCTCGTGCCTTCCAGCCGGATGGCCGCTCGACGCTCCGCGCCGGCGTATCGGCCCGAGGCGCAGTACCGCAGGGCACCCACCCAGAAGCTCTCGAACGCTTCGATGCTCTCCTGCCGCCAGCGCCACGTCTCCGCTGAGCCGCAGTAGAGCACCCGCCCGAGGCCGTACTGCTGCACGGCAACGAGGGGCATGGACGGCTCGCCGCCCGCCCCCGTGCCCTCCTCCGAGCACCGCAGCAGGACGCTGGCCCCCAGCTTTTCCCCCGACACGGGGAAAGCCCAGTACGGCCCCGCCGCCGTGTCCCAGAATCCCTCCGCCGGGACGTCCGGTCCCAGCCGCATGATGGTGTGATGCAGCGCCTCTGCCCGCAGCACCCGTTGTTCGGTCTGGACGCGCGCGCCGCCGATAAGCCCCCGGGCCCGGGCGCGGTCCAATTCCACGGGGAGCATCTCCCGCAGCCGCCGGCGACCGGGCTCCACAGCTACCTCGGGGGTGTGCACCGGACCGGCTACGAAGGCCAGCCCCAATCCTTCACCGTCCACCAGCCCTCCCAGAGTTTCGAGCCATGGCTCGGTCAGGATGGCAGGCGGCGGGTCGCAGAGCAGCACGACGTCATACCGCATCAGGCCCGCACGGTCGTCAGGCGGCTTCTCGCCCCCAAGGAGTGCGTCCGCCTCGAAGTCGGGATGCCGGCGGAGCAGCGGCTCCACAAACCGGAACTGCCGCGAGGGGGCGTCGGCAATCATCAAAACGCGCGTCTTCTGTTCGGAGACCACCACCCGCCGGGCGGCCGCGTTATCATCTTCCTGAAGCTCCCCGGGCAGGGGTTGGATGCGGGCACTGTAGCGCACCTCGCCCGCCCGTTCCGGAACGTGGGTCAGGTCCACCTCCTGCGTCCGTCCCTGGGCCAATTCGACGGTTCGACGCAGCACCTCGGTCGGAGCTTCCTCCGCAACGCTCGCGGTCAGGACCATCTCGGCCTGCTGCCCGGCGAAGCCTCGGGCCCGAACTAACGCCCGCATGGCCAGCGGCTGGCCGAGCACGCCGGTATCGTTCGAGACCAGCCGCACAACCCTCGCGTTCCGTGGCGCTGCCGGGCTGCCCAATCCTACAAAGTGCACCGGCACCGCGCGTTCCTCCGCGTGGCGAGCGGCCGCCTCCACATCGACTCCAGTAGTGTCGCGACCATCCGTCAGACACACCAGCCCGGCCAGCCGGCCGGGCCTCGTCACGGCCTCCCGCATCGCGTCCGCCAGCGCCGTCGCCTCCCCGGTCGCCGGCCAGTCAGGCAGTTCCGCTGGCGCCCCCGCCCGGGGGGTTTCCAGCAAAGTCTGCGCACCGCCCGCGAAAACCAGAACCTCCACGTCGTTGCGCGCGCTCAGTCCGTCCAGCAAGCCCGCGTTCAGAGCGGCGCGCGCCAGTTCCTGACGGTTCATCTGCCGAACTTCGCCCGCGCTATCCAGCCCGAGCGCGGCCGCCCACGCCTCCGCCTTTCGCTCGTCCATGTGGCCGTCCCGGAAAGCCATGCTTGCTGAGCCGTCCACCAGCACGAGCGTGCGGCCCGGGTCGATGCGCCGGCGGTCGTGCGCCACCGACGGTCCGAGCAGGACCATCCCAATCAGGGCCAGCACCAGCGCACGGACCCCGAAGAGCAGCCACCTGCGGCGCCCGCCGCAGCTCTCGCGCCGATAGAGCAGCCAGACGAACGTCCCAACGGCCGCCGCCCCCAGCAGCACCCCCAGCCCGGCGGCGCCGGTCGGCACAGACGCCCACTCGAACCGCGGCTCCATCTGCGTCGCGGCCGCGAGGATTGGCAAGGAACCGCTCATCGCCCTCCCCTTTCCCCCGGGTTCAGGGCGCCCGGCGGGTTCCCGAATCTCCAGGCGGCCACGCTCTCCAGTATCAGAAGGCCCAGAAGCAGCCAGCCTAACAGCCGCCAGGCCCCCGGGCGCGCCTCGTCAGGCTCCTCCGAAGGCTCGTAGCCGCTGACTGAGAGGCGGCCGCCGACGCTTGCCGACGCCACCACATCCCGGGACGTGCGCTCCAACCGGCGCTCCCGGTCGGGCAGATTGACCGCGAAGTGCATGGACTGCTCCCGACCGTCCACGGTCGTGAGGTCCACCCGGCCGAAACCGGCCTGCCTCAGCCGGGGACTCAGAAACTCGACCGACGGACTCTCTGCTGGTCGCTCGCCGAGGATGGTCGTCGGCGACGGCTCCGCTCCGTCCGGACCGGGGGAAAGGAGTGTTGCCCGCGGCCGGACACGCGCCGCGTCCAAGCTCCACGTCAGTCGCTGGCCGGCCGGAATATCCCTCGCGGGACCGGGGGGAGCACCGTGCTCAACCAGCCACAGCATCAACGCGACGTACGAGATACGGCCGGCCTCCGCGCGCGGCCAGTTGTGCCACACGTCATCCACCTTTGTGCCAAACACGACTACAACACCCTCCCCTTCGCGTCGAGCGACCAGCGCGGGCGTGGCATCCGGGTCGGAGAAACGGGCCAAAATCCTCGTGCCGCTCTCGGCCTGCAGACGGCGGTAGCCGGTGAACCGTGCGTCGCCGAACAACGCCTCCCACCCCTCGAACGGAGCCAGAAGCGGGTCACTAAAATCCAACTGCAACAGCCTCACCGGACTGCCCACCGCTGTTCTGACAACCTGTCCGACGGTAACGGGGAGGAAGTCCCAGGCCTGCGCGTCGGTTTCGGGCCCGGCGAACACCACCAGCCGTCCGCCGTCGGCGATCCATTCTGTCAAGACCTCACGACGGGTCGGGGGACGGCGCAGGTCGCACAGGAAGAGGGCGCCATAGTCCCCCAACCTATCGGGGAGGCCGCGGCTCGCGGGGCGGACGTCGGGGCGCAGCCCCGTGCCCTCCTCCGGCCGCAGCGCCGCTCGGAGGAAGTCGGCCGCGCCGGGCCGGCCCTCGAGGATGAGGACGGGAACCTCATCAGCCGCCCGAAAGACGTGACGGCGGACGTCATCCGGAGCAAAGGCGTCCCCCGGGCCCAGCCGGACCTCCAACCGGTGGTCACCCGCTTCGCCCACGTGAAGGTTCAGCGGGACGACGCGCCGTTCGCCGGGCGGGACGGTGGGCACGGCCGCTCCCGGCAGGTCCCGCCCGTCCAGTCCGACACTCAGCCGGGCGCCTTCCAGCGGCTCCGGGGAATCGTTGCGGACGGTGGCCCGGAACGTGGTGCTCGTGTCAGCGTAAACGAAGCGACCGGCGCTCCGCACGTCCGTAACCCCGGCCGTCCCCGTCGGGTCGGCCCCCACGTCTACGAGCCGGACGGGCCCGTAGTCCTGCAGACCTTCCAGCGCCCGTCGGGCGGACGGGTTCAGGGCATCCGCACCCCAATCCGCCGCCCTGAGGTCGGTGATGACCGCAAACGTGGGAGCCACTGCTCCGACCTCCGATGCGGCGGCCGCCAGTCGGGCCAGCGCCTCCGCCGGCTCAAGAGGGGCCGCAACCGTGTCGAGCGCGTCAAGAACCCCCTCCGGCTCCGCATCCCGGCGCGGCGCCAACAGCGACTCAGCACGACTTGCCGTGAAAACGGTTACGTCGCGCCCGCGGTCCCCGGTCTCCCGCACGAGCCGCTCCACAACGTCTTTTCCTCTCGCGAACGCACTCGCGCCTCCCGTTCGCTGAGCCATGCTGGCGGAATCGTCCAGCAGCACGAAGAGTCGGCCACGGGCGCCGCCCGGAACGCCCACCACACCACCGACGAGCGGACGGCTGAACAGCAGAACGATGGCAACCACGGCGGCACAGCGCAGGGCCAGCAGCAGAAGGTGCCGGAGCCGGATGCGCCGCCGGTTCCGGCGTCGGGCCTCCAGCAGGTGCTGCATGGCCGCCCACTGCACCGGCCGGTAGCGGCGCCGGTGAAGCAGGTGTATCAAGATGGGGATTGCGGCCGCGGGCAAGGCCCAGAGGAAGCCGGGATTGGCGAACTCAGGCATTCCTGCCTCCGGCTGCGCGCTCGATGGCTTCGTCAAGAAGAGGGGCGATGCGGTCCCAGCCGAACCGGCTCATGTGGTTGGCCAGATCGATGCGCCGGGCTTCCCCGGGATGCCTCGTCCACTCCGTCAGCCGCCGCAGGAGATCGTCAGGGTCGGCGTAGAGACAGGTCGGATGGCTCTCCTTGGGCAGCAACTCCGGGTAGCTCAATCGGTCGGGCAGCAGCGGCGCGCAGCCGGCATAGGCGGCCTCGACCGCCGAGATGCCGAAGAATTCCTGTCGGGCCGTCGACACCGCCACATCGGCTTCCACCAGCGCTCGGCAATACTCGGCCCGCGACTCCACGTAGCCGAACCGGTCGAGGCGTTCGGCCAGTGCCTTTCGCGCCTCGTCGAACACCGGCGGCCGCCGCCCGAAGCTTTCGCCGAGCACCGAGAGGCGGAACTCCTGCCCCGACTCGTGCAGGCGCAGTATCACGTCGAAGAGCGTATCGGGATCCTTGTCGTACTCCCACCGATGGTTCCAGACGATGCGCAGCGGCCCGTCGGGAGGCTCAGCGTCCGGTCGCACCTCGTCTATCGTGGACAGGTCCACGCCCACGTGCACGACCTCGGAGCGGGACCGGATTGCGTCCGGGGCGTCCTCGGGCACGCAATCGGGCATCTTCGACAGCAAACGGGCGGCACCATCGAGGAACGAGCGACGGTGGTAGTCCGAGTTGAAGATGACGCGGTCGGCGGCCAGGCAGGACGTGATATTGGTAAAGGCAAACTGGTAATCGCGCTCGGCCTCGTCCGGCAAAGGGTAAGTTATCTGGTTCTCATGGAAGTACGCCACCCGCGGCACGTCGTGCAGAACGTCCGGGGCGAGACCTGCGAGACAAGCCAGGTCCAGAAAGTCGCTGGCCAGCAGCAGGTCGAATCCTCCGGCCCGGCGGCGCACCTCGGGCGCCAGCGTGACGGCGGCGCCGCGCATGCGCCACTTCCACTTGCGGGCGGGCATGGTGAGAAATTGAAGCTCGTGCCGGCTGTGCCGGCGGTAGCCCTGCAAAAACGCACGGTGCGACCCGCCGTAGTAAGGTTCCACAGCCAGAATGCGCAACGCCATAACGTGTCTCCGGATAGCCGGTCTGCATTCTACGTGAGCCCCAGGAAGCCTGCAAACACTGCTGCGGGGATGGCCCCCACGCCGCGCAGAGCGGCCGCACGCGGTCACGTCGGAGTTGACGCGTGAGGGCGAGCGGCCCTACACTTGAACTCCCAGCGCATTCCCGGAGCCGCTATGAGCGACCTGCCCGACCAGGCCTGGCTGAAAGCCCATCCCCGCGAAGTGTTGCGTGAACACGGCCTCTGGGCCAGCAAGTACCGCGGGCAGAACTTCCTCGTCTCCACCCCCGCCATGGAGCGCATCGTGCAAAGTGCCCGGCTTGGGCCGGACGAGGTTGTCCTCGAGGTGGGCACGGGGCTGGGGCGACTGACGGCCCGCCTTGCCGTCGCGGCCGCACATGTGGTGAGTGTGGAGGTGGACGAAGGGCTCTACGGCATAGCGCAAGCCAACCTGGCCGACTACGACAACGTCACGCTTCTGCTGTGTGACTTTCTGGAGTCAAAGCACCGCATCCAGCCGGCCGTCACCGAGACCGTGCGCGAGGCCCTTCGGGAGACCGAACGCGCACCGAAGGTGGTCAGCAACCTGCCCTACGGCATCAGTTCGCCTGCCGTGGTGAACCTGCTGGAGTGGGAACCGGAGCCGAAGGAGATGTACCTGACGCTCCAGCGGGAAGTGGCCGACCGTATGACGGCCGAACCGGGCACCGGCGACTACGGACCCCTGACGGTATTCGTGCGCTACTGGGCGGAGGCCGAGGTGCTCTTCAACCTGGGCTCGGCGGATTTCTGGCCGGCCCCTGACGTCACATCTTCATTCATACACCTGAGCAGGTCGCGGGAGGCCGGGCGGGCAGGAGATTACGACAGCTTCGCCCGGACGGTCAGGGAGCTGTTCACCTTCCGCCGCAAGACGGTGAGAAAGGCCCTGCGGCTTGCCTTCGGGGCCGAGCAGGCCCGGCGTGCGCTGGAAAGGTCCGGGGTGGACGGAGAGAAGCGCGTGGAAGGGCTCACCGTGGCCGATTTCCAGGCCATAGCCCGCGCCTCAGGCGGCCCGGGGTCCGGAAGCGCAGCTCAGAAGTAGGGGGAATCCTCTTCGCGCTCGGGTCCCTCCGGCTCTTCCTCCTCTTCCGTCTCGTCGGTGGCCTCGGCGGGGTACCCGCCCTCTTCCGGCTCCTCGGGACCGGCCTGCTCGGGCTCGGAGGCACCCTCTTCCTCTTCGGAGCCGAGCCCGACCAGTTCCTCATCGAAGGTCTCCTCTTCGGGCTGACCGGCCAGCTCCTTGGCCTCCTGCTCCCACTCTTCGAACTCCTTCTCCTCCTCGGTGGGCTCGCCCAGTTCCTCGGCCTCGGGTGCGCTCAGCAGGCTCTGCTCGGCGGCCTCCCGGCTGCGCACCATGCTCTCGATGCTTTCGATGCGGCTGACGCCCATCTGCAGCTCGGACTTCATCTGCTGCAGCACGGCGGCGATGGAATTATCGAAGGAGTTCAGCACGCTGCCCAGCTCCGCCTGGAAAGTGTTGGCCAGGGTATCGCGGAACTCGTCCAGCTTGTCGAACAGATTGGGTATGCGGCTCTCGACCTCGTCCACCCTATCACGGAAAGCGCTGACGTGCTCCCGGGCCTGCCCCACCTGTGTATCCAACTTGCTGAGCTGGTCGGACAGCGCGGCCGCGCGCTCCTCGAGGCGCTCCTGTATGAGATCGCCCTTCTGGTCGAGCTTCTTGGTCATCCGCTCGTCCAGCTCACTGGCGCGCGCGTCCAGACGTTTCTCCATGCGCCGCTCCAGTTCGTCAAGCTCTCGGGTCAAGGCCCCGATGTCGTCGGCCAGTTCCCTCACCGTCTTCATGGCCTTGACGGCCAGAACCCGGCTGCGTGCCAGCAGGAACAGCAACAGCACGAACAGTACGAACCCGCCGATGGAACCCCAGAACACGACCAGCGTCCGCCAGCCGCCCGTCTGATGAATGTGCACTATGTAATCCCAGATCTGCATACTTTGCTCCCATGGCAAGTGCAGGACGAGTTCCCCACGGCCCAAATGCGCCGAGTATCATACTAACGGAAAACCCCCGTCGGGGCAACACGGAGCGCCCTCGCCCACGACGAAGCCTCAGACATCCACCCCCAGCACGTAGCGAGCGTAGAACCGAATGGCCTCGCGCGCGCGTCGGAGTTTCTCCAGGTAATTAAGCTGGTCGGCCCGCAGGCGCTCGTGCCTGTCCTCCAATGGCCTGATCTTCTGCCGCAGGGTTTCCAGCCGGCCCTCGACGAACTGCTTCAGCTTCTCCCGATGGTGCTCGCCCGCGTCCCTTACAAAATCGGCGCGCTGGCCCGGTTTGGTTTTCTTGTCCCGGTAAAGGCGCTGCACGGCCCCGGCGGTTTCCTGGTGGAGTCGCTGCACTCCGCTCAGGAGGTCGTCAAGTTCCTCAAGGCGACCGAACTTCCCCTCCGGGCTCCAAGGCCCCTCGCGCAGGGACGGTGTGGACCCCTCGGAGCCGGGCCCCTCCTCAGACCCGCCCTTACGTTTCAGTTGCTCGATGAGCCGCTCCGCATCGAGCTGGATCTGCCCCGGATCGCCCGTCTCTTCCATCTCGGTGCCTTCCGCGATGGCTTCGATGTTCACCAGCGGCACGGTCACCGTCGCTCCGCATGACGGGCACTTGATGACGTTGCCACCTTCATAGGACTCCCGCACCTTCAGACGCTTGTTGCACCTTTTGCACCGGAACCGGATGTAGCCGTCGCTTTTCTCTGCCATGTCGGCGTCCTTTCTCGACTCGGGGCAGTCACATTGTAGGGTTTATCGCGTCGGAATTCATCCCCTTTGTCAGAGCCAGCCGCGCCATGTTCAGCGCGTGCCTGGCCGCCCGGTCCTTTATCCGCCATCGGTCCCCACGCAGGTTGAGCTTGCGCGCCAGCGCCCGGCCGTCCAGACATAGTCCCACGTAAACCAGCCCCACCGGCTTCTGCGGGGTCCCACCGGTCGGGCCGGCGATGCCCGTGGTGCTTATGCCCAGGTCCGCCTCACCGGCCCGGCAGGCACCCCGCGCCATGGCCTCGGCCACCGGCTCGCTGACGGCACCCTCCCGTTCAATGACCTCGGGTGGAACACCGAGCTGACTGACCTTGGCTTCGTTGGAGTAGGCGACCACGTCCAGCAGGAAGAACCGCGATATGCCGGGCACGTCCACCAGCATGTTGCCGATGAGTCCCCCGGTGATGGACTCCGCCACGGCCACCGTCCTGCCGGTCCGCTCCAGTTCCTTGCTGAGCGCGCCGGCGAGTGTGGTCTGCCCGGTCCCGTAGACCAGGTCGCCGAACCGCTCCCGCAATTCCTCCAGATCGCGCTCAACCAGCCGGTCGGCCTCCTCCTGACTCTCGGCCCGGCCGCGCACGCTGACCGTTATCACCCCGTCCGAGACCGTTATGCCAACGGCCGGGTTACGCCCCTGGACCGTCAGGTCCCTTATCCGCTGGTCCACCCTTGACTCGGAAGCGGGGAAAACGTGCACCGTCTCCATGCTCACCGCGCCGGCCGGCGCCAGCTCCTCCATCAGGAATGGCAGCACGCTGCCGGTGAACATAGAGCGCATCTCGGGCGGCACCCCCGGCATGGCCACCACCCAACCCCGATCCGTGCAGCAGGCGAACCCGCGCGCCGTGCCTCGCGGGTTGGGGAAGATGCGCGCCCCTTCGGGGAAGTGGCATTGGGTCAGTTGGTCGGGCGTGGCGTCGTGGTGGAAGCTCCTCAGCCGCTCTTCCACGTGTTGCCGTGTCTCGCCGTCCTCGACCAGTTCCCGCCCGACGGTCCGCGCGATGGCGCCCCGCGTCCGGTCGTCGGCCGTCGGCCCCAGTCCGCCGGAGACTATGACCAGTTCCACCTCATCCAGCCCGCGCTCTATCTCCGCCTCGAGTGCGGCCGGATCGTCCCCGAGGGCCACGATGCGGCGCACCTCGAAACCGTTGCGCGACAACAGGGAGGCCACGAAGGCCGCGTTCGTGTCCGCGATCCGGCCCTGGACCAGTTCTTCACCGGTGGAGATGATAGTCGCGTCGAGAGGCATGGTGTGCAGGGCGTCGACTCTCCGGGGCTTACAGGGAATGGATTCGGGCCACTTGCCGGGTCACAAACGCGTGGTGCTCAACCGCCCAGACGCTCAAGCAACTCGCCCAGGTCGCGGTGGAGCCGCTGTATCTGGAGAACCACCGCCCGGTCGGAGCTGTCGTGGGCCAGAGCGCAGGCCATGTTGATCGTGTGGGGTCCGACGCGCAGCGTGTAAACCAGATCCTCGTCCTCGCGCATGTAAGCATGGCCGCGCATGTGGGCGTAGCGCATCGCGAGGGCGGCTTCTTCGAGGTCCTCCTCACCACCGGGCAGGTCCTCGTAGCCGACGGGGGCCTTCAGGATGGCATAGACTTTGTCGTCGGCGCGCGCCAGCATGACCGACACCTCCCGGTCGCCCAGCCGGTAGCTCGCGAACTCCTCGCTCTCCTCGCGCGTGGTGTACTGCACCTCCAGCCGGTCCTCCTTTATGGCCTCGACGAGCGCGTCCACCGAGGGGAAGACATCGGGAAGAGGCTCGGCTTCGACCGGTGCTTCCTCCTCGGGTTCAGGTTCCGTGGCGGCAGCTTCCGGCTGCTCCACCGTCGCGGGGGCTCGCTCCCGGCCCAGCAGGCCCAGCCGCGCGAGCACCTCGGCCTCCTTCTCGTCGGGCGCCGTCGGGACCTCCTCCCTCTCCGGTTCGCCCCTCGCCTTGCGTCGCATGCGCCCGCTGAGGATGCGCTCGAACTTCTCCCACTGCTCCTCGGTGAGCGTCTCTTTCCAGACGGGCAGCACTTTCTCGCGGAATTCCTCCAGTCGCCGTTCGCCGCGCCCTTCCCGGTCGATCACGCCCACGTTGGCCGCCATGCACACGGCCCGGAAGACCTCCGCCAGCTCCTCGGAGGGTTCCTTCGGGACGACCTTGACCTTGTCGATCAGCAGTTCGTTGAAGACCGTCATGAAGGTCGTGTACGGGACCTCCCGGTCGCCCTCCATGTATATTTGCTGGATCTTCCCGATGGGATCGGCGAATGATAACATGGCTTATGCTCCCGCCCAGCCGCTTGTGCGAGCCGACTCGGCCCGTTTCCTCATGGCTTAACTTTGTCGACCAGTTCCATCAGCCGACGACCGTACTCCACGTAGCGTTCGTAGGCGCTGCTGGCCGAGGCGGCGTCCTTGCCCTCGTGCACCACGGCGGCCAGGTGCGGCTCGATGGATACGGCCCCGTCATAGTCCCGTTCGATCAGATCCGCCAGAACATCCTCGACCCGCCCGTCGCCGTCACCGGGATAGGTGTAGCGCGTCTTCTCCCCCTCGGGGACACCGTCCTTGATGTGGACGTAGACGACATGCTCCTTGACGGCGTCGTAATACTCCCACGGGTCCTGATCGTGGGCCACCGGGTTGCCGGTGTCCCACAGCAGCTTCAGGGCGGGCGAGTCCACCTCCTCAAGCATCTCCAGCGACTCATCCGCGCCCAGGCCGCCCCAGCCGTTGCAGTTCTCGTGCGCCAGCGTCACGCCGCCGTCCTCCGCCATGGCGGCCAGTGTCTTCAGGCGCGAGAGGACCTCTTCCTTCCACTCCTCCTCCGGCCAGCCGGCGTTCGGGTAGCTCATGATGCGTATGTAGTCGCAGCCGACCCGCCTCATGCGGGGCATGGCACGCTCCAGCTCGTGCCGGTCGATGTCCACGTGCTTGGTGATGGGCCGGGACCAGTTACAGAGCTGTGAAGCAAAGCAGGAGATGGCCAGCCCGGCGTCGCTCAGTTTCTCCACCACCTCGTCGAAGGCCCGGTCGGAGAGGTCGGCGACGCTCACGCCCCCGATGTTGCGCAACTCGATGTGTTTCCAGCCCAACTCCTTATGCGCCTTGATCTGCGTTTCGATCTCGTTGCCTGCCTCGTCGGCAATGCCGGAGAAATACATGGCTGTCCTCTCTATCCTCGCCGGAGCGTCCATTTTAGACCGTTCAGTATGACACTACGTCCAACCCGCCGGACTGTCAAGCCAAATCGGTATCGGGCGACACCGCGCCAGGTACAGGAATGTGGCAGGCACTTGACGCATCGTCCGGCCTCTTGTACGAGTGTGTGCGGACAGCGGCAAACTCAAGGGCCGGGTGGACCACCAATGCCCACTGCGAAACCGGACGTAGAGGAGTATCCGAAGAGGGGATCTGCGCGTCTGACGGCGGCCTGGATTGCGGTGCCGGCCTTGGTACTCCTGGCGGGTATCATAGTTGACCTGGATCGGGGATTACGCCTGGACCCGCTCCCCCTGTTGATGCTATGGCTGGCCTGGGGAGTGTGGACACGGCGGGGGGCGCACCGGGTGGCTGCGGTCTTCGTCTGCGCGTTCTACGGGTTGATGGCGTTGGCCGCTCCGGTCATCGCGCTGACGACGGAGCTGCCGCCACCCCCTTCGTTGTTCTTCTTCGCCCGGGGAGCAGGCCCCGTACTCTTGATAACAGTCTCGGCCGGTTGGCTGGCGGCGTTCACAGTGCCTCTCGTATTGCTCCTACGCAAGCGAACGGGGGCGGAATTCGCGCGCGCCAGGCGGTCGGGCGTCTCCAGCGGCACCGTTCCGGTCGTCATCGTGGGCTCCCTGGTCTTCGTGGTTGCCCTCTTCAGCGGTGCATACCGCACGGCCGCGGCCAAACTCGCCACCCCGGTCGAGAGCGCCATCGTGGAACAGCGTTACGCCCCACAGATCGAACGGCTGCGCCAGCTGGCCCACAACGGTTATCGCCCTGGTAAGCGGGGGATGGCCGAACAGAACCGGGATGAGGAACTGTTCGGCAAAGCGGAGATACTGGAGGCGTCGGTCCTGCCCCGGCCCAACTACAGCAACATCGTGGCCGACCGAGCGCCAGACGACCCCGCCGGAACAATGTGGATCTCGGGGAACGAAAGAGAGCTTGCCGTGGGGGAGTCGGCTCTGGACGTGCGACTTGTTCGCCACCCGGGCGGCGACTGGCATCGCAGACTCGTCTACCGTGGCCGCGTCGAGGCAATAGACGGCACGTACGGCGGCTACCGGATACTCTTTGATGCGCCGAAACTGAGGGCGGCACTCGAGAAGAACGGGATTAACCAAGCGGCGGGGGGCAGTAATTAGTGGAACTTCAACATCGCATTTGGCAGTAGTCTGTGCGACAGCGAGAGACCAGCTTCAGGGGTCTTGAGGCCCCCCGGCGGCAAGCCGCCGGATTCCAGGGCGGTGCCAAGGCACCGCACTCCAGGGATCGCCGTTCGTGCACACTGCACAACTCGACGTTGTCCGGGACGCGATCCCTGGAGTGCGCCGGCTTGCCGGCGCCCTGCGTCCTGCCGGCTTGCCGGCAGGCGGCGGGCTTGCCCGCTTCTTTCCCGCGCGGGCATGCCGTCCCGCTTCCGGTTACGCCACCAACCGAACCCAATAGATTAATCTTGAAGCTCCACTAGTCAGCGGCATAGCATGGCTCAGACCCTCGGGCAATGCGACCGTAAAAAGAGGGTATGCTCGGCACGTCCCAGGCACCATCGACGGGAGAGGCAAACTTGCTCTCATCGTCTGGCGATAGAACCTTGCCGAAAGACTTCACGCAGTAAAGCGCGGCTTCTGCAATCAGGCGTCTCGTGCTTTTTCGATCGCCCGAGCCAACAGTCCGAGGCGTCCCTGGAAACCACCTTGGCCGTAATCCCTAGCGTACCGCAGAATTCGCTCGCGCTCCTCGGCGGACACCGGCAAACATCCATCCTGCAACCTGCCCTGAAGTGTGCGCAGCAAATCCTGGAAGCCACCCTGGCCCTCTACAGGTTGCATGAGACTCTCACATTCAGCAGGAGTAAGCCTAAGAGTAAGTGTTTACCGTCTCCGTTTACTATAGGGCGCGGGTTGGGGGCGGTCAAGGATTTTTCTGGCGCGCACGGTTTCCCTTCTTGCCGGGGGACCTCTGGGGCGTGAGGGCTGCTCTGAGGTCCTTCTGAGTGGTCCTGCAAGCGCAAGCATCCCCGTTAGATGGGGTAGACTGGGGATTCGCTACAGACCCGACAGTAAAGGTCAGGTCATACATAAAAGATCATACCCTGTATGTAAGGCATGAG
>JAWODG010000124.1:0-8034 GCA_046483385.1 Candidatus Brocadiia bacterium | reverse complement strand
TCTTCACCGGCGACGGGAAGGGCAAGACCACCGCCGCGCTGGGGACGGCCCTCCGCGCCGTGGGCCACGGCATGCGCGTGCTGGTGGTGCAGTTCGTCAAGGAACGCGAGACCGGCGAGCACGCTGCGGCGCGGCGCCTGGCGCCGGAACTGCAGATGCGTCGCTGCGGGACCGGATTCCTGTCGCCGGATGCCTCCGCGGGCGAGGAAGCGGCGGACGCGGCACGAAAGGCCCTGAAGCGCGCCGCCGGGGACATGGCTTCGGGACACTACGATATGGTCGTTCTGGACGAGGTGCTGTTCGCCGTGGCCGAAGGGCTGGTGAGCGCGGCGGACGTGGCCGCGGCGGTCAGGGCGAGAGCGCCGCATGTGCACACGATACTCACCGGGCGCGGCGGCGCCGGGGAACTGGCTGAACTGGCCGACACCGTGACGCGCATGCAATGCGTAAAGCACGCGCTCGAACGGGGAATCGAGGCGACGGAGGGAATTGAATTCTGAGTTCGGCAGACGAGCGGCTGTCCTGGCAGGCAAACCAGGAGAAAGGCGCGCAGGCTGAGGATGCCTTGAGGAGACTTTTTTCCCTCGGATGGCCTGGGTAGTCGCGGGGGCAAGATGCCCCCGCGTGGCCGGCAGGATGCCGGCGCTACAATGGGCGCGCCCTGTCCGCATGTGGCGCCACCTTCCAGGTGGCCACCCGCGGGCATCCCTGCCCGCGGGATCGCCAAACGGAGGCTCCAAGAGCGGGGAGCTTCCACAGTTCGGCAGAGGCCAAACGCTGTGGCCAGCAGAACGCGGGCCAGCGCCGCCCTGGGAAAAAGGCCAGATCGCTTATGCGACAAGGGAGAACCAGACTGCAGCAAAGGGCTGGATACCGATGATATCGATGGAAGATTTTCAGAAGGTCGAGATGCGAGTGGGGGTCATCACCAGTGTGCGGGACTTCCCGCGGGCGCGCAAACCGGCATGGCGCGTGGAGGTGGACTTCGGGCCGGAACTGGGCACGCGACGGTCCAGCATGCAGGCGAAAAACTACGGCAAGGACGAACTCCCGGGCATGCAGGTCATCGCCGTGACGAACTTCCCGCCGAAGAATATCGCCGGGTTCATGTCCGAGGTGCTGATTCTGGGAGTGGACGGCACGGACGGTGAGATCTCCCTGCTCACCCCCAGCCGCGAGGCATTGCCCGGAGCCCGCGTCTATTGACGAGCGGTCAGGCCATTTCCTCGGCGACCTCGACCATTGCCATGAAGGCCCGCGCGGCGCGTTCCCCGTACGTTCCGCTGGCCGAGCCGCCCAGGCAGATGCCCCGCTGCCCGTAGCGTTCCAGGCGTTCCCGGGCGGCGGCCTTCACTTTCTGGACCGGCCATTTCTCCAGCACCTCCATGTCGTCGAACGTCCCCACGATGCAGTATCGTCCGTCGATGATCTCGCGGGCGCGCTGGAGGTCGGCGTCGCCGTAGGGCGGCATCTCGACCGGGTCCAGGAAGTCCAGGCCGATCCGGGCGAAGGCGTCGAGATACCGCATGACGGGGCCGTGATTGTGGTAGTACGCGACTGCGCCGTGGCGGTGCATGACGTCAACCAGCCGCCGGTCGTGCTCGACGACCAGTTCATCAAAGGCCCGGGGACCGAGCTGGACGGAGGCGTACTCCCCGCCGATGATGCGGAAGCCCCGCACGCCGGCCGCGCAGGCGGCTTCAACGACGGCCTCCACCCGCCGCGCGGCCTCCTCGACCACGCGGGCCATCAGGTCGGGCTCGTCGGCCCAGAGCAGGCAGAAATCCTGAGGGCTCATCAGCTCGGCGGGCATGCATATGGCGTCCGGGCAGAGAACCAGCACAAGGCCGTCCTCACCCACCCGGTGGCGTCGGGACAGGTATCGGTGGGGGTCCGGCTGCGGTGCTTCCCAGGGAATGGCAAGGAACTTCTCCAGGGCCGCCGGCCCGCTGCAGGGGAACTGTATCGTGTGGCGCGCCACATCCGTCCTCTTCACCACGCGGGTCAGCGTGCCCCGCGGTGTCGGGATGGTGACGTGGAGCAGATCGCCCTCCTCGTGCCGTTCCTCCCTGTAGTTTGCCCCGCCGAAGAAGTTGACGCCGAGGCCGACCTCGAGGAAGGGGTCGGTGCGGCGCACCAGTTCGCGCGCCACCGGGGAGTCCGGGTCCAGACGTCCCAGGCCGAAGGGGGAGACGGGCACACGGTCGCAGGGCTCGCACCGGGCGGCGGCGAGCAGACGCGTGCGTGAGGTCATTTCCTCGGCGGGAGAGTCGCTCGGCACCATAATTGCTCTCAAGTAAAGGGGTGTTGCATGCTGCGATTCTACGTGCCGGCGCGCGGTCTCCGCAACAAAGAGGTGGTTTTCCGGGTTCGGGGTTCCCTATAATGCTACGCTGCCGTGCACCAACGTTCATCCGTCGTGCGTGAGGCGTTCGAGATGGCCCGTTTCGTGCTGGACACAGGTCGGATCGCGAGGCGTGAGCAGGGGGAGTTTGAAGCCGAAGCCCACCAGTCGCTGATCGAGCAGTTGTCCCGGGCGGCCGGTCTCACACTGGAGCTCGTGCCCGAGGAAGCCGTTCAGGACGGCCAATGCCGTGCGCCGGTCCGCTGTGGGGGCAGCCGCACCGGCTGGATGGTGGTGGGCGACGAAGACGGGGTCCGCGGCAGACGCGCCGTGGAGACCGCGGCCGACGTCATCGGTCGGCTCGTCACGGCCGACCAGGACATCGCCAGCCTGTCGATGGAAGTGGCCGACCGGTACGAAGAGCTGAATTTTCTCTACGAGGTGGGCGACCGCGTTGGCGCGCTGCTGGACGAGGACGAGATATGTTCATTCGTGGCCGAAGAGGCGGCGTGGCTGCTGGACTGCGAGCGCGCGTCCGTGATGGTGGTCGACCAGGAGGCCGGTGACCTGCGCATCCGGGCCGCGGTGGGTCTGCCGGAAGATATCTCCGACGAGGTGACCGTCCGCCCCGGCGAGCGGATCAGCGGCAAGGTCTTCGAGAGCGGCCACGCGATGGTCGTCAACGAGGGCGACCCCATGCCCGCCGAGTCGCTGGGCGTGGACGAACTGAGGGAGTCCAACTCCTTCCTCTGCGTGCCCCTGAAGTTCACCACCGAGAGCGGCCGAGACGAGGACATTGTCGGCGTCATCAACCTGACCCGCAAGCGCGGCGGGGACATGTTCACCGCCAGCGATCTGAAACTGGTGAGCGCGGTAGCCGCCACCACGGCGACACAGATTCACAATTGCCGCCTGATCAACGCCGAGCGAGAACGCCAGTTGCTGGAGCAGGAGCTGGAGCTGGCCGCCAGGATTCAGCTCAGCCTGCTGCCGGAAGAGCCGCTCAGCCGGGGCCCCGTGCGGACGGCCGGGCTCTGCCGGCCCGCCCGTCACGTGGGAGGCGACCTGTTCGATTACTGGCTGCAGGACGGGCGCCTCTGCGTGGTGGTGGCGGACGTCTCCGGGCACGACATCGGTGCGGCCCTGATGGCGGCCGCCATGCGGAGCGTCATCCGCAGCGAGGCGGTGCACCGGGACTCGGTGGCCGGCCTGCTGGCCCAGGTAAACCGGGCGCTCTTTGATGACCTGGTCCGTTCGGAATTGTTCATTACGGCGTTCTACGCTGAGATAGACTTGAATGCCGGCGAGATGACCTTCTGCCGGGCCGGGCATCCGAAACCTTTGCTGGTCCAGGACGGTCAAACCCGATGGCTGGACACCGAAGGGATGCTGCTGGGCTTGCAGGAGGACGGCCTTTACGAGCAGCAGACCGCGGCCCTGTCCGAGGGGGCGGTGCTGACTCTCTACACCGACGGTCTGATGGAGGCGGTAAGTCCCGACGGGGAGGAGTTCGGGACCGAGGGGGTGCGGAAAGCGACAATTGACGCGCTGGATGAGTCGCCGGAGAAACTGGCGGGCCGCATAGTGGAGGCCGCCGTGCGGCACACCGCCGATTCCCCCCAGACGGACGACATGACGGCCCTGGTGGTTCGCTACGGCGATGGAGTGGCGGGGGAGAGCGGATGAACGCGACCTCGGAACAGGGGTTCCAGAGCCGGTTCTTTTACGTCGGAGTGATCTTCGCCGTCAACTTCAGCATCGTCGGGTTGATGTGGCGTTTCCGGGGGGTGAACTGGATTCTCATTATCTTCAGCCTGGCGTGGGTGCTGCTGGTGACCGCCTTCGCCTGGGAGATCATCACCCGGGCCGAGCGGCTGGACCGCATCGTCCGCTCCCGCACCGACGCCCTGGAGGAGACCAACCGGCACCTGACCTCGGTGCTGGACCAGTTGCGGGCGTTCCACCGCATCAGCTACGAGATGAACCAGAAGCTGGGGCTCAACGAGATAACCACGGCGGCAACCGAGAAGCTCTGCCGGATGCTGCCGCTGGTGGACAGCGCCTGGCTGTGGCTGGACAGGGCCATGCTGCGGGTGGACCGCGACGGAATGCCGAAGGGGCGGGAGAGGGAGCGTCCGCTGGATCTGGCTTCCCAGGCCGGCCCCACTCTGGGAGCGCCCGCCGTGCTGAAGAGCCTCTCTCCGGACAACCCGCTGCTCCAGGAATGCTTCGACGGCCGGCGCGTCAGCGTCCGGAGCAACCTGCCGGCGAAGGCCCGCACCTGGGGTTGGGAGTGGCTGGAGAAGTCCAAGATGCAGTCCTTCGCCGGACTGCGGCTGCAACTGGGCAGCACAATGCTCGGCGTGATGGGCGTGTTCAGCCGGGAGCAGATATCGCCCGAGTTCGTCCGCCAGCTTCACCTCAGCGTCAACCAGCTTACGGTGGTGCTGGAGAAGGCCCGCCTGCTGAAGCAGATGCGACGGCGCGCCGCGGAACTGGCCGCCGTCAACGAGGAACTGCGCGAACTGGACGCCATGAAGGACTGGTTCGTCTCGGCCGTCTCCCACGAACTGCGGACGCCCCTGACCAACATACGGTCCTACAGCGAGATACTGGAGAACTACAACGACCTGGACCCCGCCGAGCGAACCGAATTCGCCGGCATCATCCGGGAGGAAAGCGAACGGCTCTCCCGCATGATCGACGACCTGCTGGACCTGGCGAAGATCGCCAACGGGGACGTCGAACTGAAGCCGGAGTCCCTGAACATCTGCTCCACCGTGGAGCGGTGCTGCCGGCTGTTCAGCCAGGAGGCCGAGGAAAGCGGCGTCGACATTCGCGTCAGCCTTCCGGATGAGACCCCGCGCGTGTTGGTGGACGAGAACGCCGTCGTGCGGGTGCTGAACAACCTGCTGGGCAATGCGCTGAAGTTCACGCCGGAGGGCGGGGAGGTGGAGGTGACCGTGGAAGCGGGCGGGCCGGCGCCGCCGGGGGCGCGTTTCGTGACGGTGCTGGTGAGCGACACCGGGTGCGGCATCCCGCTGGACGACCAGGCCCGCATATTCGAGAAGTTCACGCAGGTGGGCGAGCAGCTCAGCAACAAGCCGAGCGGGTCCGGCATCGGGCTGGCCATCTGCCGCGAGATCGTCGCCAAATCCGACGGTGATATTTGGGTCCAGAGCACCCCGGGGGAGGGCAGCACGTTTGGTTTCACCCTGCCGGTGGCGGAGCCCGAGCCGGAAGCCGAGCAAAAGGAGCCGGAGCCGGAGCGGCAGTCGGCGGTGTCGTGACGGGCGTGGGGGTTGGACGGCACAGGGACTGGCGCGGTACTGTTTGACAGCCCGGTGGAGAGACCGTTCGCGGGGGCAATTCGCCGTACGACGAATGACCGCGGGACCGCGAAGCGGTACGGCAGGGATACACCGCGCCCCGGGGCGGGCGGCTCAGCCGGCTTTGGCGCGGGGTGGGGAGTCGGTGTCGAGGTGCTGGTCCACCTCCTCGAACCGGACGGATATCTTCCTGGTGACCCCGTCCGCCATCGTGATGCCGTAGAGTATTTCGGCGACGCCCATCGTGAGCTTGTTGTGGGTGACGATGATGAACTGGGTGTCGCGCCGGAAGTCCTCCAGCAGGCGCAGGAACCGCTCCACGTTGCTATCGTCCAGCGGCGCGTCCACCTCGTCCAGCAGGCAGAACGGGCTGGGCTTGGCCTGGAAGATGGCGAACAGCAGCGCCACCGTGGTCATGGCCTTCTCACCGCCGCTGAGCAGCGTTATGGAGTTGGTCTCCTTGCCCGGCGGCCGGGCGGTGATGTCGATGCCGGCTTCCAGAATGTCCTCTTCCTCGGGGTCCAGCACGAGGTCCGCGTTGCCGCCGCCGAAGAGCTTGCGGAAGAGGGTCTGGAAGTTCTCCCGGACCTGGTCGAAGGTCTCCCGGAAGCGCTCGCGGCTCGTCTTGTTGAGTTCGCGGATTATCTCACGTTCGTGCCGCTGCGCCTTCTCCAGGTCCTCCTTCTGGTCGGTCAGGAACTGGAGCCGTGTCTCGAGTTCGTCCTGCTGGCGGATGGCGTCCACGTTCACGTTCCCCACGCGGTCCACCTTGGCCTTCAGCTTCGCGATACGCGTCTTCAGTCCGTCCCAGTCGGTCTCCGGGTCGTCCGCCAGCTCCAGCACCTTCTCCCGCAGCTCCACGGCCTCTTCGAGCGAGACCAGCTCGACCTCTTCCTCCTCGGCCGGTTCGTCCTTCTGTTCGCTGTCGCGATACCATTGGGCCACCGGCTCGGGCCGGGTCTCCGGCTCGTGCCACTCCCGTATGCGCCGGGTGAGGAAAGGCGGCTCGTCCCGCCATGCCTCCGGCTCGGCGACGAACGCCTTCAGCCGCACGCCGTAGTCCTCGGCCGTCCGCTCGAGCAGGTCCTCTATCTGGACGGCCTTCTCCCTCTCGGCCATGCGCAGGTTCTGGAGCTTCTCGTCGTGCTGCTCTCGTCGGTCTCCCAGTTCTCGGGTTCGCTCCGTCAGTTCGCCGATCCGGCCTCGGAGTTCCTCCACCTTTTCGGCCCGCTCTTCGCGGGTCGAGCGGAGTGACTCCATGCGCTTCTGCAACGCCTCGCCCTGGCTGCATGCCTTCCGGGCCGCTTCCCGGGCTTCCTTCTGACGACGGGTGTTGGCCTCTTTTTCGGTCCGCAGGTTCTCCAACTGGGTCTGCGCCTGTCGCCGGTCGGAGCGCAGGCGTTCCAGCAGGTTGCGCAGATTGTCGTGCCGCTCCCGCGTGCGGGCCACCTCGGTGGTGAGTTCACCCACCTCGCGGCTCAGCTCCTGCTCTTCCTCTTCCATTTCGGCCACGTGACGGCGACGTTCTTCGACCTCTTTCTGGGCCGTTTCCCGCTCTTCGGTCGCGGCCGTAATCCGGCGCTGCAGGTCGTCTTCGCGGCCGTCGAGTTCTTCCAGGTCGGACTTGACGGCGGCGCGTTCGGTGTCGCTCAGCTCGAGTTCTTGTTCCAGCTTCTCGGCGCGGTCCTCCGCGACCTTCAACTGGCTGCGCAGGTCGCCGGCCTCCTGCCGAAGGGCCTCCAGCCGGCCGTCGAGCGCATCGCGCCTGTCCTCGAGTTCCCGGGCGCGGCTTTGCACGGCGGCCTTGCGTTCCGCCAGTTCGGCCAGCGCGGCGTCCATGGCCGCGATTTCTTCTTCCAGGGCATTCAGCTCGCTGCGGCGGCTGATGAGGCTGGGCCGGTCCGATTTCCCGCCCGCCCACAGGCCGTCGGCGCCGTAGAGCGCCCCCTCGGGGGTCACCAGGCGCACATCCGCGGGCAGGCCGGCCTCGAGCAGCGCCAGGGCGGCGTCGGCGTTCTCGACGAGGAAGACATTGCCGAGGAGCAGTTCGACGGCCGGTCGGGCGGCGTCCTCGCAGCTTACCAGTTCGCTCAGGCGCCCGCGCACGCCGTCGGTGTGATCCGGCTCGCGGCGTGGGGCGGGCTGGAGGCGGTCCAGCACCAGCAGTTCGGCCCGGCCCTTGCCGTCGGCCAGCATGCGCATCGCCGCCCTGGGCGAGAGGGCGCAGGCGCTGGCCTTCCGCACCGCCGCTGCCGCCCGGGAGGCGATGCGCATGCTGGCCGACGGCAAGGGCCGGGCCGAACTGCTGGTGCTGGACCGCCTCCAGCCCGCCCCACGCCGCGAGCCGGATCACACCGACGG
>JAWODG010000161.1:0-26307 GCA_046483385.1 Candidatus Brocadiia bacterium | reverse complement strand
TTAGGGAGCGTGACGGCAGCGCGGTGAACACCCGGACATCTCTCCGGAGCACGGGTCTGTGGCAGCGGACGCAGGCGACCCGCTGCCTGAGGACGAAGACGCAGGCGGTGCGGTGGCGTAGGCCAGGGCTGTCGACCGGCTCAGCCCGCCTGTATATGACTTCCGGCCGGCCATGAAGAGCAGGTTTGAGGCCCGGGCGTCAGCCCGGGTGAGCGTAAGGAGAAGAAAACAGAGCCCCGCAAGGGGCGGCACTTGGGGCCTATGGTCCATGGCGCACATGGCTCATCGCCCTGCGGTTGTGCCGCCCGCCTTGCGGCGGGCTCTTATTGGTTCCTATCGTCTGTTTCCCCCAGGCTTACGCCATGGGGCTAATGCCTGCCGCCCCCTTGCGGGGGCTGTTCATATTGAGCGCGGCAAAACCAATGATGTCACTCGCCGGGCGAGGGAAAAGCCTGGTCGTGCAGGCCCCCAATGGCCTGCGACACCGAAATCCCCGCTACACGGCCGGCGGATGAACTTCGTCGGAGCTCCGCCCCTCCTCTGGAAAACAGCGTTCTTGCGGGCTGAACGTTACTTTTGCGGGTCTCAATTAGTTCGCCGCCGGCCGAACGGACGCAGCCCGTCCTCGGTTGTGCCGGCTTGCCGACCGCTGAGCGGTTACACGCCAACCCACGCGGCTCTTTCACCACAAAGCGCACGAAGGCCGCGAAGGCGCCGCAGAAGTCGGGACAAAAAGCGACGGTCTCCACGCCCTGTTCGCCTTCCTTTGTGTCATGCGCGTTCTTCGCAGCTGATGCAGGTTTTTGGAAGCCAGAACCGCAAATGACTTTCCCTGAAAAGCCAAGCACAGCGCGACTGTTCTCGGCGCTCTCCGCGAGCGCCTGGTTTTCGGAGGCTGGATATATTTCCTTGACATGCTCGTATGCTGCGTGTAACCTTGCATTTTGCACTGAAAACGACGGGGGCGTAGCTCAACTTGGTTAGAGCGTCGGACTGTCGATCCGAAGGTTGGGAGTTCGAGTCTCCTCGCCCTCGCCATTCGTACGGGCGTCTCAGCGGAGGCGCCCGCTCTTTGCCTTGCCGCGCTGGTCTGGGTGATCGCCGAGGCGGCGATCACGGGGGTAGAAGATTTTTCTGGCCCGGGCCACTTTTCGTAATTGACAGGACCACGAGAGGGCTGCATAATATTTAAAGGTCAAGCGAAAGGGGGAAGCGGATGAGCACTGGCTCAGGCATGCGATCGGCGGTCGGATGGCTCATCGTAGGGGTATTCTTGGCGGCGGCGACTTCAGGGGGTTGTGCTTCTGTTGACCGGTCCGAGCGAGACGGGCACGTCCTGGAAGCCACCGGGGTTGCGATCCTGGAGAGCGTGGACGCGCGCCGAGATCCGTCCAGATTCTGGCATACCTACCTGGAAGCTACGGGTGAGGGGATGGCCGCGGCGGGAGCGAGCACCGAGTTTCAGCAGAAGACCACCGCCCTTCAGGCCGCCCGCTCGCGCGCACTGGCCAGACTGGTGGAGGACCTCGAGGGCACGGAGATCGCTCGCGAGGCTAAGGTGCTGAACATGCAGTTCGCCGGGGAGTCGGTCAGCTCGAGAACGCGCGGCGAACTGCGGGGAGTGCAAGTCATTACCGAAGAGTACAACCCCGAGACGCGAGTTGCTCAGGTTACCGTACGCGTCGGGCTGGATGAGAGGGGTAAGGTCGTCCCGGCGGAGGCCGTAGCGGTCGCCCCCGGGTCGATGGACGCGCGCCGGGCTCGGGCCGAACGGGCGGCCCGCGTGGACGCGCTGTCTCGCCTGCGCGAGCAGATCGGCGAAGTACGAGTCGGTCGCTCCGTCCGAGTCCGGAACCTGATGCTGAGCCACCATGAGGCGTGGCTCTCGGTCGAGGGGATTATGCGGAATGTCGAGTTCAGCGAACCCAGGTGGCGCGGGGATGCCCGCTGCGAAGTGGTCGCCTCCGTGAAGGTGCCGCCGGAGAAGCTGAAACACTTCCGTTCATTGGCGGAGTCCGCCAACCCGCGGTAAGCACCCGCGGCGCGCGGACAGGGGGAACCTGATGTACCTGTGTGCAGGATTGGTGTCATTCATTCTCAACGAAAGGGGGCGTTCATGAAGGTAAAAGGTCTTTTGGTTGGTTTGCTGGTGCTGTCGATAGTCATGGTGGGATGCAAGAGCGTCAGCGTCCCGGGGTCTGAGTCCGCCACCCGTAAGATGGTGACGTTCCAGGCCGAGGGCTCTTCGGTGGTTGCCAAGCCCGATGATCCGCTTGCCCTGGCGGAGGCTCGTGAGGCCGCCGCCCTTCTGGCCAAGGCGAATCTGCTGGCCAAGATCAAGGGCGAGTACATGACACAGACAGTGCGTGTCGGCGACCTGATGTTCTCCAGCCAGGAAGCGGCCGCCAGCGTCGAGGGTATTCTGGCCCGCGCCAAGGTCTCGTACCGTGCGCCTGAGACCCGCGTGCCGGAACCCCGGATGGTGACGGCGGTGGCAACCCTGGAGCTGACTCCGGAGGAGCTGGAAGACATCAGCAAGTATGTCGAATAACCAGCACTCGCAGTCACGGGGGAAGGCGCCGCCCGTTCGGTGCCTTCCCCTTTTTCTTGCAGTCTGAGTGAGGGGGCCATGCGAATACTGTCACGATCAGCCTTCGGGTTGCTTCTGCTGCTGACCGTCACCGCGTGGGCTGCCGACCGGGGCTCGCGCACCGAGTATGTCGAGGTCGACGTGACCGGCTCGGCGCCGTTTCCGCAGGAAGTCTCCGCCGAGCGCGCTCGCCGCGCCGCGCTGGCCGACGCCCGCCGCAACGCCCTGTTGCGCGCGCACGTGCTCGTGGAGCGGGAGGCCGAAGTGGAAAACCTGCAGCTGCACAGCGAGCAGATTCGTGAGCGCTCGGCCGCCTACATCCAGAGGCTGGAGGTCATCGAGGCCGGGCCGGTGGCCGGCAACGGCCGCCGCCTTTACCAGGTTCGGGCGCGCGCCATACTGCGTCCGCTGTCCATCTTTTCTGCCGCGGAGGGCCTGGTCCTTAGCAGGCCCGATCCGTGGCAACCCGTCGTGGCGCTGACCGTGCAGACCGACGGGGACCGGCAACTGGCGGAGCGCACGCGGGGCGTCCTCGATGGGACCTTGCACGGATGCGGCGTGAGAGTCGCCGAGGCGGGAGCGCGGGACCCTGCGCTCGAACTGACGGTTGCCGCCAGGGAGGAATCAACAGAGCACGGACAGGCCGTCACGGTGGAGTGGGAGGCGGGCTTCGGCATGGAAGCGGATGAAGACTGGCCGGGCCGGCCGGCCCTGTTGCGTGGGACGTGGCGGGCCTCCGGCCGGGAGGAGCCGGAGGAAGCGTGGTGGCAGTCTCTGGGCGCCGTTATTGCGCAGGACGTCTATCGCCTGTGGGCAACCCCCCGCTGGACGACGGTTCGCTTCGAGAACGCGGACGAAGAGCTGGCCGACCACCTGGCACGCCTGATGAATCGACCCGGAGGCGCCCGCGTGCGAATCGAGGAAGAGGGGGTAGTGGTAGCCGGCTTTCCACTGACCGGCAATCCACTGAGCGCCGTGCGGGCCATGCTCGAGCACGAGGGCTTGTCCGGGCGAGCGGAGCTGCGGAATGCAACTCTGACTGAACTGACGTTTCACTGCGGCGCGTCCGCCGCGGAGTAGGCCGCGCCCGGAACCGATGGGCGGGCACTGTAACCAGGCGGCTGGCCCGGGGGGAATGCGAGAAGGATGAGTTTCCTTGCAAGGGTGCTGACCGTCTGGGGCGGGATGCACCTCTATGTCTTCCTGCGTGTATGGCTCTACTGTGGGTTTGGGCTCAAGTCCGCCGCAGCGGCCTTGCCGGCCGTCTTGCTTCTGATGCTGGCTCCCATCGGCGGTATGTGGCTGGAGCGGGCGGGATACGGCGTGCTGGGGCGGCTGGTGGGCATACCCGGAATGGTCTGGGCCGGCGCGTTCTTCATGTTCTTCTCTCTCAGCCTCGTCCACGACGCGTGGAATCTCCTCCTGACGGCGGTCGGGCAGGTCTGGCCCGCGGCCGGCCGGCTCCGTTTGACCGGGTGGCGGCCGGTAGCGGCAAGCGCGGGGCTCATCGCAGTGCTTACGCTCTACGGACTCGGGGAGGCGTGGGCGATACGAACGCGGCGGGTGGAAGTGCCGACCGCCAGGCTTCCCGCCAACGTTGACAGGCTCCGCGTAGTGCAGATCACCGATGTCCACCTCGGCCTTTCGGTGGGCAACTGGAGGCTCCGCAAGATTGCCAGGCTGGTAAAGAGGGCGGAACCCGACCTCATCGTCAGCACCGGGGACCTGGTGGACGCCCAGATGGCCGGACTGGAGGAAGCCGGCCGGATGCTGGCCGAGCTGGAGGCCCCCCGCGGCAAGTTTGCCATCGCCGGCAATCACGAGTACTACGCGGGGCTGGAGCAGGCCCTTCGCTTCACCCGCGACGCCGGTTTCAGGATGCTGCTCAACGAGACGGCCCCAGCCGGAGAGGGCCTGACACTGGTCGGTTTCGAGGACCGGGCGGCGCGCTACGCCGGCGGACGGCCCGCATGGGATGAGGAGACCATCCTGTCGCAGGCGCCAGAGGATACGTTCGTGCTCGTGCTGAAGCACCGGCCCTTCGTCAATCGGGAGCTTCTGCACCTGATGGACATGCAACTCAGCGGCCATACCCATCGCGGCCAGATATTCCCCTTCTCGTTGGCCGTGGTGGCCTACTATGAGTACCCGCACGGGTTGGTCGAACTGGACCCGGGGACGTGGCTCTATACCAGTTTGGGCACGGGGACGTGGGGTCCGCCGATGCGGGTGTTCAACCCACCGGAGGTGACCGTCATCGACCTGGTGCGGCAGGGCGGTCCGCCCGGCAACTCAGGCGAACAGCAGGATCATCAGCCCCCAGAAGCCTGAAGCGGCCAGCCCCCCCGCGGCGGGCGCCGCCCCGCACAGGTGCGTGTCCGGGCTCAGTATGCGCCACAGGCACCAGCCGGAAAGAAGGGCTCCCGCCCCCGCGATGGCAAGGGCGACCGGAGGTCCGATCAGAAGGCCCACCGGGGCGGCGGCACCAACCATAAGGGCGTAGTCGGAGGTCTCGTAGCGCTTCGGCGGCCCCAGCTTCTCCCTCCGGTCGCTGGGGATGCTCAGGTCCCGCCCGCAGTTCTCGCAGAAGTTGTCGCCCTCGTACACGAAGCGCCCGCAGCTCGGGCACTCGTACTGCGCCGGCGGGCCCTCGGGAGGTTCTGCCTGCTCGGTTTCTTCGGCGGGGGAGACGCGTCGCGCCTCCTTTCTGGTCGGAACCGGCGCCGGCGAGACGGTGGCCGGCGGCTGGGCTTCTTCGCCGGCCGGCAGCTTCTTGCGGTCGGGGGCGGGGACTTGCCTCTCCGGGCCCGTCCGGGCTTCGGTCTCTTCCGGGGGCGCCTCGGGAATGAGTTCGGCGGGGCCCTCCCCGCCGCCCGTGATGATCGCCTTCTCAATGTAGATGGCGCCGCCCCGTTCGGTCCGCCGGCCGTCCAGGAACTCCCCGCAGTGTTTGCACTTGACCGCTTTGGCCCGCACAAGCTCCCCGCAGAACGGGCACTCCTTCTGGGTGACCTTTGGGATCGTGTTCTTGCCGCAGTAGGGGCAGTCCACGGAGTCTTGCGGTATCATGCGACCGCAGTGTCGGCAGAACTTGACCGGTACCTTCTGGCGTGCCATCTGTTCGGTCCGGGTTGAGTTACTGACCGTTCCGGCGACCGCCGGGTCTCCGTCCGGTTCAGAAGCCTTGCTCCTCCATGTCTTCGATGCGCAGGTTGCGGGTCCCGGCCCCTTCCCGCTGGTCCAGCACGCGCCGCACCCATCGGCCTATCATGTCGCACTCGATGTTGACGGTGTCCCCGGCCGATTTGTGCTGTAACGTGGTGACGGCCATGGTGTGGGGTATGACGCTTGCTTCGAACGTGTCGCGTCGGAGGGCGGCGACGGTCAGGCTGATGCCGTCGACTGCCACGCTGCCCTTCATCACCATGTCTGCGGTCAGTTCGGGGGCGACCGCCACTTCCAGGCGCACTTCCCCGGGTCTTTCCTCTTTCCGGCGTATGGTCCCGACGCCGTCCACGTGGCCGTTGACGAAGTGCCCGCCGATGGGATCGCCCGCTCGCAAGGCGGGCTCCAGATTGACACGGGCCCCTTGGCGCAACTCCGACAGGCTGCTGCGAGAGACCGTCTCGGCGCTCACGTCGAAGGTGACGTTGGGTCCTTCCAGCGATGTGGCGGTCAGGCAGACGCCGTTCACGCTCACGCTGTCGCCCACCGACACCCGGTCGGCCAGCGGCCCGACGTCGACTGTCAGCACGCGAGCGTTGGGCAGTCGGCGCACCCCCACCACGGTCCCTACGTGTTGGATGATACCGGTGAACATTCCAGCGTCAGCTTTCTGGTGGACGAAGCCGGCCCCACCGCTGGGGCCGGAGCACAGGTATGATATCAGTCCGTGGCGGGCATTTCTACGATGGGCAGGCCGCGGGAGGGAGGGGCAGTGGCAGATTGAGCCCGAGTGAAGCCGGGCAGAGCGCTCTTAGCACGGTCAGGCGCCTGTCAGGGCACAAAATAGGCGGGGAGCCCCTATATTTTTGAGGTAGGAGGGACTCCCCTTGGGACAGGCAGCTACACGTAAAGTAGCCGAACGCCACCTCCTTGTCAATGCCATATGCCCCGAAAGTCGATTTTCCGGGAAAAATTCCCAGGTCCCGCCGGCTCAGCATCGGGTGGAACGCGCACGCGGGGCGGTCGGCCGGTCTCGGTGCAACAGGCGCGGACGTGAAGGGGCAGAAAGGCGTTCACTCGAGGGGTACATGAAAATGGAGCGGGTGAGGGGATTCGAACCCCCGACACCTAGCATGGCAAGCTAGTGCTCTTCCGCTGAGCTACACCCGCTCCGACGAGCCGCGCCGAACCGCGAAGACCAGGAAACTGGTGCGAAGGGGGGGATTCGAACCCCCAATTCGCCGAAAGGCGAACTAGATCCTAAATCTAGCGCGTCTGCCAATTCCGCCACCTTCGCGGTAACGCTGCCATGATACTCCAAGCCGGGCACTGCTGCAAGCACATTCGCCCGGATGCGGACCCGCTGCTGCTCACGTGGCCCGGCGACGCCCGGCGTGAATTCCGTGCATCCGCAACACGTGTGTCGGTGCGGCGAGTTCCTCGCGGGATTCCCTGGCGTCCCGACTGGCAGCCCGTATGAGTCTGCCAACCTGATGGCACTGCCTTCAGGGGCTGCCTCACGCCGGCCGGACCCAAATTGGGCTGGACCACGCGCGCTGGCCGTTGCGCTGCTCGACCCGTACGCGGTAATGGGTCTCGTCGTTTACCGCCGCGTCGTCCTCAAACTCCATCGAGGCGGTCCAGGCCGCCTCCGGCATTGCGCGGTGGACCTTCGCCTTGTAGGCCATGTGGTGGTAGACGTCCTCCCGCTCGGGAGCGCCGGGTGGCAGCCCGCAGCGCTCCTGCAGCATGCGCACGCACTCGTCCCGGTACCACAACTCCCGGCTGCGGCCTGCGAACTCCGCGACCGTCCCTTCGCACGTGAGCCCGTTCAGCGCCAGCCGGAGCGCTGTCCCCGGGCTCGCCTCAAACTCGAACACGTTCGCGTTCTGCCACCTGTGGGCGGCGGTTTCGCCCGGGGAGCGGAAGCCGAACTCGGCCTCGCGCCCACTCAGGCGGGCACGCTGCTGGCCGGGCGTTATCCAGCAGGGCTCCCAGCGGGTGAACCGGCCGCCGTCCAGCTCCAGGCGGCCGGTCCATTGCCGGGGCGGCACGTCTATCTCGTTCGGGCGCGGCCCCCACCCGGCTTCGACCCGCAGCTTGAAGCGGCAGCGTTCACCGGCTTTCGGCATCCGCCACGTGCCCTGGTGGCAGTGTGTTGCTATGACCCGGCCGTTGCGGAGGAGCTCGATGCGGTCCAGTGCATCGGAGCCGCTGACCCGGACGCTGACCCGGCGGGGGCCGTCGCATGCGATGATGCTGCCCATGGGGGCGCCGTTCACGGTGAACTCCAGCAGTATCCTGTCACCGGTGACGCCGTAGACGCGGCGGGCCCTGAACGCCTCCCAGAGCGAATCGCGGGTGAGTTCCTCGGCGAGGCAGGCCATGCGGCCGTCGCCGAACCGCCCGGGCATGCCGCCCCACATGTCGGTGGAGCATATGGCTCCCAGGTGCAGCCCACGGTCGAGTGCATCCTGCCACGTGCCACCGCCCACGCCGGGCCCCATGTGGTTGTTCTGGCGCAGGCCGATCCACTCCTCGTCCGTCTCCGAGCAGCCGTGGACGGAGTAGGTCTCGGAGAACGGGCTCAGCGATTCGTCGAAGACCGACCAGTCCCGCCCGCGCACGCCGGCGCGGTAGGCGGTGTGGTGGGGGATGGCCAGCGCCTCCACCTCCAGTTCGCGCAGCCGTTCGTAGAGCGGCGCGAGTCGGTCCACGTGGATTATGGGCGCACCCTCGGTGCGGTGATAGACGTTGTGGTCGCCGTCGGAACCGTCGCCCTGCCACTCGTAGCCGGGGAAGGTTACGAATTCCCCGGGGCAGTTATGGGTACGACAGGCTTCCTGCACCTCGGCCCACTCGCGCGCCAGCCGTTCGGGGGGTTTCCAGCCCTCCAGTATAAGGCTCTGCTCGGCGTCGCTCTCGACCGGGTGGCCGCCCTCCTCGAAAGCTTCCGCGCAGGCCGTGTAGTAGGCCGACGCATAGAAGTCGAGGTGCTTTGCCGCCTCGGCCATCACGGTGTCAATGGGCGGGCGCTGCTCGGGGAACTGGTAGGTGTTGTCGTGCGTCTCGCCCCAGAAAATGCGGTAGTTGCCCATGTCAGTTCCCGGCCAAAAAACGGGTGCGTGCTCCCTTGTGCGACGCGGAAAGAATCAGGCACTGCGCTCTCGCCGTAAGACTGTGTCTGCGACGGAGAGATCTGCCTTGACTGGAATTCGTGGGGGCAGGATGCCCCCACGCGGCCATCCTGCTTCGGCAGAAGCAGGCGGCATGCCGGCGCCACAGACGGCCGATGTGCGAGCGGGCGCCTCTGTAGCACCGACTTCCAGGCGGCCACCCGCGGGCATCTCTGCCCGCGGGGTCGGGTGCGTTCTGAACTTTTCAGAATATCGGCGATGTCATTTCGGGAATCAGTCTTCGGCGAGGGCGCCCACTTTGGCAACCGCGATGCTCAGCCGCTCCGAGCATTCCTCTCTGCCGAGGATTTCCATGGTCTCGAACAGGGGCGTGCTGACGCGCCGGCAGGTGACGGCCACGCGCAACGGCATGTAGAGGGCGCCGCGCTTGCAGTCCAGCTCTTCGGCCAGCTCGCGCATGGCCAGTTCGATCGGTTCGGCGGTCCAGTCCTCGACGGTTTCCAGCTTCTGCCGTGTCGCGTCGAGAGCGTCCCGGGCGAAGGCGGCGTCCTGCTTGCGCGGGATCAGCTCCTCGGGGTCGTAGTCCTCGCGCTCGAAGAAGAAGTTGGTCTGTTCGTCGAACTCCGACAGCGTGTTGATGCGTTCCTGGATGAGCTTGACGATCTCCAGCAGCTTCTCCGCCGGTTCATCCACGCGCTCGGTGTAGGGCCCTTCCAGGATACGCTGGAGTAGTTGCTCGGGAGACATCGCGCGGATGTACTCCCCGTTCATCCACTCCAGCTTCTGCATGTCGAAGACCGGCCCGCTGGTCTTGATGCGGTCCCAGGTGAAGTTCTCGATCATCTCCTCGGTGCTGAAGACCTCGCGGTCCTCGCCCATCGACCAGCCCATCAGGGCCAGGAAGTTGCGCAGCGCCGCCGGCAGGAAGCCCTGCTCGCGGTACCACAGCAAGGAGGTGGGGTTCTTGCGCTTGCTGATCTTGGTCTTGTCCTTGTTGCGCAACAGGGGCATGTGCACGAAGGTCGGCGGCTCCCAGCCGAATGCCTCGTACAGCAGGATGTGCTTGGGAGTGGAGCTGATCCATTCCTCGGCCCGGATGACGTGGGATATCTCCATCAGGTGGTCGTCCACCACGTTGGCCAGGTGATAGGTGGGGAAGCCGTCGCTTTTGAGCAGTATCTGGTCGTCTATCTCCGCGTTGGGCACGGAGACGTCCCCGCGCACGAGGTCGCAGAAGCCGGTCTGGCCGTCGTGGGGCACCTTCAGGCGGATGGTGTAGGGTGCGCCATCGGCCAGTTTCTCCTGGACCTCCGCGTCGCTCAGACCCCGACAGTGGCCGTCGTAGCCGAAAGACTCGCCCTTCTCCCGCTGTGCCTTGCGCATCTCGGCAAGCCGCTCGGGCGTGCAGAAGCAGCGGTAGGCGGCGCCTTTCTCCAGCAGCTTCTCCGCGTGCTCGGCATAGAGGCCGGAACGCTCGCTCTGGCGGTAGGGGGCGTGCGGACCGCCGCGGTCGGGGCCCTCGTCCCATTCGAGCCCCAGCCACTGGAAGCCCTCCATGATGGCCTCTTCGCTCTCACGGGTGGATCGTTCGCGGTCGGTGTCCTCGATGCGCAGCACGAAGTCGCCGCCCGCGTGCCGGGCGAACACGAAGTCGAACAGGCCGATGTAAGCGTTGCCCACGTGCGGAGGGCCGGTGGGGGAGGGCGCGATGCGGACACGGACGGATTTTGCCTCGTCGGTCATAGGTTCGTTCCGAAGGATGGTGGAGAGCAAGCCCAAGTGGGATTGAACACATAGAGATTAGCACAGGGCGGCCGGAACTTCAAAAGCGCCAGGCGTCTGTGTCCGCCATTGTCGGTCCATGCGCCCGTTCGCTCGGTTGACAGGGCGGGGCACCTTCCGTACCATCATTTGTCCGGGGCACTTCCCGTGCCCGTCGGTCTGCACCCACACGGAGTTACCTCTTTCCTCTGACGGGGCGCAACTTCCATGAGCGGTACGAATGACACGGCCGGTGATGAAGAGGCCGCGAGCCACTTTGTGGCCGATATCATCGCCGAGGACGTCGAGAACGGCAGGTACGACGGACGCGTTCATACGCGGTTCCCGCCGGAACCTAACGGGTACCTCCACATAGGGCACGCCAAGGCCATCTGTCTGGACTTCCAGATGGCCGAGCAGTTCGGCGGCCTGTGCAACCTGCGTTTCGACGATACCAACCCCATGAAGGAGGAGACCGAGTACGTCGAGGCCATCAAGGAGGACGTCCGGTGGCTGGGTTTCGACTGGGGCGACCGCGAATACTACGCCTCCGACTACTTCGAGCGGCTCTACGAGCTGGCCGTCCGCCTCGTCGAGAAAGGCAAGGCCTACGTCTGTGATCTGAGCGCCGAAGAGGTCAACGAATACCGCGGCACCCCGATCCGTCCGGGCAAAGACAGCCCCTACCGGGACAGGTCCGTCGAGGAGAATCTGGACCTGTTCGAGCGGATGAGGGACGGCGAGTTCCCCGACGGCAGCCGCACGCTGCGGGCGAAAATCGACATGGCCCACCCGAACATCCTTATGCGCGACCCGGTCATGTATCGCATCCTGCGAGCGACGCATCATCGGACCGGCGATGACTGGTGCATCTATCCGACCTACGACTGGGCCCACGGGCAGTGTGACTCCATCGAGGGCATAACGCACTCGCTGTGCACGCTGGAGTTCGAGAACCACCGCCCGCTCTACGACTGGTTTCTCGACCAGCTCGAGATACATCACCCGCGCCAGATCGAGTTCGCCCGGCTGAACCTGACCAACACCGTGATGAGCAAGCGGCGGCTCGGCCGGCTGATCGCCGAGGGACACGTTGACGGCTGGGACGACCCCCGGCTGCCCACGCTCAAGGGCCTGCGGCGCCGTGGGTACACGCCCGAAGCCATCCGGGACTTCATCGAGCGCATCAGCGTAGCCAAGACCGAGAGCGTGGTGGACATGGCCTTCCTCGAGCACGTCCTGCGGGAGCACCTCAACAAGACCTCCCCCCGGGTCATGGGCGTGCTGGACCCCATCAAGGTGGTCCTCACCAACTACCCGGAGGACAAGGAGGAGGAGCTGGAGGCCATCAACAACCCCGAGGATCCGAGCTACGGAATGCGCATGGTGCCGTTCAGCCGGGAACTCTACATCGAGCGGGCCGACTTCATGGAGGAGCCGGTCAAGAAGTTCTACCGACTGGCGCCGGGGCGCGAGGTGCGGCTGCGCTACGCCTACTTCATCACCTGCGAGGACGTGGTGAAGGATGAGGACGGCAACATCGTGGAGCTTCACTGCACCTACGACCCCGCGACCCGCGGTGGCGACGCGCCCGACGGCCGCAAGGTGAAGGCCACCCTCCACTGGGTCTCCGCACGTCACGCGTTGCCGGCGGAGGTGCGGATGTACGGCGACCTGCTGGTCGATGAGGAGGTGGTCGACGACCCGGACGACTTTATGGATCGGCTGAACCCGGACTCGCTGGAGGTGCTGACCGACTGCCGCGTCGAGCCGTCACTGCGGGGGGCGGAGCCGGGAAGCCGCTACCAGTTCGAACGGAAGGGCTACTTCTGCGTGGACCCGGACACCACCGACGAACACCCGGTCTTCAACCTCACGGTCACCATGCGCGACAAGTGGCGCCGCATCCAGAAACAGCGCCGGCAGCAGGGGTAGGATCGAAGAACTCGGGATGATAGACCGCGAATGAACGGCGGCGGCTCGCGGGGGCTGTGATTCTAAAGGCGTCTGGCCCGGAGCTAACTCCCCCGGCTGTTCTCGAGCACCTCGGTCAGGTCCGTGATGATGCGGTCGCGCTCGCCGTCGTCGAAGCCCAGTATCTCCTGCAGGGCCTCGCCGATGTGGGGGATGTACTTCTCGATGTATTCGCGCTTGCGCTTCTCTTCCGCCTTGCGCCGCCGGCGTTTGAGGAACCGCCGCAGGTGCCGGCCGCATTCCTGCAGGGCCAGCACTATCTCCTTCTCGATCTCCGGGTAGAACGCCACCGCCTCCTTGCTCTCGCTGGTGAACGGCACCCACGGGCTGGCGATGTGGACGAGCATGAGCACCGGCCCGGTCGGCAGGCTGCCGTTCGACTGGTCGAGTCCGTACTGTCGCCAGTTGGCCTCTATGGCGGCCCGGGTCATCACGCAGCCGCCCCCGCTGTAGAGCAAGGGCACCCTGTTGGCATACCGCATCACCTTGGCGGACGTGTCGTCCTTTATCTCGCCCCCGTAGGCCACCCCCGCCTCGATGACGAAGGGGATGCCGCGATAGACGGCGGGTGAGCGGGTGACGGAGGTGTAGAAGGCCGCCTCGTGCTCCTTGCGCATGCCCGCCTCGATCAGTTCCTCCCCGATGGGGCAGATACAGTCCATCGGGGGGTTCATCAGCTTCGTTTCGCGCAGGGCCTTCAGCAGCTTCTCGGCCTCCTTCTGCGCCACGCGTTTGGGGCGGGCGTTCTCGTATATGCCGGACCGCTCGCAGATCTCCAGAGACGCTCGCTTGCTGACGCGGCAGAAGTCGTTGCGCAGGAACGTCTGCAGCTTGCGGCTGCTGGTCTCGTGCAGCATCTTGATGAGCGTGCCCAGTTCGATGCCGTAGGGGTGGGGCTTGATCTCCTTAGGCTCGGGCGGCAGCTCGTCGGTCACCCGCTCGAACTCGGTCTTCTTGCCGTCGGGCGCCGTGTAGTGGATGGTGACGTGCGGGTTCGCCGTTGCCGTTTGCTCCAGGTACTCGTCCACGCTCCACTTGCCGCGCTGGAAGGTGCCCTCCAGCTCGACGACCACCTCCGTGCCCTGTCCGCAATCCCATTCGATGGTGCGGTCGCGCACGATGCGCGGCTCGTTGTCCTTCGTGTTGACGATGACCTGGAAGTACTGCGCGTCCTCGTCGGGCGCGGTGCGGCTGCGGATGGTCACCGGTTTGCCGGTGGTCAGGTGGCCGTACATGCCGGCCGCGCTGATGCCTATGCCCTGCTGGCCGCGGCTCATTTTGAGCCGATGGAACTTGCTGCCGTAGAGCAGCTTTCCGAAGATGCGGGGTATCTGCTCGCGCACGATGCCCGGTCCGTTGTCGCGCACGTGGACGGCGAACCGGTCCTCGCCTTCGCGTTCCTCGATGTGGACCCATATCTCCGGCAGGATGCCCGCCTCCTCGCAGGCGTCCAGACTGTTGTCAACGGCTTCCTTGACCGTTGTGAGCAGGGCACGCTTCGGATTGTCGAAGCCCAGCAGGTGCCGGTTCTTGGTGAAGAACTCGCTGATACTGATCTCCCGCTGCTGCAGCGCCATCTCTGTCGCCGTCAGCCCCTTGCGGGAACCGCCTGAAGATTTTTTCGCCATCTTTCGCGTCCGTTACAGCAGATTCATCGGTTGCCGATATCCACGGTATGTGGGCCCGGCGCGCGGCGTCCGAAAGCCACCCGAGCGTTGTCCCAAGTAACTTTCACAAAAGCATATACGGCTCTGTGCCGCCGGCAGGCTTTGCACTTCCCGCCGGACCGCGCGTCCACCCCGGTAACAGCTTAACCCAAAGGGGCCACCGGTTTCAATCTTTCGGCCTTGAATCGACCGGCCCGGCTGGCCTTTCATGTAGCTCTGGCGCCAGTGTACACTGCGGGTATGGAGCGGAGGGCCGGCGAAACCGTGAGAAAGATTATCGTACTGAACCAGAAGGGTGGCGTCGGCAAGACCACAACCGTCGCCAACCTGGGGGCCGGGCTGGCCTTGCTGGGACGCCGGGTGCTGCTGGTCGACGCCGATCCCCAGGCCAACCTCTCGCTCCACTTCGGCGTCGAGATCCCGCGGGGTGAGCCCTCTCTCTACACATTGCTGCGGGAGGAGGACGCGCCCGGCGACATCATCCTGCCAACGCCGGTCAACGACCTCAGCCTGATACCGGCGGGCATCGACCTGGCCGGGCTGGGCGTTGAGCTGTCCGGACAGAAGGGACGCCACCTGCTGATGCGCCGGATGCTGGGCAGGCTGCCCGGCCAGTACGACTATGTGATCGTGGACTCGCCGCCGTCGCTGGGCATCGTCACGCTGAACGCCCTCTGCGCGATGGAGGAGGTGTTCATACCGCTGCAGACGGAGTTCTTCGCGCTGCAGGGGCTGGGCAAGCTGCTCAGCACGGTGCGGCGCATCCGCAAAGTGAACACCAAACTTCGCATAACGGGCGTCATCGCGTGTATGCACGACGCCCGCACGTGCCTGGCCAAAGAGATTCTGGACGAGATAAAGGACCATTTCGGCCCGCGAGTGTTCAAGACCGTCGTCCGCAAGAACGTGAGGCTCGCCGAAGCGCCCGGGTTCGGGCTGCCGATAATGCAGTACGATCCCGACTGCCACGGCGCCGAGGACTACACCGCGCTGGCCGAGGAGGTGGCCGCTATGGAGGCGGCCGGCCTGCCGGCCGCGCCGGAGCATGCCGTGCCGCGTTCGATGGCGGGTTGACATCCCGGGGCCCAAGAGAACCGCTGAACGGAGACTACAGTGAGCGCCGAGCAGAAAGAGCAGGCCACCACACGTTCCTCTGACGCCTCGTCCGAAGATAACGTCCGGCGTCCGGACCAGGACATCCGCCGTCCGCGTCTGCGGGTCAAGCCCGTCGGCAGCCGGGACGGCTCCGCCCCGCAACAGGCCCAGAAACGCAACGGCACCCTCTTCGAGGGCGATGCCGACGCCGAGCCGCCCGCAGAGGAGCAAGCCCCCCAGGGCGAATCGCCCCGTCCCGCTCAGCCTGCTGCCTCCGATGAGAGCGACGGAGAACAGGCCGCGGAACGGAGGAAGGTCGTCGTGCCGCCGCTCGAGGGTCGCTACCCCTACGCCACCTACCGCTCGGCCCCGCCCGAGGACGAGGCGGCAGAAGCGGAGGAGAGCAAGTCTCCCGCCGGGGCCGTCAGCGAGCGCGAGATATCGGCCGGCTTCCTGCTGGGCGTGGCGCTGGTGGTCGTCGTGCTGGTGGGAGGCATCTGGCTGGCCCGCCTGCAGAACAAGGTGGGCAACCTGGAGGCCCGCATCAGCCAACTCGAGGGCCCTACCGCCGCGGGATCGTCCGAGTCGCCCTGACGGCGTGATGTCTTCATTAGAACGGCTCCGCAGTTGGTCCTCTCAGTAAGACCGTGCTACCGATCTGCCGCCGCCGGCGAACCCCGCAGCCCTGTTGCGATTAACCGGCTCTCCGTGTGCAAAGCGTTGCTGGGTAAAAGGATAGAGGGTTGGGTAGGTATGCTGCTCAGAGTTTTGCCCGTCGTCTTGAGCTAATACGGCCGGCTGGCTACAATGGGCGCAGGCCCGGCGGGGCCGGGCCACAGGACAGGGCACAATACACAGAACACGCCAACCTCCCGGGAGTGACATGCCAGCCACGGATGATTTCTGCCACCTCCACGTGCACACCCAGTACAGCCTGCTGGACGGCGCGTGCCGCGTCGACCGCATCGCCGAGAAGGCCAGCCGACTGAACATGCCCGCCGTGGCCATGACCGACCACGGCAACATGTTCGGCGTCGTGGATTTCTACAACACGATGCGCGAGCACGGCGTCAAACCCGTCATCGGATACGAGGGATACTTCACGCCCGGCGACCGCCACAACCGCGAGGGTGGACCGAAGGGACAGCGGCTCTACCACCTGACCTTCCTCGCTCAGAACCAGGTCGGCTACCGCAACCTGGTCAAGCTGGCCAGCCTTGCGTACCTGGAAGGACTCTACTACAAGCCGCGCGTGGACTGGGCGCTGCTGGAGGACTGCGCCGAGGGCGTCATCTGCCTGAGCGGTTGCCTGAACAGCCGGGTCAACGAGTTCCTGCTGACCGGCGACACCGAGAGCGCCGAAAAATACCTGTCGGACATGCGCGACCTGTTCGGAGAGGACCGCTTCTACGTGGAACTGCAGAACCACGGCCTGCCGGACCAGCAGGAGGTGCTGGAGCCCGCCGTCGAGGCCGCGCGGCGCGTGGGCGTGCCAATAGTGGCCACCAACGACTGCCACTACCTGGAGGCCGAGGACCGGGAGTGGCACGACGTGCTGCTCTGCATCAACACGCACTCCACGCTGGAGGAGGAAGATCGCTTCCGCATGGCCACCGACCAGATCTACTTCAAGAGCCAGCAGGAGATGGCGGAGGTCTTCGGGGACTATCCCGAGGCGCTCTCGAACACGCTGCGAATCGCCGAGATGTGCGACGTCGAACTCAGCACCGAGAGGAAGTATCCCACGTTCAGGCCCGACGAGGGTTCGCCCGAGGGCAACCCGGAGCGGCTGCGCAAGGTGGCGACCGAGGGTCTCCAGAGGCGTTACGGCGAACTGCCCGACGAGATGCAGGAGCGGCTGGACTACGAGCTGGACGTCATCGAGCAGATGGGTTACGTGGACTACTTCCTTATCGTGTGGGACTTCGTGCGGTTCGCCCGGGAGGAGGGCATCCCCGTCGGCCTGCGCGGCAGCGGGCAGGGCAGCCTGGTCAACCACGCGCTGGGCATCACCGAGCTGAACCCGATGGACTATGACCTGATCTTCAACCGCTTCCTCGACCCGGACCGCAAGGAGGCGCCCGACATCGACATCGACCTCTGCGAGCGCCGTCGGGACGAGGTCATCGACTACGTGCGGGACCGCTACGGGGCGCAGAACGTGGCCCAGATCATCACCTTCGGGACGCTGCAGGCGCGCAACTGCGTGCGGGATGTGGGACGGGTTCTGGGCGTGGACCTGCAGAAGGTGGACCGGGTGGCCAAGATGATACCGTTCGGCCCGACGCTGGAGGAGGCCATAGACCAGGTGCCGGAACTGGCAAGGCTGGCCAACCAGGACGAGGAGGTGGAACAGATACTGGGCTACGCCCGTCAGATCGAGGGCCTGCCGCGCCACGCCAGCACCCACGCCGCCGGGGTGGTCATCGCCGATGAACCGCTGTGGAACATCCTGCCGCTGTACAAGAACAGCGACGGCGAGATCATGACGCAGTGGGACATGGACCACCTCGAAAAGGCCGGCATGCTGAAGATGGACTTCCTGGGCCTGCGCACCCTGACCATCATCGACAAAACGCTTTCCATCATCGAGGAGAACGGCAAGGAGCCACCCGAACTGGACATCGACAAGCTGGAGCTGGAGGACCCGGCGACATACGAGTTGATAACCCGTGGCTTGACCCGGGGTGTCTTCCAGCTCGGCAGCGGTGGCATGCAGAGGCTTCTCAAACGCCTGAGGCCGAACTGCCTGGAAGACCTTATCGCCGCCGTGGCGCTCTACCGGCCCGGCCCTCTGCAGAGCGGGATGGTCGAGGATTTCATCGACCGGCGTCATGGTCGGGAGGAGCCGACTTACCCCCATCCGGACTTCGAACCCATCCTGAAGTCCACCTACGGGGTGATCCTGTATCAGGAGCAGATCATGCGCATCGTCAACCGTATCGCGGGCATGAGCATGTCCGACGCGTTGACGATGATCAAGGCGATAAGCAAGAAGAAAGAGGACGTCATCGAGCAGCGCCACCAGGCGTTCGTGGAGGGTGCGATCGAAAACGGCCTGACACGGGATACGGCGGAGGATATATTCGGGCTCATTCTCCACTTCGCCGGTTACGGGTTCAACAAGGCCCACGCCAGCGCCTACGCGTTCATCGCGTTCGTCACGGCTTTCCTCAAGGCGCACTATCCGGCGGAGTTCATGGCCGCCAGCATCTCCTGCGAGATGGGCAATACCGACAAGGTGGTCAGCCTGATGGATGAGTGCCGCTTGCTGGGCATCGAGGTGCTGCCGCCGGACGTCAACGAGAGCCGCGTGGAGTTCACGCCGCTGGGTGACGCGCGGCTGCGGTTCGGGCTGGGGGCGGTCAAGAACGTGGGCACGAAGGCCGCCGCCTCCATCGTCGCCGCCCGCGAGGAGGAGGGGCCCTTCACGGACCTGTTCGACTTCTGCGAACGGGTCGACCATCACGAGGTAACCAAGACGGCGATGGAGGCTCTGATGAAGGCGGGCTGTTTCGACAACCTGCCGGGGCACCGCGCGCAGCAGACGGCTCTCCTGCCGACCGCCATGAAGGTGGGCGCCCGCGTGCAGAAGAACCGCATGCTGGGCCAGGAGACCCTCTTCGGTGCAATTGCCGAAGATGACCCCGAGAAACGGATGGCCGAGAACCTGCCGGAGGTTCCTCCCCTGAGCGGCCGAGAGCTGGCAAGGCAGGAGAAGGAGGCACTCGGCCTCTACGTGCGCCACGACCCGCTGGTGGAGCACCGGCCGCGCCTGCGGCGTTTCTGCTCACACTTTGCCGATGAGCTGGCCGGCGTCGAGGACGGGGAGGAGGTTTTCATGGGCGGCATGGTGGAGAAGATCACGCGCCGCACCACGCGCTCGAAGGACCCCATGGCCGTCCTCAAAGTGCTGGACGCACAGGACGTGTTCGAATGCGTGCTTTTCCCCCGCGCCTATGAGAAGTACAGGGAGTTGGTGGAGGAGGGGGCCGTGCTCTTCTTTGCGGGCAAGGTCAGCCACACGCGCGGGACTTCCCTGCAGGCGGACGACGTCATCCCGTTCGAGAAAGTGGAGACGCAGAAGACGCGCGCCATGTTCGTGAGGGTCGCTTGCGAGACGACCGATCCCGAGTTGTGGCCGGCCCTCCGCGGCCTGCTGGGCCGCAGCGAGGGCGGCGTTCCGGTGTTCCTGGACCTTGTCAGTGACTCGTTCCGTCTCCGCTCGCGGGTGGAGAACGGCATGACGGTGAAGGCCACCGAGCGGCTGGCCGAGCAGGTGGAGGAGCTTACCGGCGAGGGGACGGTGCGGTTTGCGGTGCAGGGCAACGGCGGCAACGGAAGGAGGAGCCGACGGCATGCGAATTCTCGGCATTGACCCCGGCACGCGTTTCTGCGGATACGGCGTCATTGAGACCGACGGCTATGAGGCGCGGGCGCTCGAATACGGCGTGGTCGAATGCCGTAACTCTCCGGTCCCGGTACGCCTGAAGGAGATATTCGCCGGCCTTATGGAGGTCATCGAGCGCTCCGAGCCGGACGTGGCCGCCGTCGAAAGCACCTTCTCCGGCCGGAATGCCAAGACGGCCCTCAGGATAGGGGAGGGGCGCGGGGTGGCGTTGCTGGCAGCGGCGAACTGCGAGGTGGAGGTCGTCGAGTACGCCCCGGCGCGCGTCAAGAAATCCGTGGTCGGGTCGGGCCGTGCCCACAAGTCGCAGGTCCAGCAGATGGTGTCCACTCTGCTGCATCTGCCCGATGAGGATATCCCGGAGGACGCCGCGGACGCGCTGGCGCTGGCCCTCTGCCACATGGCCCGCATGGGGCCGCTGCCGGAGGAAACCTGAAAGGGGAGCGGCTCAGTCGGCCCCGTCCTCTTCCTCCTGCTCTTCGGCCGGAAGTGCGCGCTCGGTTCGGTGGCTGATGAAGGCGATCACCTCGTCGACCCCGTCCTCGCCCAGCTTCCCCAGCAGTTCCTGAACGAGTTCCGGCTCCCCGCGAACGCTGTAGAGGATGGCGTTGCCCCGGCGGTATGCCTGAATCCCCGGGACTATCTCGCGACCGCCGTAAAGCGGCACGAGCGGCCCCGGTCGCTCTTCGTCCACAGGACCTTTATCGTTGTCCTCAGGCTCGCGCGCCATGCTCAAGAATTCCGCGTTCGGGGAAACTAATCAAACAGGGGAGGGCGTGGCAAACTGCCCCGTTGCCAGACAGGGATTATACCGAGGCCGCCGCAGACCCGCAAGGCGCCCCGCCGGACCAACCACCTCAGTCGTACAGCCTTGCGACCTTCTCCGTGATGGTGTCGAAGTCGCCCTCCAGTGACCGGTAGAGCTGCTGAAATACGGGGTACAGCTCGTCGTAAAGCCGCTTGTTCTCCTCGTTCACCGGGTATTCGCCGGTGACGTCTATGGCGGCATCGCAGGCCTCCGGCACGCTGTCCCACGCGCCCGTGCCCACGCCCGCCAGCAGGGCGGCGCCGTAGGCCGGGCCCTCGCTCGCGTTGATGGTGCAGACCGGCTGGCCGTAGATGTCGGCCTGCATCCGACGCCAGAACTCGCTGCGCGCGCCGCCCCCCGACAGCCGGATCTGGTCGATCTCCACGTCCAGCCAGCGCATGATCTCCAGCGAGTCACGCATCGCGAACGTGATGCCCTCCATGATGCTGCGGATGACCTCGTTCTTGCCGTGGCGAGGTGTGAGGCCGACCAGCGCGCCGCGCGCGTTCGGGTTGGCGTGGGGCGTCCGCTCCCCGGTCAGGTAGGGCAGGAACAGCAGCCCCTCCGCCCCGGGCACCGCCTCGCCCGCCTCCGCCGTCAGTATCTCGTAGGGGTCGATGCCGCGTTCCTCGGCCTCGGCCCTCTCCGTCTCCGCCAGTTCGTTGCGGTACCACTGCAGGGAGCCGCCCGCGCTGAGCACGACGCCCATGACGTGCCACTTGCCGGGCACGGCGTGGCAGAAAGTGTGCAGCCGTCCCTCCGGGTCGCTGGCCACTTCGTCGCTGAAGGCGAACACCACCCCGCTGGTGCCCATCGTGGCGCTGATCACGCCGGTGCGCACGATGCCGTTGCCCACGGCCCCGGCGGCCTGGTCGCCGCCCCCGCCGACGATGGGCGTGCCCGCCGGGATGCCTATCTCGTCCGCGACTTCCGCGCTCACCTCTGCGCTGACTTCCGGGGACTCGTAGCAGTCGGCCAGCAGGTCCCGGTCGATCTCCAACGCCTCCAGGACTTCGTCGCACCAGTCGCGCTCCCGGATGTCCAGCAGCAGCATGCCGCTGGCGTCGCTGACCTCCGTGGCGTACGTGCCGCTGAGACGGAAGCGCAGGTAATCCTTGGGCAGCAGCACCTTGCGGCACGCTTCGTAGTTGTCCGGCTCGTTGTTGCGGACCCACAGGATCTTCGGCGCGGTGAAGCCGGTCAGCGCGGGGTTACAGACCAGCTCGATGAGGCGCTTTCGGCCGACCGTGTCGGTGATCTGCCGGCACTCCTCGGCGGTCCTCTGGTCGTTCCACAGGATGGCGGGGCGGATGACCTGCTGGTCCGCGTCGAGCATGACGAGCCCGTGCATCTGGCCGGTCAGCCCGATACCGCTGACCTCTTCGCCGTCGATGCCGGCCTCCTCGAGCGCCCGGCCGATAGACTCGCGGGCGCCGGCCCACCAGTCCTCGGGGTTCTGCTCGCTCCACAGGGGCTTGGGAGAGTAAGAGGGATGCTCGGTGGTGGCGGTGGCCACGACCTCGCCGTCCTCGTCGCACACCAGCGCCCGCACGCCCGACGTGCCCACGTCGATGCCCAGCAGATAGCCCATCTCTCCGCCTCCGGTCGAACCAGTGGAATGTCCGCGGGAAGTCGTATGATTATAGGTGGCTCCCACGACCTGTCAAAAGGTCGAGGACGCTTCCCGGACGCGGAACAGCCCTTCGCCCTCCGGGGAGCTGTAGAAGCTCCGCCGGTGACACAGCCGTCCCACGAACTCCGAAGCCCCGCAGCTGTAAGGCGAAGGAGGCGCGGCTCTCCCCAGAGGGGAAGCTGCCCGCGGCAGCGGACCACCACCGTGAACTTCAGGCACGTCAAGGGCAAGGAAGCAGGGACAAGGCATGTTGCATCCTGGGGGACTCGTATGGATACCCGCCTTGCGCTCCCGGCAGAGCTGCGATACAGTGCCAGCGCACTCTGGATGCAGCCACTGACGATGGACGAGAGAAACGAAAATGGACTGGCCGGCGCCGTGAGCGGCGCGCTCGGGCCGAAACAGCGGGAACTGTTCCAACTGCTGCACGCGTTCACGGCGGCGCGGCTGGAGACCACGGACGAACGGGGCGCGCGCGTCGCGGAGGCCATACGGCAGGGCGACAGCGCTCGTGCGCAACGGGAACTGCACGCGTTTCTGCGGGAGTGCTGGGACGCGCTGGACGGGCTGGGGCGGGAGGTCAACCTCTGCATGCACCACCTCTTCCCCGACGCCGGCCTCTATCCGCCGCTGGAGATGACCCGCCAGTGCACCTTCTACATGGTGCGCAAGAAGCTCCACGAGCATCCCGACACGGCCGAGCATCCCGTCTCGCGCCTGCTGTGGGACGCAACGCGTGGGGACCCCGACCGGGCCTACGAGCGCCTCAGCTTCCTCTACAACGTCAGCCTGTTCGTCCCCGTGCCGCTGCCGGAGGGCCGGCTCCTGCCGGGCCCGGACGAGGTGCCGGAAGCGGTTATCGGCATCCTGAAACCGGCCGATCTGCCCCGATGCGAGGCAAGGGAAGGGCTCCGGCAAATGCAGAACTGGGTGAGGGAGATGGTCGGCCGGTGTTACGCTCAACTGGCCGAGGCGATCGGTGAGGAGAAGTGATTTACTCGATGATGCGGGGGACGCGGAAGCAGCCTTCCGACTTCTCCGGGGCGTTGGCGAGGGCCTCTTCCGGCGGGAGGGATTCGGCGACGCGGTCCGGGCGAGTGGCCTGCCGGCCCGCTACGCCGTGGACCATCGGCTCGACGTCCTGCGTGTCCAGTTCGTTCAGCTTGTCCATGTAGTGCAGGATGGCGTCGAGCTGGCCGGCGAAGCGCTCCTTCTCCTCGTCCGTCAACTCCAGACGGGAGAGGTGCGCCACGTAGTCGACTTCGTCCGGCGTGATGGGCATATGCGCCCCCGGCGCGGGTGGGTTACTTTACGGCCTTGATGACCTTGCCGCTCTTGATGCACTTGGTGCAGGCGTAGATCTTTTTGGGCGTGCCGTCGATGAGCGCCTTCACGCGCTGCAGGTTGGGCTTGAACTGCCGCTTGCTCCGGCCCGTGGTCCTGCGCCCGACGCCGCCCAGGTACTTGGCGCGACCGCGCTGCTTGACGCTGCCGCCCGATTTAGAACCTCTGCCGCAAATCGCACATTCTCTGGCCATGGGATGACTCCTTCGGGATTCTTCTTCAGGTGAGTTGCATATTGTAGCAGGCGGGCGGCATTCTTGCAAATGCTCGGGCCGTCCGATACCCTTGTGTCTTCCCGGTTTTCGCGTCTCCCCAAACGTCAGGCAGAGCCACGCCGATGCCCGAATCTGCACCCACAGGGAAGCGCCCGCTGCTGGACGCGGCGCCGTTGTTCATCGGCCTGCGCTATCTGCTGAAGAAGAAGCTCTCCTACCTGGCCATCCTCGGCGTGGCGCTGAGCGTCGGCGTCATCATCGTGGTGATGAGCGTCTTCACCGGGTTCCACCAGGAGTTCACGGCCGCCATCCGCGGCTACCTGAGCGACCTGTCCGTGCGCCCGCTGACCGGCGGCATCTACGGGATGGACGACTGGCGGCTGTGGCGCCGGGCCGTGCTCGAGGCGAACGACCACGTCGAGGGGGCGGCGCCGTTCATCGAGGGCGCCGGGCTGCTGCGCAACGCCGCCACCGGCGAGATGGTCCACGTGATGTTCCGGGGCGTCCACCCGGAACTGGAGGGCACCGTCTCCCGCCTCCCGGAGTACATGCAGGTGGGGTCGCTGGAGGACCTGAAGCGCACGTATCCGAACCCGGAGGGCGGGCGACTGAAAGCGTGCTTCGTCGGCGCGGAGTTCTTCCGCGACGTGCCCGCGGACCTCACCGAGAACCCCCGCGAGCTCGTCCTCGTCAGCGCCACACCCGACCTGCGGCGGGCGTTCGGCAAGTACGCCGTCAACGGCATCTTCAAGACCGGCAACGCCGAATACGACAGCAAATTCGTGATCATCGGACTGGAGACGGCAGCGCAGCTTGTGGATACCGGCGGGGCCGTCTCCGGCCTCAATCTGCGGCTGGACGACTACAAGCACGCGGACGAGGTCAAGGCCGACCTCTCCCGCGAGCTGGGGCCGGGCACGGTGCTCAGCAGGGCGCGGGCAGCGGGCGCCACGGCGACGGCCCTGAGCGGTGACGGGGAGCGTTTCGCCGTCCTGACCGCCGACGGCCGGCTCGTAGTCAGCGATGTCCAGACGGACGAGACGCTGCTGAGCCGCTCCTTTACAGGTTCGCAACCCGCGGCGGTTGCGCTGAGCCCGGATGGGAGCCGGGCGCTTGTCGGGCTGGCCGACGGCGGCGTGCTGGTCGTCGGAGTCGATGACGGGGCCGAGACGTTCCGAAGAGAGGAGGGTGCAGCGGTTACGGCGGCGGCCTTCGGGCCGTTCGGGTACTACTTCGCCGTGGGACGAGAGGATGGAAGTGTCGAGACATACGACGCCGAGACGGACGAACTGCTGGGAACGGGTCGGGACCATGAAGGACGGGTCAACGATGTGGCCTTCGACGCGGACGGCGAGCTTCTGATCAGCGCGTCCGACGACGGCTCGGCGCGCCTCTGGGACGTGGAGACGGCCGGCGGAACCGGCGTGCTGCGCGACGGTGCGGGGCAGTCCGTCACGAGCGCGGCGTTCAGCCCCGACGGTCAGGTGCTGCTTACGGGCCGCGCGGACGGCATGCTGACGCTCTGGCGCGCCTCGACCGGCGAGTCCGTGCTCGACTGGCAGGGGCAGGACGGCCCGGTGCTGGCGGCCCGGTTCGGGTGGACTTCTATGGTGGTTCTCAGCGCGGGGCCGGAGGGTATCTCAGCCTGGAACCTGGCCCGCCGACAGGGGCGGAGCCTCGCCTGGCAGCAGTTCGAGGTGCCCGCCGGAGGCGACGCCATAAGCGCCGCCGCCATCGGGCAGGATGGGACGCATGTCGCCACCGTGTCCGCCGATGGGGCCGTGCGGCTGCGATACAGCGGCCCGGGGCACTACGTCACCACGTGGGAAGAGGAGAGGAAGACCTTCCTGGAGGCCGTCGAGATGGAGCGTTTCCTTCAGGGCCTCATCATGAGCCTCATCCTCGTGCTGGCCGAGTTCTTCATATTCGCCATCATCACCACGATGGTCTATGAGAAGCGTCGCGACATCGGCATCCTGAAGGCGGTCGGTTTCACCAGCGGGCAGGTCTGCCTGGTCTTTCTGGTGTGCGGGCTGGCCATCGGCACCATCGGGGCGCTGCTGGGCGTGGGCGGCGGGGTGCTGTTCGCCGACAACATCAACGCGGTGCGGGACTTCATCCGCGAGGCCATCGGCTGGGACCCGTTCCCGGCCAACGTGTATTACTTCACCGAGATACCGGCGTACGTGGGACTCATCACGCCGGCGCTGACGGCGGGCGGGGCCATCGTGTGCAGCCTGATATTCAGCATCATACCGGCCCTCCGCGCAGCGCGCATGGACCCCGTCCGCACGCTGCACTACGAGTGAGGGCGTGGCGGGGCCGCACGTTCTTTGTTGCCTTTTTCACCACGAAGAGCGCGAAGGTCACGAAGGAAAGACGAGGGAGGATGTCACCGAGTCCTTCTCCTGCCGTAAATCGTGTGCTTCGTGAATTCTGTGGTTCATCCCGCCATCGGTGGACTGAAAGGAGCTTTGCCCTATGAACGTGAAACACTCCGTGATGGTCGG
>JAWODG010000191.1:0-12485 GCA_046483385.1 Candidatus Brocadiia bacterium | reverse complement strand
ACGGGACGCGGACCGGGGGACTCCCGGCACGCAACACCCTCCTCGGAGGGCGTCGGCACGCCCGTGCACGCAATCGCCCGCCTCCATAACACCATCGCGTCACGTTCCGGCAGCGCTGCGATACTGCACATCCGCAGGTAAGCACCATCAAATGAGCGCTGGCCCCGATACTACTCGCTCCCTGGCCCCCGCGCAAGTCTGAACGCGCTCTTGTTCCACGACACGGGACTACTCGCAGCATCCAGTCAGCTGCTTCACTCCCGGCGGGACTCTGCCACACGTGAAGCAGTGGAGGTGGCAACCGCCTCGGTGGGATCGCAGAACTGTGCAGGTTCTGGTCGCTCTTGGGCCCGTGGGGTTTGACCCATGCGTGGCCCACGATTACCGTATGCGATCCGTCGCGTCGTGGGAGTCAGTCAGGTAGGCTGCGAGGCCGGGCCGAGCAGAGGTCATGGGAAGTGGAGCAGGCATATGCGCACGCTTACCCGCATTGGAGTTCTTCGGGCGGCTATGGTGGTCACGCTCACCGCGATAACCTTCGCGGGGCCCGGTGGCCGAGTTTCCAGCAAAGAACAAACGGGAGGACTGCACATGCAAGACCTTTTCACCGACACAAGGTTGCCCAAGATCGTGGTTACCCGCGAGGGAAGCGTGCTGGCTTTCGCCCGCGGGTGCCGGGTGATGCGACGCAGCGAGGACCAGGGTGAGACCTGGTCACCGGTCCGCGACGTGAACGCGAAGGGCAACGGCAATGTGGTCGTGGATCGGACCACAGGGGACGTGCTGATCGTCCGCCCGCTGGAGGCCTGCCTCTGGCGCAGCCGGGACGACGGCAAAACCTGGAAGCGGGAGGCCATAACGCTGAAGCCCAACAAGATCGGCCACGGCACCCCGGACGGCGTTCCCGTCGGCGACGTGTCCGCCTGCGAATCCGGCATCACCCTGCAGCACGGTGAGCACAAGGGGCGCCTTGTAATGCCGGTGCGAGTCCAGTTGCACAGAAGCGACCGATTCCAAGAGGACCGCCAGGAGTACTGGCAATATCATTACAACACGTCCATCTACTCCGACGACGGCGGGGCGACCTGGCAGGTCGGCGAGCCCGTGCAGAGCGGCACCGGGGAGGGAACGCTCGCCGAGCTTTCCGACGGACGCATATATTACAATTCGCGCTGCCACATGGCGGTGGACGGCAGGCGCCGGATCGCCTGGAGTTACGACGGCGGCTATCGATGGGTGGACTGGCACCTGAGCGATGAGCTGTTCGAAGTCGGCGGCCCGGCTTACTTCAAATACGGTCGCCGGCCCAGCTACGGGTGCAACGCGGGGCTGGTGCGGGTGCCGGCCGGCGCCGCCGAAGAGCCTGACGTGCTGCTCTACAGCGCCCCCGACAACCCCGGGGCGACCTCACCTCACAGTGGCCGCGTCAGGATGACCGTCTGGATGAGCACCGACGGCGCCCGAAACTGGCCCCACAAGCGCCTTGTCTACGAGGGACCGAGCGCCTACTCCTCCCTGGCCGCTGACGAGCACGGCAACGTGTACCTGCTGTTCGAGCGCGGCGAATCAGAGCTATACCAGAGTATCACGCTGGCGCGTTTCGACGTGGATTGGGTGCGCCGATAGGCTCGGACGGCGTCTCTCCCCTGCGGGCACCCTTACCCGCCGGGACACGCCCGGCAACCCGAAACGAGGTTGACCAGCGCGACCTGAAGCAACTACGCTTCCTCCGAAACAAGAACTCCAAACCACGCGGACGGAGACAGCCGTGGAGCAAATGACTCAACTGGAGCGTTTCCGCGCCTTCCTGGCGCGCGAGGAGTTGGATCGGCCGCTTCGCTACGCCCACTACACCCCACCGATGCTTGACCGGATGAGGGATTACCTGGGCGGTGAGGACCCGAACGAACACTTCCGACCGGACGACGGCGCCCATGTGGGCCTGCGGCCACCCGACGGTTACGAGCCGCCCGACTTCACATCGTGGTACGACGGGGACGTTGATCCCGACCAGATCGACGACATCGGCGTGTGGCGCCGCAGGGGCACCTTCTACCACTTCACCCACAGGGAGAGCCCCCTGCGCGACGCACAGTCACTGGAGGAAATCGAAGCCTTCCCGATTGAGACCCAGGACGGATGGCGCGAGGACCACATGGCCGAACAGGTCGAGCGTCTCCACGCCGAGGGCCTCTACGTCATGACGGGTGGAGGGCACATCTACGAGGACTCCTGGCAGATCCGGGGTTACCAGCAGTTCCTGGAAGACCTGATGCTCCGCCCGGAGTGGGCAGAGAGCATCCTGGACCGCATCACCCGTCGCAACCTCAACCGGGCCGAGGCCGCCGCCCGCGCCGGTGTGGACATGCTGCAGACCGGCGACGACATCGCAAACCAGCAGAGCATGATGTTCAACCCCGACCTGTGGCGCCGCATGCTCAAGTCGCGGTGGGAGCGCGTCTACCGCGCCGCGCGCCGCATCAACCCCGACATCGCCATCTGGTACCACTCCGACGGCAACATCACGGCGGTCATCGAAGACCTGATCGAGATTGGCGTCACCGTCCTCAATCCCTTGCAGCCGGAGTGCATCGACGTGGAGGATGTCTGCCGGCGCTATGGAGACCGGCTGCTTTTCGACGGGGCGATTGGCACGCAGAGTACATTCCCGTGGGGCGATCCGGAGGAGATGCGGCGGACGGTTCGGCGCCGGCGGGAGGTGTTCGGCAGCCGCCTCATGCTCTCCCCCACCCACGTGCTGGAGCCGGAGGTCCCTCCGGAGAACGTGGTCGCCTTCTACGAGGCCGCCGGCGAGCCGTTCTGAGACGTGTTGTGGCGAAGCGAAGTCGATAGGCGCCGATTCCCATCGCGGACTTGCCTCTCCGAAAGTGTAGCTGTATGATGTATCGTGATTCGCGAATCGCGATACGCGAACCGAGCGCAAGGAGACCCAGATGAGGGAACATCACGGGATGCGGCCCCAGGACGTGGTCATCCTTCTGAAGATCCTTTGCTTTCAGGATGATGCCTGGCGACAGAAGGATATCGCTGCGGAACTCTCCATAAGCCAGTCTGAGGTCTCGGAGGCGCTGGCACGGTCGGCGCTGACGGGCCTGATGGCCAGGGACAAACGAACTGTCCATCGAAAAGCATTACAGGAGTTCCTGCTGCACGGACTCAAATACGTGTTTCCCGCGATGCCTGGACCGATCGTGCGTGGCATGCCGACTGCACATTCGGCAGAACCACTCCGCGGGATGATACGCGGGGATGGGGAAATGTACGTCTGGCCGTACGACCATGGAAACGCTCGCGGGCAGGCCATCGAGCCGCTCTACAGAACTGTGCCGGAAGCCGCCGCCGAAAGTGAATGCCTCCACCGGCTCCTGGCCGTCACCGACGCTCTGCGCGTCGGGCGAGCCAGGGAACGTAACTTGGCAGCCCAGAAGCTCCGGGAGATGCTTTCGCCGTGAAAGCTGGCGCAAACATCGACATGGTCGGGAAGGTCGCAGCCGCCCTCGGGGACTTACGGAACCGAGTCGTCTTCGTTGGGGGTGCGGTGGTTGAGCTTTACGCCACGGACCCGGCGGCACCGGCACCCCGCCCCACGGTTGATGTAGATTGTATAGTCCAGATCACCTCTCGCCGGGATTATCGCCGGATCGAGAGGGGGCTGGAGAAACGCGGTTTCAGGCATGATACGTCTCGAGGCGCTCCGCTCTGTCGGTGGCTGTGCGGCGAACTGGCCGTTGACATCATGCCCACAGATGCAACGCTGCTGGGCTTCGCCAACCGATGGCACGTTGCGGGCATCGACCACAAGGTTCAGTACACCCTCGGTGCTGAAACGAGCATAGGGCTCTTGACGCCGCCTTACTTCGTTGCCTCCAAGCTGGAAGCGCTGGACAACCGTGGAGGAGCGGACTGGCGCGGGGCGCCCGACTTTGAGGACGTTGTCTTCATCGTGCATAACCGACCGGAGCTTCCGACCGAGATCGGGCGCGCTCCGGAGGATGTGCGAAACTATCTGACCGCGCAATTCGCCAACCACCTGGAAAACGCGACCCTTCGGGAAGATGTGGTTTCCGCGGTTCCGCCGCAGCTCGGCGCCCGGGCCGTTGACGAAATCCTGGCTCGTATGCAGGAGATCGCCCAATCAACTTCGGAATAGGAATCACGCCAACGCCGTTTGATGCCTCAATAGGCGTACGGGCGCACTCGCCGGTGGGACTCTGCGAAGATGCGGGACACGGTCCGGCGCCGGCGGGAGGTCTTCGGCACCCGTCTCATGCTCTCCCCCACCCACGTGCTGGAGCCGGAGGTCCCTCCGGAGAACGTGGTCGCCCTCTACGAGGCCGCCGGCGAGCCGTTCTGAGGCTCGGGGACAGGCTCTGCCGCGGAGGGTGTCCTGGCCCCGCCGGGAGACAGCATATGCGGGGAACTGTCTTGCCCACGCCCACCCGCGTTGCGTGAGGCAACGCGCCCCGGCAAAGTGACCACTCCCCTTTGACTTTTCACGCGAGTGCTGTTACCCCAGAAGGGATTCGTCCAAAGGGAGGTATGCAGGATGCGAAGACGGGACTTACGGCTTGTTCGGCTGGTGCTGTTGACGGCTCTTCTCGGCGGAACGTTTTGTCTGCCGGTCATGGCGCAGGAAACCGACTTTACCGCTTTCCCCCAGGGGCCCAAACTCCTGACCATCGCCCGCGGCGGGGAGCCTTACGCTGAGTTGGGCTTCGGCGGGTGGGGGCCGAACTGGTCGTGGCTCGGCTTCAGGGGCCGCATTCAGAAGGAGGACGGCACGACCGTCCTGGTTAACTCAACGCAGGTCAGCGGTTCGCAAGCGCAGGTGGAGCTGCGTGCCGAGGTGAACCGCTCCGGGCCGCGACAGCTCACGCTCGATGTGACCCTGACCAGTGACAGGGATACCGACCTGACCTACATCATGGCCGGGCTGCGCCCGAAGGCTGCCGCGCTGAGCGACGGGCGGTTCCTGGTTACACGGGCTGACGGCAGCACGGCCACCGTCGAGATGCCCCTGGCGCGCAAGGGACTGGGCGAGGCCGTCGAGAAGTTCACCATGGTGGACAGCCGGGGAAGCCGGACCAGTTTCTCCTTTGAGCCCGCCCTGGATATCCCCTCCGACGGTGAGGCCCGGATAGTCCTGGCGCGGGAGTTGACCGCAGACGAACCCGTCCGTGCGTCCATCACCGTCGACTTCCCGGGCGAACTCACCTACTACGCCAGTGGAGACGAAATGCCCCAGGAACCCGGTTTCGACGAGTGGTACACCTTCCAGCCAAGCGACGACTACACCCGCCCCAGCGAACTGAGCATGGCGGACTGGCTGGAGAAGCCGGCCGGCAAGCACGGGCGCATCCAGCGTCGGGGCAAGGACCTCTATTACAACGGCGAGCCGATCAAGCTCTGGGGACTGAACCTCTGCTACAGGGGCGGTTGCGCGCCGAATAAGGAGATCGCCGACCGTCGGGCCGCCTTCTACGCCCGCAACGGCGTCAACGCGGTGCGCATGCACAAGTGGGCCGACGGCCCCGGCTGGGCCGGCATCCAGTCCGCCGACAGCGCGGCGCGCTTCGACCCCGAGGGCCTGGACCTGTTCGACTACCAGATAGCGAAGCTCAAAGAGGCCGGCATCTACGTGAAGCTCTCGCAGGCCTTCGGCACCATAAAGATCGGGCCGGACGACCTGGACGTGGTGCCCTACGCGGAGGAGTTCGGCGAGTTCACCGAGAAGCGCCGCCGGGTCGGCGGTGGAAACAGCACCCTCTATTACTCGCCGGAGATCCAGGACCTGTGCATCGAGCAGATAACCAACCTGCTGGAACACGAGAATCCCTACACAGGGCTGACCTACGCCGAGGACCCCGCGGTGGCCTTTATCGAGATCGTCAACGAGAGCAGCGTGCTGTTCTACACCTCGATGAATCCGCTGAAACAGAGCCCGACCATCCGACGTATGGCGGCGGAACGCTTCAGCGACTGGCTCAAAGAAAAGTATGGCACACAGGAGAAGCTGGTGGCGGCATGGGGTGAACGGGCTTTCGACAGTTTCGCCGGGGAGGGGTTCGAACCTGTGGGCGAGAGCCTGGAGAAACGCAACATCCTTCCGCTGGGCAATCCCTGGTTCTGGGACCCCAAGCAGCTCAACGGTTCCCAGAGGTTCCGTCGCCAGCGCCTGCTGGACACGTTGGAGTTCCTCTACGAACTCCAGAACGAGGCCTACGAAAGGATTGCCGCGGGCATCCGCGAGGCCGGCTACGGAGGTGAGATCATCGCCTCGAACTGGCAGGCCGGGCGCATGTTCAGTCACTACGCCAACCTCCATTCCGACTACCTGGTCGGCACCATCGACCGGCACAACTACTTCGGCGGCGGCAGCGGCTCGACCATCAACAACGTCACCATGCTGCGCGTGCCCGGCTCCGGCATGCTGAGCGCCGGCATGCAGCAGGTGGCCGACCGCCCGTTCATGCTCTCCGAGTGGATTCACGTCTATCCCAACGAATGGGGCGTCGAGGGGCCGGCCATCATCGGCGCCTACGGCATGGGCCTGCAGGGCTGGGACGTCTCCTACATCTTTCAGAACCGGGACGACGGCACCTTCAGTGACCGGCTCGGCCGCAGCCAGTGGGACGTCACCGCGCCTCAGGTGATGGGCGTCTTCCCCGCGGTGGCTCGCCAGGTGCTCCGCGGCGACGTCAGCGAGGCCGACACAACCGCCTCGCGCTACGTCCACGTGCCCTCGTTGTTCGATGCAAAGCTCGACTTCGAGGACAGGGTCGAACAGGAATACGATGTCAAGACGTTCGACAGCGACAAGGTTCCGTCGCGCTCTCTGGCTGCCGCCCGCTGCGTGGTGGACTTCGTCGACAGTTTCCGGTCCACGCCAAAGTTCGGACTCGACTCCTACCAGGAAGGTGAAATGCTCGTCTCCTCCAACGGCCAGCTACGCTGGAGGGCGGGTGAGGAGAAGCTGGACGGGCACTTCACCATGGACACCCCGGGCACCGGGGCGGTGGTCGGCTTCGCCGAGGGGCGCACGGCGCGTCTGGGCAACGTGACGATCGAGCCCAAAAGCCGCTTCGGCGCCGTCTACGTGACCGCTCAAGACCGGGATGGTGAAGTCGCCTCCGCCGACGCGTTGCTGGTGGTGGCCATCGCCCGCGCCCGCAACACCGGCATGAAGGTCTTCGAGGACAGCCGCATCATCAACAGAGGAGAGGCCCCGGTGGTAATGGAGCCGGTGACGGCGACCATCCGCATAGACCGCCCGGGCACGCCCACGGTCCACGTACTCGACCACGACGGCGTCCGCACGGGCCGCACACTGCCCGTCGAAGACGGCGAGTTCACCATCGACGGCGCCCGCGACAAGACCCCCTACTACCTGGTGACTTACGGCGGGTGAGGCGAGCGACGGCCTCCCGGCACCGCACGCCGAAGATGCGGCGCCTAAGTTGCGTACCAGATTGCTCGTACCGGCTCGCCGCGCGGGAGGAGCCCGCCGTGGTTGAGCCGGAGCCGGGCTCTGGCTACCTGCACCCCACGTACCTCAAAACGGGGAAATAAGCTGTGAGAATGACACGCATTGCCCTCCTGTTCGCTCTGACTTTGGTTGCCCTGGCACTATCCGCCGCGGGGCGGCTGGACCCGCGCGGGCATGAGCAGGCGGCCCTTGTGCGGGCCGTGGCGCACGGTGATGCCGGATTCGGAGGCGCCGACGGGGGCCGGGGCGTTGCCCGGGACCCCGTGCCGCATGACGTTCGGCAGGACCCTTATGTCCTCCGCCTGCCACGTCCGGCCGTGGTCGCCGCTGCGGAGCAGGCGCCCTGCGGACGGCTGCACCACCAGGACGTCGCCGGTGTTGTCGTCCACGATGACGTTGCCGCCGGACTCGAGTTCCTCCGGCTCGCTCCACGTCTCGCCGCCGTCCTCACTGCGGCGCATGACCCGGCAGGAGACGGTGAAGGCGAGGACGGACCCGTCGGCCGCGACGGCTATCTTGGGAATCCGCTCGCGGGGGGCACTGTCGAAGATGTCCTGCACCTCGAAGAAGGCCTGATCGGCGTCAGTGCACATGTCGGCTCCTCGTCTTGAGCGACGGCTCATGACCCGGCCACGAGCCGCCCCCGCGCGGCCGGAGTGGACAATGGTAAGGATTGGCGGCCAGCGCGGCAAGGAGCATCCCTGCGCTTGCGCCCGGCGGGCACAGACGCGAAGATGGAAGCATCATGCTCAGGAACACGTTCTGCCACATACAAGGCATCGGCCCAAAGACCGAGCGCCGCCTGTGGGAGGCGGGCGTAACCTGCTGGGAGGAGGCTGCCGAGGGCGCCGACATGCCGCACGCGCACATAGACCTGCGGTTCGTGCTGGGCAGTGTCGGCTACCGGGGCGGCCTGAAGGGCTGCGAGCGCCGCCTGGGCATCGAGCGGGGGGAGGTGGAGCGCTTGATGGTGACGGCCTACAACATGAAGGTGCGCAACATGCCGCTTCCGGCCGCTTCCGCCCTGCCGCAGCCAACGCCGCCCGCCCCGCCCTTCCTGCCGGACGCGCTGCTGGTGGCGCGCCTGCGCAGCCGGGCGGGCTTCTACTGAGGAAGGCGCTGGCGGGCCGCACGGGCCGGCTTGACAGGATGGGGCCGCATGGTAGGCCGTCCGCGTAAGTTGTGCGGGTACCCTCGGATTTTGCGCCGGTTGGAGTATCGAGATGATGTGGCATAGTGAAGTGGAGGACCGTGTGGGCTTGAGGATTTGGCGAGTCACCTGCCTGCTGCTGGCGGCCGCCGCGTGGATGGCCCTGGCGGCCAACTCGACGGCGGCCGCGCAGGAGCCGACCGCCTTGCTGGACGAGCGGTGGGACGTCGAGCAACTGCACGGGGACACGCGGGCCGAACCCGCGGGGGTTACCGATGCCTCGTCCGGCCGGGCGGTCCTGCGCATCACCAACCGGGAGGGCGACCCCGACCTGCGCATCCGCAACGCCGGCCGCCTCCAGCCCCGCTACCTCGGGCAGGCGCCCACACTCCGGCTGCGCTACCGCACCGACCGATGGGACGGCCGCTGGCGCGTGGAGCTTTTCACCTATTTCCGGTACGTTTCCGAGAGGACCTGTCCGGTGCTGATCGGTGACCTGGACGGCGGCGGGCCGGAGGGCCGGCTGATCGCGGACGGGCGTTGGCACCGCGCCGAGGCAACCCTCGGGGCGACCGGACAGGTCGAGCAAATTCTCAAATCGTTCCCCGAGGCCAATATCCCCATCTACATGCGGCTGCGGCCCGTGGTCGGCGGCCGCTCGGGCCACGAGACGTTCGTTGACCTCGTCGAGGTCATCCCTTCGCCGGACGCGCCGGACGAGCCCGCGCCGCACACGCCGCGGTTGACCTACTTCCCCCACGAGCACGCCGACTGGTTCACCGGCCCCGAGCTTCGCCCCATGCCGGTCTATGACGAAGGAAACATCCGCCGGCTCGGCCCCGAGGACGACGTGCAGGCCACCCTGGACCGGGCAAGGCCTGGGGACGTCTTCCTGCTGAGGCCGGGCGTCTATCACCAGCGGCTGAACCTGCGCGCCGAGGGCACAGCCGAACGGCCGGTCGTGCTGGCCGCTGAGCAGCCGGGGACAGTCACCCTCAGCGGCGAGCCCCCGGACTTCACGCCCCGCTTCGAACCGACCGAGCGCGAGGGCATCTTCGTGGCGGAGGTCCCGTGGCGAGTGCGCTGGGCGCTGGCCGACGGCCCCCACGGGCGGAACCTGTTCGGCTACGACAGCCTGAACCATTTGCGGGCGCGGACCCGGCCCACGCGGGGCGGCGGACTGGAGGACGACCTGCCTCCTGAGGGCTTCGCCTGGGAGGACGGGCGGCTCTACGTCAGGCTCTCCTCCGGGCAGGACCCGCGCCGGGTGCCAGTGCTGGTCCATCGTCGCTACGAGAGCGCCCAGGCGGACCTCCCCTACTCGGAGTTCTGGCGACCTCAGCACCGCATGGCGGCCGGCGACGTCCAGGAAGATGCAACGCTGCTCGTGGTGGAGGGTCGCCACATCCGTGTGGGCGGCCTCCGGGTCATCTTGGCGCCCCAGACGGGCATTCTGGCCGACGGCGAGCACATCACCATCCATGACTGCTATTTCAACGGCACGCTCAAGGGCATAATCGCGCTCGACGTGGCGGACCTGGCTGTTGAACACTGCGAGTACAGCCAGTATCCGTTCTACCAGTGGCTTCGGCGGGCCCGCGAGCGGGACGCCCCCTGGTGGCAGGTGCCGCCGGACGGCGTGTTTGTGCGCCACAGCGGCCCGCGCACTCGCCTGCGCAGCAACCTCGCCTACGAGGCCCACGACACAGTCCGCCCGCACCCCGTCAACCCCGTCGTGCATATCTCCCCGGAACCGGAACAGATGTCGGAATACGCCTACAACTTCTTCCATTCCAGCCACGACGAATGCCTGGAGCTGGAGTCCGCCACGCCGCTGAACCTGCGCGTTCACCACAACGTGTTCATGAACGCGGTGGTGCCGGTGGCTATCTCGCCGGTGCTGGAGGGGCCGCTTCTGATTGACCACAACTTCCTGCTCGTCTGCCCCGAGCACGGCATCAACTCGGCGCTGCTGAAACCCCGCATCCTCCCCGCCTGGAGGCACTTCAACAAGCCCGCCCAGGGCCTCACCTTCGTCCACAATACGGCCGTGAACCCGCGCGGCTTCCTCTACTGGACCGGCGACGACGACACCTACCGCGACAACATCATGGAGAACAACATCCTGCTGGTCCGCCAGGCGAGCCGCTGGCGCCTGGACGGCTTCGAGGTCAGCCCCCACAACCTCTACCATGGCATACCGGCCAACGAACTGGACCACCTGGAGCACCTGATACGCGACGCGTTGCCGAGGTTCGTGCAATCGCCGGACTTCCCCGGCTTCGACCCGCCCGGCTCGACGGTGCTGCCGTTGCCCACGCCGTCCCGCCCCGCCCCCGCGCGCGATGCGGAAACCCCGCGGGCGGACTTCCACCTGCGGTCGGACTCGCCCGCCATCAACGCCGGCAACCCCGAGACGGCCCATCTCTACGGGCATCGGCACCGGGGCGAGGCGCCGGACCTGGGCGCCATCGAGTACGGTGACAGGTGGGAGTTCCCCACGCCGGGGCCGCGCTGGGCGAGCGGCGAACTGACGCCCTGGCGTCCGCCCCTGCCGCCATCACTCAACCCCACCTGGGTCGGCCTGGAGGAATAGGCAGGCGCCGGCGCAGTATCAGAGCGGCCGGCCGCCGCCCCGCAGGGGCAGTCCGGCACGGACGCCGGTGAACTCGTCGTCCATGGCGGCCGCGCGGCCGTTGACATACACCCGCCGCAACCCCGACGTGCCGGTGCCGCGAATAAAAGGAACCTATTGGCAGATCGCGCCCAACTCGCCGGACGGCTACGAATGGGACGACGGCGAGCGCGACAACGCCTGCGACTTCTCCATCTGGCAGGCCGCCGACGGCACGTGGCAGCTCGTCTCATGCATCCGCGCAACCACCCATCCCGGGCGCACGCGGCTGTTCTACCGGTGGGAGGCGGACAACATCACCGACCGCATGTGGACCCCGAAGGGCGTCTTCGCCACCTCGAAGACCGATCCGCCCTACAACGAGGTGGAGGGCCGCATGCAGGCGCCGCAGGTCTTCCGCTATCGGGGCGATTACTACATGGTCTACAACAGCCGCGGCGCGCACCTGATGCGCAGCGAGGACGGCAAGCACTTCGAGCGAATCCCCGACGACGACGGCAACTACACCATCTTCAGCTCGGGCCGCGACATCGGCATGTTGGACAATCGCGACGCGGACGGTCGCTGGTATGCCTACTGGGTGGACAACAAGCCCGGCATGCACCTGACCCGGTCGGTGGACGACAACCTGCTCGGCGAATGGCGGGACATGGGGCACCTCTACCACCCCGGGTTCTTCGAAAGCCCGTTCGTCCAGCCCTACGAGGGCCTCTACTACCTGTTCGTGCCCAAGTACGTCGTGGTGAGCGACGACCCGACGGACTTCGACCGGCCGCTCCTGACGGTGCTGGAAGACGAGAACGGGGTGAGCAAGGCCGCCGCCGAGATAATCCACCACACCCGGCACGACAGGTGGTACATCGCCGGCTACGGCAGAGGCATCTACGTAGCCGAACTCGAATGGCGCCCGCCGGAGCAAGAGCAGCAGTAGCGGCCCAAAGCGGATCGCGCGCAGCAGTCCAGGTAGACCGCGAAGACGACCGGAGCGACGCTCCCTCGGAGTGCGGGGCCTGGCGCGCTCAAAGAGCCCGGCACCGCCCTCGATCCTGCCGGCTTGCCGGCAGCGGATACGTAGTATCCGGCGTCCTGATAGAACGCTACAGCGGTGGCTTGCCGCCGCCCTGCCGCCTGCCGGTCCAGCGGCAGGCCGGGGCTTGCCCCGCCGCTGTAGCGTCCTGATAGAACGCTACAGC
>JAWODG010000178.1:0-9689 GCA_046483385.1 Candidatus Brocadiia bacterium | reverse complement strand
GCCGCCGACCGTGGGCAGACCGATATGGTCAGGCTCCTGCTGGAACTGGTCGCCGATCCCACTATCCCCAACAACGGCAACCGGACGCCGGCCGACCTGGGCCAGAAGAAAGGCCACACCGACCTGGCGGCCCTTCTGCGCCGCGCCGAGGCGGAGGCCCGCTGAACGCGCTCCTCAGTTGATATCGGCCGCTGGAGTGACGCGAGTTGCGGGCCGCCGGCGGACTGGTTCGGAGACCCATGCGAACCTGCCAACCGAAGGCGTGGGATGGTTCCCCAGTGGCGTGTGGACGCTACTCGGGGGCGGGTTAGGTCGGTCTCTAACTGCGCGCGATGAGGGCCAACGCCGCGGTCAGCAGGAGCACGCGCAATAGCTCCTTTGCCAGGCTGAACTTGGTTATGGACTCATCCAGACTCATCTGTGCGCCTGAGCCGCCGGGGTCCCAACGACCCATGAGCGAAAACGGGAATAGCCAGGGTCTCTGTCCCTGTATGGCCTGCAGCAGGAAGTGTCGCATGAGAGCAGTCGTGCCCCAGTCGAACCATGGCCAGAGGAGCAACACGGCTCCAAGGAACAGAAAGCCGCGCGACCCCGTTCGCCTGTAGCAGAGCCATGCGTATACAGCGAGCACTACTGTCAGCGACCCCCACAGGCCAAAATAGACTACGCTCTCAGCGGTCGTCATAGGACGCTCCAGAGAACGGCCGGGGCGATGTCGTTGACCTCGACCTCAGGACGGAAACGTAACCCCTCGATGGCGATAAATCAAACATGATGCACCGTTTGCTCGAGGAACGCATGCGCGCCCGTGCCGCACTGGAAGCCGCAGAGCGGGATGAGCAGAAAAATCTGACTTCGCGGTTTCTCGACAGGCTGCCTCCCGATGGCCGGAAAAGACCTTTCGGGCAGCCATGTCCGCCCAGATAGACGGCGGCCAGAGACCAGGGCGGCAGGTTTTTCACGGATTCGTCCTTGACGAACAGCGCGGGTGGGGTACCCTCACACGAGGAAGGCGACCATGTAACTTCGCTAATGCAAATGGGGGATCTCGGCTTACGAGCCAAGAGGCAAGATACACCACGCCCCAGGCGATGTCATCCGGCTCGCCCATGCGGCCGATCGGGTGCATGGGCGGGGCGCCGGCCGCGGGTCCCGGGCTTGACGCGGGGTGGATCGCCTGAGAGGTTGGTTCGCTAAGTTCATCGGCAGGAGAAGAACCATGGGGGATTTCTCCATTCTCGTCCGCACCTTGGTGCTGCTCTCGGCCCTCGTGGCCGTCGGGGCCGAGGAGGGGCGAACGATCGTGGAGAACGGCAGCAGTGACTGGGTCCGCCTGACGCCTTCGGGCGAACTGGCCTACCATGAAGACGAGAAGGGCAACCGTCTGCCCGATTTCTCCTGGGTGGGCTATCACGCCGGAGAGCGGGCCATTCCCCGAGTCCCCGTGCGCAGGACGCTTACTCCGAGCGGCGGCGACGACACCCGAGCCATCCAGGACGCCCTCGACGAAATCGGCAGACTGACGGTGGGCGAGGAGGGCCTGCGCGGCGCGTTGCTGCTGAAAAGCGGCACCTACCGGGTCGACGGGCAGATCCGCATCCGTCACAGCGGTTTGGTGCTCTGCGGCGAAGGCAGCGGAGAGGACGGGACCGTTCTGGTCGCGGCAGGCCATGGCGAGCCGGCCGACAAGCGGGCACTGATCGTCGTCGGCGAGCGCGACGGGCAGGCCGTCCGCCTGGACCAGGAGAGCCGACGGGAGATCACCGATTCGTTTGTGCCGATCGGCGCACGGCAGTTCCGCGTTTCATCGGCCAAGGGGTACGCGGTCGGCGACAAAATCGTCGTCTATCGGCCGGGCACGGGCGAGTGGATCCACCACATCGGCTGCGACGAGATCCCATCGCGGTGGGGGAAGGTCTGGGATACCTACTGGAAGCGGTCTGGCGACGGGCGAGGCTTCTACTACCGGCGAGCCGGCATCTCCGGCCATCAGCGGATCAGCCTGCGGGCCGGCGAGTCATGGGAGCAGTTTCAGCAGCGCATACGCCGCCGCCTTGACGACGATGGAAACCGCCTCGATTTCACGCGGCAGTGGCGGCCCGGCAGCTACGACATGCATTTCGAGCGTCGCATCGTAGCCGTGGACGGTGACCGTGTGAGCATTGACGCCCCGCTGGTTCACGGCCTCGACCAACGGTTCGGCGGCGGAGCGATCTTTCACTATTCCTCCCCCGGGCGCGTCCGCGAGGTCGGCGTGGAGAGCCTCCGCCTGATCTCCGAGTTCGGCCCGGCTAGCGAGGGGCATCCGTACGGCGCGCCGGATCAACGGCGGTCGGCGGAACTTCACGGCTGGCACGGGGTCGTCCTCGAGTGCAACACCCGCGACACCTGGGTGCGGGACGTGGCAGGGAACTACTTTGGCTGGTCGCTGGTCTCGGCACGCGGGGTGGGGGCGACGGTAACTGACTGCGTGAGCTTCGGCCACGCTTCCAGAATCGCCGGCGGCCGGCGATACCCGTTCATGACGGACGGCCAGTTGAACCTCTTCCAGCGGTGCGCCGCAGTGTCCGGACGACACGAGTTCGTGGTTCAGGCCCGCACGTGGGGACCAAACGTCTTCGTCGATTGCCTGGGGGTGGACTCCAAGAGCAGCGCCGGGCCCCACCACCGCTATGGCGTCGGGACGCTCTACGATAACGTCTCGTCGGAGCACTACATGGAGTCTCGCTGGCGGGGCAACTCCGGCACCGGTCACGGCTGGGCCGGCGCGCAGACGGTCTTCTACAACTGCACCGCGCCCAAGTTTCACGTGCAGGCTCCGCCGGGCGGGATGTGCTGGGTGATCGGCTCGGGGCCGGCCGACAGCAGCGAGCGTAAACCTGTCAGGCCCGCCAGCCTCTACTATCAGCAACTGAAGGAACGCCTGGGTTCCGAGGCTGTGTACCGGCTGACCGAGCCGGAGTTCCTGCGCACGCTGGGGGCGTACCATTGGGCCCCCGGCAGCCTGAGACCTGACTGATCCGCCTGCCGAGTGGCTGCGTTGCTCTCGCTCACTGGGGTGCCTGGGCCTGCAAATCCGTGCCCTGCCGGTGTTGTTGCCAGGGTACGCCGGCGCTGCTGGCCCTGTTGGAATTTGGTGGGCTTTCGATTGTCCTCCTGCGCAGGTGATGGGCCAGCGACAGCACTTCCTGCCGGCTGGCTTCGTGCAGGGCGAAGCGGTCCTTCTGCCGAATTAGTAGTCGCCCCGGCGCAGGAGCATCGGCGATTCCAGGGTAAGTGAGAAAACTCCAGTAGGAGGTGGGACATGCACGTGCACCTGTCCGTTGTCGTTATGTTGTTGGTCGCCTGGTCTGCTGCGGGCGCCTTCGAGCTGGACGAGCGTCCGGCCGAGCCGGGACGCTGGGGGTTCCGCCCGGAGGACGGCGCCGAAGTCCATCGCAACCCGCCGGGCTTCACGTGGCGACCCACCGACGGTGCCGTCAGCTACACGCTGGAGATAGGGGCGGACGAGGCGTTTGGGGAGGTGAAGTACCGGCAGCGCGACACGCCGTGGTCGGCCGATTGCCCGAGGCAGACGCTGGCGCCGGGCACTTACTTCTGGCGCTACCGGGCGGCTAACGAGGCGGGCGAGCGGACCGGATGGAGCCGCGTGCGCGCCTTCACTGTGCCCGCCGACGCGGTGGAGTTCCCCAGGCCGAGGCTTGAGCCGGCGGCGGAACACGTCCCGCAGGAGCACCCGCGTATCTTCTTCCGCGAGGAGGACATCCCGGCCATGCGTCGGGCGAGCCGGGAGGGGTTGCGTGAGAGCTGGAAGGAGATCAAGAAGAAGGCGGACAGAACGCTGGAGAACCCGCCGGACACCTCCGAGCCGCCGAAGTATCCGCCGGACGTTGAGCGCAAGAGCGACCGTTGGCGCAAGATCTGGTGGGGCAACCGCCGGCGCGTTATTGCCGTGGCGGACGGCGCCGCCAATCTCGGCTTCGTCTATCGGCTTACCGGCGAGGAAAAGTACGCCCGCGCGGCGCGCGGGCTGCTGCTGGCTCTCTGCGAATGGGACCCCGAAGGCTCGACCGCCTACGACTACAACGACGAGGCGGCGATGCCTGCGCTCTACTTCACCTCGCGCGCCTACGACTGGGCCTACCCCGTGTTGAGTGCCGAAGATCGGCACCGGATCATCCGGACGATGCGCGTGCGTGGCCGGCAGGCGTTCGAGAGCCTGCGGCGGCGCCGCCACCTGTGGCGCCCTTACTCGAGCCATCACAACCGCGCGTGGCACTTCCTGGGGGAGGTGGCGCTTGCCTTCCACGGGGACATCCCGGAGGCTGAGAGGTGGCTGGACTATGCCATGACCGTCTTCTACACCGCCTACCCGGTCTGGTGCGACGCAGACGGCGGCTGGCACGAGGGCGTGCTCTACTGGGCCAGCTACATGCGGCGGTTCATGTACTGGGCGGTGGTGATGCGCACGGCGTTCGACGTGGACGTCTTCGATCGGCCCTTCTTCGGCCGTACCGGTTATTACGGCATGTACGTGCTGCCGCCGGGAACGCAGCACGCGGGCTTTGCGGACATGGCGCCAAGGGCGAAGGCCAGCCGGCTCCGCAACCTGATGGCATTGCTGGCGATGGGCGCGCGCAACCCGCACTGGCTCTGGTATGCGCGCCAGGCGGGCTACCGGGAACCGCGTGATTACTCCGGGTTCGTCTTCGCGTACCGCGCCGAGGACCTGGAACCGCAGCCCCCGGAGGACCTCCCTTCCTCGAGCTGCTTCCACGGCGTCGGCCTGGCCGCCCTGAACACCGACCTGACGGACGGCACGAGCAACGTCCAGCTCCTGTTCAAGAGCAGTCCCCTGGGCAGTATCAGTCACGGCTTCAACGCCAACAACACCTTCCACCTGAACGTCCGCGGCAAGCCGGTTCTGATGAACACCGGCCGGCGCGACCAGCACGGCACCCCGCATCACCGGAAGTGGATGTGGCAGACGAAGTCGCAGAACGCCATCCTGGTGAACGGGGAGGGCCAGCGTCCGCACAGCCCCAACGCCAGGGGCCGCATCACGCGCTTCGAGACGGGCCCGCAGATGGACCTCTTGGCCGGCGAGGCAGGCGACTCCTACGGGAATCTGGACCGCTGGACGCGGCGCATCGTGTTCCTGAAACCTCATTTCTTCGTCATTCACGACGTGCTGGAGGCGCCCTCACCCTCCACGTATCAGTGGCTGGTCCACGCCCCGGGCCGCTTCCGGGTTGAGGGGCAGACGCTGACCTACCAGGAGGAGGATCGGGGCGTGGCGGTGCACCTGCTGGAGCCGGAGAGGTTGTCCGTCTCCCAGACGGATCGCTACGAACCGCCGCCGGCCGAATGGGCCAGCTTCAAGCTGCACGCGTGGCACGCGACGGCGGCGACCCGGCGGGAGAGCCGCAGGGCTGAGTTTGTGACGGTGATCCGCGTGGACAATGAACCCGCCTCCTGGGAGCTGGGCGGGGAGGTGGGCGGCCGCGTGCTGACGCTGCGCTCCGGCGAGGCCGGCGCGGAGATCACGCTCGGCTGGGACGAATTCGACGTCCGCGCCGAGGGCTTCGGCGCGGCCGGACGCTGATCGGTGGCCGGGAAACGCTGCGAGGATGAGGATGCCCCTGAAGTCGAGGGAACGGCTGCTGGCCTCAATAGACCTGGAGCGGCTGGACTACATGCCTCAGGGCGCGGACCAGTGGCTGGGCCGAGTTCGTTCGGACCCAGATGGAGCCGAGGCTGGTCGCGTTGGCACAGCTTCCGTCGGTTCCGCAGCGGCTGGCTGCCGCCCTTCCGGCATCAGCACCTCGAGCGACCTCTGCTCGGCGCTGGCCGCCAGGCTCATCCGGGGCGCACCGTCATCGCACCCGTGATGACAGCGCACGCAGCCCTCGCCCTCTTCGTATTTTATGCAGGCGGTGGCCTCCCGGACGCCAGCGGCGCCCCAGTGGGATGTCAGGCGAAGGGCGTCCATGTTGCGGCCTTCGTCGTGAACGCCGACGAGGCCCCGCACGGGGGCGTGGGTCGGCGCGCACGCTCCCCACGCCGGGGGCATCCCGCCGTCGACGGGCGGCGGCATGGAGAATGGGGGCTCTGACTCCTCCACCCGGCGGTCGATGCGCTGGAGGAATACCTCCTTACGGGTGCGCACGTGCTTCCGGCCCGCCTCGAACGCTTGGGTTGCCTCTCTCCTGACGTTTTCGGCCGCCGCCGGGCGCTGCGGCTCCGGCCCCGCGCCGTCCGCGCGGTCCGGCTGCAGCTTTTCGCCCTGGCCTACAACCTGGCGAACTTCATGCGGCGGCTGGCGCTGCCCGAGCCGGTGAAACACTGGTCACTGACGACGCTGCGGGAAAAACTGACCAAGCTCGAGGCCAAAGTCGTTCGGCACGCCCGCTACATCGTATTCCAGATGGCCGATGTGGCAGTCCCGCAGGAACTGCTCGCGGCGCTCCTACGCCGCATATGGCAGCTATCTCCCGCTGCGACCTGACGAGTGGCGGCGGGTTTTGCAGAAAAACCTGACTTCGCGGTTTCTCGACAGGCTGCCTCCCGATGGCCGGGAAAGACCTTTCGGGCGGCCATGTCCGCCCGGACAAACGGCGGCCAGAGACCAGGGCGGCAGGTTTTTCACGGATTCGTCCTTGACGAACAGCGCGGGCGGGGTACCCTCACACGAGGAAGGCGAACATGTAACTTCGCTAATGCAAATGGGGAATCTCGGGTGAGGCGTCCGAACATCCTGCTTATCGTGGCGGACCAGTTGCGCGGTGACTGCCTGGGCATCGAGGGCCACCCGGTGCTGCTGACGCCGACCATGGACCGACTGGCGGGGCAGGGCGTGCGCTTCCGCCGCGCCTACACCACCTGCCCCAGCTGCATCGCCGCCCGGCGCAGCCTGCTGTCCGGCCGGTTCCCCGGCACGCACGGCATGGTGGGCTACCGCAGCGGCGTGGAATGGCACCCCCCGGCCACGCTGCCCGGCGCGCTCTCGGCGGCGGGCTACCAGACGGTCTGGATCGGCCGTTCCATGCACCAGCACCCGCCGCGCAAGCGGTTCGGGTTCCAGCACATGGTGGTCTCGGACCGCCGGCAGCCTGAGGCCGACGACTACGGGCAGTGGCTGGCGCGCAGGCAGCCCGAGGGCAGCGGCGGGCCCTACGGAACCGGCGTTATGCACAACGACTGGACCGCCCGCCCCTGGCACATGCCCGAGGCGTATCACCCGACCAACTGGACGGTGAACCGGGCGCTGAACTTCCTGGACCGGCGCGACCCCTCCTGCCCCTTCTTCCTGGTCGTCTCGTTCCTGGCCCCGCACCCGCCGCTGGTGCCGCCCGCACCTTACTTCGAACGCTACCTCCGCGCCGGCATCCCTGAGCCGGCCATCGGGGACTGGGCCCGGCCGCCCGGCGACCACGGGCTGGGGCTGGGCCAGGAGGCCTCGCGCGTGGAACTCCGGGGCGAGGCCCTGCGGTCGGCCCGGGCGGGCTATTACGGCCTGATCAACCACATTGACGACCAGCTTAACCGCCTGCTCAACCCAGTGCGCGGCATTGACAGGATGACCGACGGCAACACGGCCATCATGCTGACGAGCGACCACGGGGAGATGCTGGGCGACCACTACCTGTGGCGCAAAAGCGTGCCCTACGAACCGTCGGCCCGCATACCCCTGCTGGTCCGCCCGGCGCGCGGCATGGACTTCGCCCCCGGCGCGGTGGTGGACCGGCCGGCCTGCCTGGAGGACGTCATGCCGACCCTGCTCGAGATGGCGGGCATCGAGGTGCCGGATTCGGTCGAGGGTCTGAGCCTGCTGCCGCTGTTGCAGGGCCGGGAGACGACCTGGCGCAGTCACCTCCACGTCGAGCATTCGGCCCTCCATCACACGCTGACCGACGGCAGGGAGAAGTATATCTGGTTCACGTCCGACGGCCGGGAGCAGTTCTTCCGCCTGACCGACGACCCCACCGAGTGCCGCGACTTGGCCGGGGACCCCGCCGAGGCGGACCGGCTGGCCCGGTGGCGGCGCCTGCTGGCCCGGGAACTGGCCGACCGACCCGAGGGGGTCAGCGACGGGGAGCGCCTCGTGCCGGGACGCCATTATCCGACGGTGATAGACAGAAGCGGAATCGCCCCCGACTGATCCGCAAGCGCCCGGCCCAACTGAGGAGAGACAAAGTGTTTGAGCCCGACTTCTCGCAGTTGTTCACCACCTATGAAGACCCCGAATCCGGGGTGAGGAGCCACATCCTGACCCGGCGCGTCGCGCCGGTGCAGACCGCTTTCTACTTTGTCAACAGCTCGTTCAGCGCGGACGCGTGTTACCTGTGGTTCTACTGCGCTTTCCCTCCGTCCCGCGAGCGGACCCTGGGCGTGGTGGACTTCAAGCGTCAGGAGGTGCGGCGCTACCCCGAGACGGGGTTCAGCGGCGCCTCCCCGCTGGTGGACGACCGACAGCCGGGCGTCTACTGGTGCAGCGGCAGCGGCGTCTGGCGACGTAACGCCGAGGCCGAAGCGCTGGTCGAAGAGGTGGGCAGCGTGCCGGACGAGGTTATGCGGGGCCGGCGCGTGGGGCACCTGGCCACCCACCTGACGCTCTGCGCCGACGGCCGCCGCCTGTTGCTGGATGCGTTCATCGGGGACGAGTCCGTCATCGGCACAATCAGCCTGAGTGGCGAATACGAGCTGTGGGCGGCCACGGCAGAGCGCTACTACAACCACGGCCAGTTCAGCCCCACGGACCCCGAGCTCGCCCTGCTGGCCTGGGACCACCACACCCACCCCTTCACCGGCGAGACCACGGCCTACGAGGACCGCCTGTGGCTGCTGCGCCGGGGAGAGGAGCCAAGGCCGCTCTTCTCGACGCCCACTCGCGTGACCCACGAGTGGTGGGACGCAGACGGCCGGCACGTCTGGTGCGTCGAAACGCCCCGCCCTGACCTGCCCCGCGCCACCTACAAGGTGGACGTCCGCACGTGCGAGGTCGAAGAGGGCTGGCCGGACTGGCACTGGCACGCCCACGACTGGAACCACGGGCAGTACGTCGTCGGTGACCGGCGGGGGCGCTTCTACCGGGGCTGTCCCTCCAGCGTCCATTTCTGCAACAACGAGACCGGCCGCCAGGTAACTGTCATCAGCCACAACCCCGAGCACTTAACCGTCGGGCGGCAGTACCACATAGACCCGCACCCCCGCTTCTCACCGTGCGGTCGTTTCGTGACGCACAGCACCACGGTGCTCGGGCAACCGGACTTGGCCGTCACGCCGGTGGCCCCCCTCACATCGGCCACGGAGTGAGACGCCACAGCAGGAGGGCAGACGCTTCTCCGATGTTGTCACGTTCCCGGCCGCCGCGCGCGGTGTCAGGGCAGGCCCGCGAGGCGTGACAGCAGGCAGCCCGGGCGGCCATGGCTAAGAACCACGGCAGGTACGTGCCGAAAAACATGGGGTCGGCACGGCCGGCTTCGGCGAATTTCTCGAGCACGGCGCGGATGTCTCGGCGGGGGACGACCGCGATCAGACCGCCCTCAACTGGGCGGCCGACAAGGGGCGTGTGGACACCATGGAAGTGCTGGTGGAGGCGGGGGCGGATGTCAATGCCGTTGGGTCTCAGGGATGGTCTGCCCTCCATCATCCCGCCTATAACGGCCACGTCCAGGCCGTGGAATGGT
>JAWODG010000062.1:0-5332 GCA_046483385.1 Candidatus Brocadiia bacterium | reverse complement strand
CTCATGCGGGCTGTGGAAGCGGCCAGCGACCATCTCTTTCGAGAAGAAGAAGAGTTGGAGGGGAGAGTGGTGGAAGACGGAGTCGAGAAGCGGATACGCGTTGCCGCGGCGCAGACGGGTCGTTGAGTAGTAATATCAGCAGGTCAACGGCTTTCTCGTCTTCCGCCAGCTCACCCAGTTCCCAGGCGGCGATGCTACGGACGTCTTCCGACCCGGAACGCACATATCGCGCCCAGGCGTACAGGGCAACCGGGCCCATCTCCCGAACCGCCTGCAAAGCCTCCTCGGCCTGCTCGTGTAGCTTCTGCTGTTCTTGCATTCCATGAGGGGGCGACGCCACAATCCAGAGGCGTGACTCCAGTTCGGCAGCACGGCAATGCAGGGCTCTGTCCACCAGGTAGAAGGCGCGGCGCCGTTCGCTCTCGACGGAGTCCAGCAGACGGCCGAACGCCTCGTCGTCCATCCATCCGGAGGCCGCACATTCGGCCAGGTAGTAAGCCTCGGCAAGGCTCTCACGCTCGGCAATGTGGGACCGGGTTGCGGGCGCATCTCCCTCGGCAACACTCACAACGCTGGTGTCGTAGTGATCACGAATCCATTCCGTGGCGGCGGGGACGGGGTCCTCAGAAGGGAAGTCGGCATCGACCACATGGGCCAATGCCCTGGCGGCCCGCTCACGCGCCGATTCCGATATATCAGTCAATACCTGCACGGCAAGAAATGGAGCCAACCGCCGCGCCGTCTCTTTGGGGTCGGCCTGACGAACTTGACTGGCACCCAGGACACGCACCCGCGAAGATTCGTCATTCAGCAGGCACACAAGCAGGTCGGCGGCCAGTTCGTCTCCCGAGAGTTTCCCGAACCCGATGGCAGCCGTCAATCTCTCGGGTTGCGCTCCGGAATGCACGGCCGTGGCAAGTGCAAACGGCAGTCGGCCAGACTCCTCCAATAAGCCACCTATCCTGGCGTTCTCCTCCTGCAGGGCTTCGCGCCGGGTTTTCCACGGGGTCTCAGAAATCACAGGCCAGTCTGTAAGCTGCGCTGAGATCGCCGAGATTCGGCTGTGGAGGTAGAGGGCGAGGCGGTCCTTGTCCTCTGTTGCGGCTTTCAGGCGCTCAAACGCCTCAGCGTCCCGCCACCCGGACGCGGCGCACTTCCCCAGGTAGTAAGCCTCCGTGAGGTCGCCCTTCTCCTGTTCGGCTCCGGAGGCTGGCGCCAGACACAGGGCCGCGAAAACAGCCAGCATGACCAGAAAGGCGGTTCGAATTCGTCTCATGTGTGTCCTCCTCCAAAGCCCGGGATGATACTTCGCGATTCGTTTGTCACAATACCGCCCGGTCAGACACTGATGAACGCCGATCAACACTGACAAAAGTCCGTCCCGCCTCCCGTTACCCGTTCACAGTTACGTACTACAGCAATCGGCCGCGGCAGAGCGCGTCCCTGCCAGAAAGGGCTGCGCGCGGCGGGCCATACCGTTTCGGAGGGCCACGCTCTGTCGTGGCCGCCGGGCTCCGCCGGAACATCATCCCGGCCTTCTCGTGCAGGATAAGCTGGGCGCGGAAAAGCTGCAGCGTGCTCTTGGCGAAGGGCCGTTCCCTTACCCCTGTCCTCAGGGCCACCTTCCAGCGCAGGTCGTAGTCGGCCCGGTCTTTCGCCTACTGGTCGCTGACCCCGTCGTGAGTCTGCAGCACCAGGGCCGTGGCCAGCAGGCTGGGCGGCACGCCGGGGCGGCGGTTGTCGGGGCAGTAGAGCTCGGCGGAATCCTCATCCCGGAAAAGCCGTCCCCTCTGGAAAGCCAGCCAGGCGTAGAAACTGTCCGCCCCGACCATGTCACCGTACATCGTGTCCGCTTCGAACAACCCCCGCTGATTGCTTCGCGTGCCCAGCAAGATACCACCTCCATCTCGGTTTCCGGCCGGGTTTTCAGAACCCGTGAGCCGTTACGTCAGCCCTATCAGCACCTGTACCATCGCCGCTCAGCGTCCACGCGTTCGCCGTACAAGGCCCAACACCGGGAACAGCAGAAACGCCACTCCCAAAACGCCGAACGCCAATCCAGGGAACGGGATGGATAGTGGCCATAGGTACCATGGGCTGCTGGCAACCACGCCATTTCCTTCACACACAACTCTCGCACCCAGACCGCTCCGGATCAGTCGACAACGCGTACCGTTGGGCGTCACCGTAACGTCGTCTTTCCGGGAAAGCCGCTCGAACTCTTGGCGGTTTGCCTCCCGCTGTTCCTGCAGATCACCTTCAGCGCTGTAAACCAAGTGACGGTTTCCGCGAGCAGTCACTACGTGCAGGTTCCCTTCCGCGTCGCAGTACGCCTCGAATAGCCCTCCACCGGATTGCACGCCCCAGCCCCCAAGAAAGTGCCCTTCTGCACTGTAGGCCTGCACTCGGCTGTAGGCCGTCAAGCCGATGAAAATGCGCTGGCCGTCTCCGGCGATGGTTTCCGGGCCACTCCACGGAAGCTCAAGCGTCGGCGGTAGTGGACGATTACCAACGTTCACCCAAGCAACTGGTAGTACCGCCAGCAGGCCAACAAGGAGACCTATTGCGCCGACACTCGAAAGGAGGATGGCCGCTTTGCCGGTACCCAAACGTCTCAGAACTGCACGGGCACACGCATAGCCGGGTTCATTCTCCCTGCGAACAGTCACGGGCGTACTCCGTCTTGCTAACATAAAGAACCCGCATGAACACCAATAAACCGCACGTGCCGATGTAGTGAAACATCAGGAGCACGCCGATTGGCATTTGATGTACATGGAGCAGCACAAGATAGCTACCTCCAAAAAGTGCGAGGTGCAGCAGAGAGGCCGCCGCCGTGCCCGGAGAGAAACCGGGCCAATGCCATCCGTCACGGACTCGCTTAACTGCAACAGCTACTAACACAACCAGCCACCAGCTGATGACCAGAGCTGTGTACGTCGCTGGCGAGAGCAGCCCTGCGGTCGTGGGCACATAAAGCAACCAGACAGGGAGGAATCCGACCAGCGGACACCACATGCTCCACAGGTCATAGTCGCCCCGGCTCGTCGGCGCTTCGGGAAGTGGCGAAGGACTGCGGTGTCCTGCTCTCCCCTTGCTGTCAGCGGCGGCAGAGGAAGAGGAGCGGTGTTCCATGTCCAAGGCTCCTGTTATTCCGGGACAGTGAGACAGCCGAGGCGCTTGTAGTACTGCATGTTAGCTGGCGCAAAGGTCACACTGGGGCCGGGCAATATGCTCCCCCCCACCCCCGCCGTAGCACTCCAAGCTGAAACGGAGCCATCTGCCGTGTGTGAATAGCTTCCCGAGAGCTGGCCTGCAATACCAGCGCTCCCGCCAACAGAGCCACTCCAGTCCACAAACCAGCCTTCGTAGTCGGAAGCGTCGTTGATGCCGCTGGCGGCCCCAGCCCCTGCATTGACGCCGCCGAATGTTCCATATCCCAGATTGGCCCCTCCTCCAGCGTAGCCAAAAAGACAGACTTCGCGCGTGTCGCATAGGACGTGAGCCTCAACGCCAACTTGGCCTCGGTATCCGCCAGCTACTGCACCGCCCAACTCCCCATTTGCCGTAAGGAATACCGTATGCCCATCGCCTTTGTCGCAGCATTCCAGGTACCCCCTAATGGCGGTCTTAGCAGACGGAGAGAGGGTGGTCCAAGAGGCGTGATCCATGAAGGCGGCAGCCAGGGGCCGGTTCGGATCGTTTTCAAACAGATGCTCGTACGCACTCCCCTGGTACGGTTCAGTCTCTCCGCCGTGGGTTTCGTCAAACCAACCGATCTCGTGCAGGTAGTTATGCCAGGTTCTCCCCGTAGCGTGCAGGCCCAGGGGGTCGGCAGCGGCAGTCGGCCGGGCACACAGGTAAAGGTAAAGATGCGGTCCGCCTACGTACTCCAACGGGTCTCTACTCACGAAACGGCCCAGCTCGCTGGCGTCGTACCGATGGCGGTACTGCATGAGACCACTCTCGGCGTCCACCCTCCGTCCGGTGAAGGCGTACGGATTCTTCACGTCGCTGGCGTTGTCGGCGTCGCTTGAGAAATCCGCATCGAGCACCGTGCAGGCGCCATACGCATCATAGCGGTAGCGCTCCACCACGTTCTCGCTTCCGTCGGTCAGGGCGTAGACGCTGTAGAGGGTGCTCGAGTGATACCACACCACCTCGTCGTCATCCCCGAAATCACCATCCGAATTGAGGTCGCGCTCCTGGCGGGCCGGCGCGTCGATATAGCCGGGGGCGTAGGTGAAACGGGCCACCAGGTCGCCGCTCCCGTCCCTTTCTTCGAGGCACTGCCAGTCGCTCTTCCCGCCCCAGACGAAGCGCGTGGTGCCGTTGAGGTCGCCCTTGTTGGTCACCACCTTCAGGATGCGGCGCGTTTTGCCGTCGTCCTTATACTCCGCCACGGTGTTCCAGGTGCCGGACTGCTTTTCCTCCACCTCTATGAGGCGATTGCGGTAGTCCCAGGTGTACTTGTGGTCCCCGTCGGAGTCCCCGTCCTGAATCAGGTTGCCTGCATCATCATAGCTCAGGGATATGGATGGGTCCTGGCCGATGGTGCGCTGGGTCAGCTCGTTGACGTCGTTGTGCGTGCGGGACTCGGTGGTCCCGTCAAGCACGGTCTGGTCCCAATTCCCGCCGCGGCGGGGCTTGCGCCCCTTGCTTACAGCAGTTTGGCGGCGGCCAAACTGCCAACGAACCGCTCGCCGGTTCGCGTCGTCCTTGTTCGCGTTGAGTTGCCCCCGGTCGAAGCTTACCCGCCGGTTGTTTGGCGGGTCGTCCAGCCGGTAGACGGCCCGCGCGGAACGCGGGGCATCGTACGCGTACAGCTCGCTCTCGGTGGAGTCCTTCAGGTTCTCCTGGTTGCGGACGAAGGGCGAAGTGCGAAGGCTGAAGTGCGAAGGACAAAGGCTCGAAAAACGGCCGCAAAGAGCAGACTCCGCCCGGCATTGGCAGCTCAACTTCTGCTCCGCCGTCTCCCTTGCGGTCCCGGCGCTCACGCGTTGCTCTCTGCCTTCTTGATGATGGCCGTCAGGATGCTGACCAACTGATCGGCCTCGTCGATCAGACCGTCAGTCCCGTCGCTGTGGGAACAGCCGGAGGCGCGCAGGAGCGTCAGCCAGTACAAGGTCTCTCGGGCCTCTTTGCGGGCGATGGCATACTTGGAGACGAAATCCGCCCGACTCTGCCCGGCCTGGGCCTCCTCTACGTTGGCGCCGATTGAAGTCCCCGAGCGAAGCAGTTGACGCCCAAGCGTCCGGGCCGGTCCCCGTTCCTCGGACAACTCACGGCAAAGATGCACGATCTCCAGCGCGAAATCGAACGTGCGCCGGCA
>JAWODG010000058.1:0-56879 GCA_046483385.1 Candidatus Brocadiia bacterium | reverse complement strand
CACGTGGCAGGCCGTGGTGCCGCTGAGCCAGGGCCCGACGGCCGGCGAGGAGGCGGCGGTCAACGAGATAACGGTGACGGCGGCCGACGAGCACGGGAACGTCGCCTCCCCGGCGGCGCGCTTCCGCGTCTTCAGCGTGGGCGAGGCCGGCCGCGTGAGGAAAGTTAGCCTGGACACCGTCTATCGCGGCTGCGTGGTGGAGGGCGACGTGGACACCTTCCAGTTCGAGGCCACCGCCGGCACGAGCGTTAGCATCACGCTTGAAGGCACCGGCCGGCTGGAACTGCGCGACCCGTGGGGCGAGACCGTCGAGTTCGACGGGGAAGAACTGAGGCTGGCGGCCACCGGGCTCTACACGCTGCGCGTCTTGCCCGACGGCACAGGCGCTTACGAGTTGACCATCGACGGTACGGTGCCGCGCTCGGTAGTCCGTACCACCGCGACGCTGAGTGGCCCGTCGGATGAGGACGCCTACGCGCTCTGTTCGGTGGCGGGCGGCGTGCTGAGCGCGCGGGCCCAGGGCGAGTTCGGCCCGGCGCACCTGGCCGTGCAGGACCCGGCCGGCCGGACGGTGGCCGAGGCGGACAGCCTGCTGCGCGGACTGCTCCTGCCGGTCACCGGCGACTACAGCGTGGTGGTCAGCGGCGAGGGCGAGATGGAGTATGGACTGACCGCCCTTGTGCGACAGCCGGACGTGCCGGTGATGGACAGCGAAGGTCCCATGTTGCTGGGGCACCAGCCATCTTCTACCCCCGTCGGCGCGCTGCTGGAACTGACGGTTTCCGGTGTTGAGGATGACTCCGTGGTCGTTCTTCTCGACGGCAAGCCGCTGCAACCGGAGGCGATCGCCCTCAGCGATGGCGCGGGGAGTTTGAGCGTGCGCGTCCCGGCCGGCACGCCGCGAGGCTCCCACCGGATCCAGATTCTGAGCGGCGGCGAGCGAAGCTTGCCCCATACAATCGAGGTGACAGACTGAGTCGCCCCGCCGTGAGGGCTTGCTTTGGCAGCGCGGGCCGATAGACTGGACTCCAGAGCAGATGTCCCGTCTCCCAGAAGGGAACCGTTACCATGCCCCAGAGTCCGAGAGAGGTCGTACACGCCGCCGTCCACTTCGAAGGGCCCGAGCGGCTCCCGGTGCGCATGGCGTGCTTCGAGTGCGACGACACCATCTGGATTCCCCGCAAGTCGGAGGACCACGAGGAAGGGGGCGTCAAGGTCGACGAGTGGGGTTGCCGGTGGGAGAAGACCGCCATGCACAACATGGGGCAGCCAAAGGGCCATCCTCTCTCCGACGTCACCGAGCACGCCCGCGCGCGCATCCCCGATTACAACGAGCAGTGGCGCTACGAGGGCCTGGAGGAGGTCTTCGAGCAGGCCGAGCGCGAGGAGCGCTACACGCAGGTCGGCATCTTCATGGTCCTGTTCGAGCGGATGCACTCGCTGGCGGGGTTTGAGAACGTGCTGATGGGGTTGCTGGCCGACCGGGAGAACACGGCCGCCCTCGCGGACAGGATACTCGACGCCCAGATGTGTCTTGTCCGCAACTATCAGGAGCGCTTCGGGGACCGGCTGCACTCCTTCAGCATGACCGACGACTGGGGCACCCAGGAGGCGGCGTTCATCTCCGCCGACCTGTGGTACGACTTCTTCCTTCCCCGTTACAGGAAGCTTTTCGACCTCATGCACTCCGGTGGGCAGGACGTCTGGGTCCATTCCTGCGGCAAGATCAACGAGATAGTGCAGGGCTTTATCGACGCAGGCTGCGACGTGATCAACCTTCAGCAGCCGCGGGCGCTGGGCATTCCGGAAATGGGGGAGCGCTACCGGGGCGCGATAACCTTCGAGTCGCTCTCGGACATTCAGGCCAGCCTGCCCACGGGACGAGCGGAACGCATCCGCGAGGACGCCCGCATGTTGGGCGAGCATTGGATGAAGCCGGAGGGCGGCTTCGTCTTCAGCGACTACGGCGACGATCAGGCCATCGGCGCCGGCCCGGACGCTAAGCTGACGATGTACCGTGCCTTCAGCGAAGTGTCCCAGCGCATCTACGGCCGCCCCCTGCCCGAGCCCCGGGTGCCCGTGACGGACTCTTGAGGCCCCGCCGGTCAGCATGAATGCATTTGCGATGAGGCCCGGTAGACTGTTAGGCTTCCGTCGTCGTGCAAGGCTTTACATTCTGCCGGCAGGTCGCACCGCTCACCTTGTAACTCTGGCGGGGAGGGACGACGTGGCTGAAGAACGGACTGATGGATACGCCATTGCTTCACTGGTCTGTGGGATCGTGGGCTTTTTCTGCATCATTCCGGCCATCGTGGCTATCGTGCTCGGATTCATGTCCCTGAATCGCATCAAGCAGGACCCGGCACTGGGCGGTCGCGGAATGGCCATCGCGGGGATCGTGCTCGGGTTCGTGTGGGCTATTGGCGGCATCATATTCGGCATCATCTATGTCGTCATGATAGGTGGTGCCGCGGCGGCGGCTGCCCAGCAGCAGGCAGCGCTGGATTCCAGCTGGATTCTCGCGGCCGGCCGTGCGGCCTTCAGCCTCATAGCGTGATACGGTCGTACACGGCACCGGTCCCGTACCTGCAGGGTTCAGAATCGGGGGTGGAGCTGCGGGGGTCCGACTGCCTGCCGTATGCCTTGTGCTCTGTGTATCGTCTCTCCACGGGAGTGGTTCCATGCGTGTGCTGAATGTTGACGTCAATGCGTGTCCAGAGGAGTTGCGCAGCGGCCTGCGGGAGGTCATTGCGCATCGGCCCGAGCGTTTCTCCAGTGACGGGACGGAGATTGCCTTCCGGGCGCTGGAGGGCGGCTCCGGCCCGCGGTTGGTGGTGACCTGGGAAGGTCCCGGTGTTGTCGTCGAATACGCCCGCGTGACGGACGCCTTCCGCGCCGTGGGCCGGTTGCTGGGCGGGGCGGACCCCGACGGACGTGACTTCGAGGAGACGGCGCACTTCGATACGCTGGGCGTGATGGTCGATGTATCCCGCAACGGCGTGCTCCGCCCGGAGGCCGCCCGTGCGATGATGCGCCGGCTTGCCCTGATGGGCGTCAACATGCTTATGCTCTACGCCGAGGATACCTACGAGGTGCCCGGCGAGCCATTCTTCGGTTACCTGCGGGGGCGTTACACGCAGGCGGAACTTCGCGAACTGGACGATTACGCCCACGCGCTCGGCATCGAGATGGTGCCCTGCATCCAGACGCTCGCCCACCTGGAGCAGGTCCTCCAGTGGCCCGCCTACGCGGACTACCGCGACACCCGTGGGATCATAATCGCTGAGGAAGAAAGCACTTACGATCTGGTCGAGAAGCTGATAGACGCCGCCTCCGGGCCGTTCCGCTCGGACCGCATCCATCTGGGCATGGACGAGGCGCACGGCATCGGCAGCGGACGCTACCGCCGGCTCCACGGCGAAAAAGACCCCTTCGAGATTCTCAATGATCACCTTGACCGGGTCCTCGACATCTGCCGCGACCGCGGGCTGCGGCCCATGATCTGGAGCGACATGTACTTCCGCCTGGGGTCCGATTCGAACGACTACTACGATCTGGACAGCCGGGTGCCGCCGGAGGTGGCCGAGGACATCCCCCGCGACGTGCAGCTCGTCTACTGGGACTACTACCACTGCGAGTTGGACTTCTACGCCAGCATGATCGACAAGCACCGCGACCTGGGCTCCGAGCCCGTGATGGCGGGCGGCGTCTGGACGTGGAACCACTTCTGGGCGGCGCTCCCGTACTCGTTCACCACGACGGAGGCCTGCATGATGGCCTGCAAGCAGCAGGGCCTCAGGGAGGCTTTCGTGACACTGTGGGGCGACGACGGGATGGAGTGCGATGTCTTCTCCGCGTTGCCCGGCATCCAGTACTTTGCCGAACACGGCTACGCGGACGAGGTGGACGGGGGCCTGCTGAAGGCCAACTTCAGGGGCTCGTGCGAGGCGGACTTCGACGCATGGGTGCGGGCGGCGGAGGTTGACACCGTGCCGTGCCTGGCCGAGCCTGAGCGCAGCCACACGAACGTGAGCAAATGGTTGCTATGGCAGGATCCGCTGCTCGGTTTCCTGGACCCGCTGCTGGACGGCGTATCCCTGCGGGAGCATTACGGTGATCTGGCTGACGACCTCGAGGCGAGCGACGACGAACGGTTGAAGTTCCCCGCGCAACTGGCGCGCACGCTGGCGCTGAAGTGCGACCTGCGCAGGGATATGGTCGCCGCGTATCAGGCCGAAGACGAGAAGCGGCTGTGGCGGCTTCTCAAGGGCGACCTGGCCGACCTGCGGTACGAGGTAGAACGGCTCTGGATGCGCCACCGCGACATCTGGATGGCCAGCTACAAGCCGTTCGGCTGGGAGACGGTCGAACGGCGCTACGGTGGCCTCCGCGCCCGACTTAAGACCATGGCCGGCAGGATCGAGGCCTACCTGGCCGGGCAGATCCGCTCAATCCCCGAGTTCGAGGCCGAGGTCCTCCGGTTCAGGGAGGGCGACGCCGGCCATCTGCCGGTGATAGGTTACCAGCGCGCCGCCACGCCGAGCTGCATCAAATAAAAGAGGCCGTGGAACGTCGGTTTAGAACGCCATGCGAGCCCAGCCCGGTTCCGGGTCGGGGTCGAGGCCGAGTATCTCCCGTGCCGTCCTCACGTAGTAGCGGTAGAGGTCGATGGGGGTGCCGTTGGGTATGCGGTGGTCGAGTCCGAAGACAGAGCCGCCGCCTCGCATCATCGGCTGCAGTTTGTACTCGAGTTCCTTTCGGATGGCCCCCCGGCTGTGGCGGACGACGTGTTTGTCGATACCCCCCAGCGTGGCCAGCCGGTCGTCGTATTTCTTCCTGACCTCCACGATGTCCATGCCGGCCGCGGGTTCCATGGGATACATGCAGTTGACGCCGCAGTCCAGGAACGCGTCGATGACGGGATTCATGTTGCCGTCGGAATCCTGGCTGAACAGCCGCGCGCCGTGGGCCGCCAGCAGATCCCACGCGCGCCGGTAATAGGGGAGGACGAACTCGCGCACCTGTCGCGGCCCCCAGAGCGGACCGCCCTTGCCCGCCATGTCCTCGTGGACCGAAAACTGGTCAACCTGCACTTCACTCACTACTCGCTCCAGCACCCGCTCCGCCGTGCGGCCGATGGTGTTCAGGATGTCGTGCACAAGCTCCGGCTGCTCATAGCAGGCGAGGCATGCTTGCTCCTCTCCCATGAGCTGCCGGACCTCGTCGAACCCGCCGGGGATGTGAGCCACGATCAGCGCATCTCGCTCGCGCGCTTCCCGTGCTTGCTCAGCCCAGCCGTCGGCGAAGCGATCCTCAGAGAACTCGTAGTGGTGCCTGAACTCCCGCCATGAGTCCATGTCGCTGACGGGATATTCCATTGGCAGCGGGATGGTGGCTGCGGCTTTGCTCAGTTTGACCCGCCGGCCGTAGCGATCGCGTTTGATGAGGAATTCCGGCGTGTTCTCGATGACCTCTTCGGTACAGGGATGGATCAGACCGGTGGCGACGCGCACGCCGTGCCGGCGCACGTAGTCGAAGCCAAACGCCGTCAGGTTGATTTCCTCTTCGGTGGCCCCCTGTTCGCGCCACTCCTCCTCGAGCCCCACCAGCGGCCCGAACAGCTCCACAAGCAGGGGACGCCGGGCGCCCCGGAAGGTCATGTAGTCAAGGTACTCGTCGCGCAGTATCTCCATGGTTATCCCTCAGGTTTCCGTTGCGGGGACCGCCCGCGGCGTGGCCCGCTCTCGCCGGCGCAGGTGCAGCAGCACTACCGTGAAGACGAGCAGGCCGATCGTGGCGCAGAGGGCGCTGCCGCGGAACATGACCGCGTAGCTCAGGTTCTCCGCCACCAGCCCGGCCACCGACACCCCCACCATGCCGCCCAGCACGTGCATGCCCATGTAGCCGGACATGGCCGTGGCCGAGCGGCCCTCCCCGGCCAGGCGCGTGATGAATAGCACCGTGCTCACCTCCAGGCCCGCCCAGGTGAAGAAGTGCAACGCCTGCGGCGCGATGAGCCACCGATAGTCGCCCACGAGGGAGTAGGAGGCCAGGCGAAGCGGCTGCGCCAGGAAGGCCAGCCACAACATGCGCCGCGGGCCGAAGCGGTCCACGATTTGCCCGCAGACGGGCATGGCGATCAGCCCGATGATACCGTTGCACGCCAGCAGCAGGCCGATGAACTCCACGTCCGCGCCCAGCCCTCGCGCATAGACCGGCAGAAATGCATAGATGGCCGGGTTCGCCATGGCGAAGAAGAAAGCCGCCGCGAACAGCCCCAGCATCTCATGGTTGGTCAGCAGTTCGCGCCAGCCGCCGTGCTGGTGTCGCCGCTGAACCGGGAACCGTCCGGCGCGCAGGGGCAGGTAGGCCAGCAGCATCGCCCCCGCCGCCAGCATCAGCAGGACGCCGATGTCCGGCAGCAGGCGTGGCAGCACCAGCGTGGCCAGGATGTAGCCCATCGAGCCGAAGATGCGGTAGGAGCCGTAGCCCCGCCCCGCGGCGCGGCCCGCCAGCACCGAAACGGCCAGCAGAGGCATGATGTTCCAGATCATGGGATAGCTGACGCCGCGCAGGACGGCGTAGGCGGCAAAATGGGATGGCTCCCGGCAGTGGGCCAGCAGGAAAAGTGCCCCCGCCATGGACAGGCATCCGCCGGCCGCAATCCACGCGGGCCGACCCGTCCGGTCCGCCAGTATTCCCCAGCCGATGCCGGTCGTCAGCACCAGTGCGGTTGCCACCGATAGGAGAACCCCGATGGTCGTCTCCCCGAGCCCGTGCTCGCGCATCCACACGGTCTCGAAGGAGAAGATGGTGCCCATGGCGACCAGTTGGAGGAAACACGCACCCCGCAGCCACCATAGCCGACGGGCCCTTTCCACGGCGTCGTCGGCTTCATTGTTCCGGGACTGGCGCATGGGATGGTGGCCTCTCGCGGGTCGGTGCGGCGGACGGATGGTTTCAGGGGACCGAAATCCTGCCGCCGGCATCGAGTCGCTGCGGCGTCCGCCCCGGCAGTTCGACCACGGCGGGGACGCCTTCCGGACACCGCGCCTCCAGCGTCGTCTCGCCGGTGTCAGGGTCCAGTTGCCAGTCCACCTCCACCGCCCCGTGCGGGGTCGGCACCCGGCCACGCGCCCATTCCAGAGATGCCGTGTGCGGGCGGATCAGTACCTCCTCGAAGCCCGGCTTCCCGGGACGAACGCCGAGGATGCGGGTCACGAAGTCGTGGGCGATCCAACTGCTCCAGGCGTGGCAATCGCTTCGCCCGGGCCAGTACTCGCACCATGTCGAGAGGCGCTTGCCCAGCATCTCCCGCCACGGTCCCAGCACGTGTGTGGTCAGCCGGTCGTAGGCGTCGGCGGCTTCCAGCGCCCGCGCCAGGTAGAAGCTCTGCATCAGCTTCGTGCGGTGCAGAGCGGGATCGTCGGTCAGGCGTTCAAGTATCCGGTCCGTCTGCTCCTGGCTGGCCGCGCCGGACAGGATGGCCATGATCTGGCTGTGCTGCGAGAGGGTGTCGTCGAGCCTGTCGGGCCCCTCGAGAAAGAGTCCTTCCTGTTCGCTCCACGCCTTTTGCAGGGCGCCGCGCAGTTCGTCGGCCAGCGGCTCCCAGCGGTCGGCGTCCGCGGGTGTGCCGGCCTGGCGGTGCAGCCGGACGGCGGCGTCCAGCGCACAGACAAACAGACCAGTCAGGTAGGTCGAGCCGCCCTCCTTGACGGCCGGCGGTTCGCCCCGCAGCCAGTCCGAGGCCCGATCCACCATGTTCCACTGCTCGATGGGACCGGTGAAGCCGTCGTCGCGCAGACGCTCGCGGAAGTAGCAGAGCACGCCATCCACCTGCGGCAGGACGCTCGTCACGAAGTCCGCATCGCGCGGCCCGACCCACTCCCAGTAGTCGTCCACCATCAGGACCCAGAGCAGCGAGAAGTAGGGGATGAGCTGCGGACGGCGCGTGGGGGAGCGGCCGAGCGTCAGCCCGGAGGGCACCGTGGTTTCGGCGTAGGCGCGGATGGCCCGCCGTGCCATGCGGCTCTCTCCCGCAAGCGCCATGCTGCAGAGCGCCTCCAGACGCGTGTCGCCCACGTACTGTAACTGCTCGTAGTAGGGGCAGTCCTCGTAGGTCTCGTGGGTGCAGAGCTGCAGCGTCCGCCAGCTACGGTCCATCATGCCCGCCGAGTCCGGGTCGGACGATCCGAACTCCGCCTTGAGTTGCTGGGGGAACGTGGTGAAGCGGTAGAAGGCGTCGTTCAGCTCGAAGGGCTCCTCCCCGGCCGAGACGGCGATCCTGATGAACCAGAAGGTCCTCCAGTGGAACGGCTCCCAGGCGAAGGTCTCGCCGGACAGCGTCAGCGTGTCCCGGTAGCCGCGCACGGCGCCGGACTCGAAGTCATCGCGCACGTCCTTGACGAAACCTTCCGGGTTCTCCGGGTCGGGCTGGAACATGCACTCGCTGTAGGTTATCTCGACCGTCCGGCCCGCGCCTCCGGAGAGGCTGAAGACGGGGTAACCAGTGGTCAGGACGCCGGCGTCGAGGATTATCTCGCCCGACTCGCCGGCCGGGACACGCCAGCCCATGGGCGGATCCTCGAACCGGTGGTCGATCTCTTCGTGGTCCCGGATGGTGCGCACGAACCTCCGGGGTTCCTGCGTCAAGAGCGGCACGTCGCGCGGGAAAAGTTCCGGCACCGGGAATTCCCCCCAGTTCCGGTTGACGTCGGGCGGTCCGGTGGCGACGGTGTCCTCCCAGTCGGAATCGTCGTAACCCGCCGCCGTCCAGCCGAGCGGCAGTCTGGCGGTGTCCACGCGCTCCCAGTAACCCAGGAAGTTGGCCGCGTTGGCTATGTAGTCGCTGGTGTCCGGCTCGATGGCCCGGTCTATCTGTACCTTCCAGCCTCCGGGCGTGTCCAGCCCTGTGCCTTCAGGGCCCTGCAGCAGGAAGCCGGGTCGGCCTGAGTGCACCTCGCTTGTGGGGGCGTGCTCGCCGAACCAGTGAACGTCGGCGGCAATGGCGTTCCGGCCCTCGGTAAGGTGCGGCGCCAGATCGTAAACCTCGTAGTGGTAGCGGTTGAGGGTTCCTTTCAGTGGCCCGCGCCCGATCAGGCGCTCGTTGACCCACAATCTATAGCGACTGTCGGCCGAGACGGCCACGATGAACTTCTCCGGCACGCGGTCCAGCTCGAACGTCCTGCGGAACCGGCGCACGGTGAGGCCCGGCCCGCCGCGCTCTTCGGTCCAGGCCCAGGCGGCCCGCCAGTTATCGACTTTCCTTCCCAGAACGAGCGACATCTGTCAGGCTCCCGCGTTGGGGTCGAATCGGCGTCCCTCGTCCACCATGGCCAGGTAGTGGTCGAGGGGGATGTAGTTGGCCACGCTGTTGCCGCTGCCCAGGCAGTATCCGCCGCCCGGCATGCACTGCTCCAGCGTCTCGCGCACGCGCTTGCGGATCTGCCCCTCGTCGGCGCGGCACAGGAAGTCCACGTCGATGCCACCCAGCAGGGCAATGCGGTCCCCGTAGCGCTCGACGGCGAGCGTGACCGGCTCGATGGTGTCCTCGAAGGAATGCCGCGCGTCGATCTCGACATCCTCGATCAGGTCCGTCATGATGGTCTCCAGGTTGCCGCAGGCGTGGAGCAGGTAGGGACGACCGGCCTCGTGGGACATCCGGGCCATCAGCTTGTGCCCGGGAAGCACGAACTCCCTCAGGTCGTCCGGGCTGATCAGCGTGCCGGTCTTGAAGCCCATGTCATCGGAGCCCCAGACGATCTTGACCCGGTCGAACTCCAGCATACGCCGGATCGCCACGCGGTACATCTCCGTCAGTCGGTTGCTGATGGCCTCGACCAGGTCGCGCTGATCGTAAAGGGCGTAGCAGAGGCTCTCGTATCCCATCAGCCAGGTCAGGTGCTCGGCGAAGTGGGCGAACCCGCCGCTGCCGATGAGGCACATGTCCTCCGGCAGGTTCTCCTCGTACCAGTCGAGGGCGCGGGTTGTGGCCTGTTCCGGGTCCGGCCAGGGATAGTTCTCGAAGTCCTCCCAGCTTGTGATGGGGCCCTCGTGCTCCTCCATGTACCGCCGCCCGCCCTCGCGGGAGAGATCGGCCGTGTCTTCGGCGGCGCACTTCTTGAGGGGCATGTCAAGCCCCTCCACGCCCTGGCGCACGTAGTCGTAGCCCAGGAACCGGTTGATGGCTATCTCGCGCTTCTGGGCGTAGAACTCCTTGTCCGGGTCCAGGTCGTCCGCGATGCCGTAGCGGTCGCAGATGGCCTCTTTGACCTCGGCGTCCAGAAACAGCTCGATGTGGTACGTGCGGTCGGGGGTGCCTTCGCGCATGATGCAGTCGCGCAGGCCCTCCCAGTTGGGAGTGAACTCGGCCTCGAACGGTGATTCTTCCATGACGGTTCCTCAACTTGAAGGAAGGATGCGGGAATGCGGGACCCCGTGTAATAGCCCATACGGCGCGGCGCGTCAAATACTGAGACCTGCTTTGCGGGTCCGACCCCAACATGGAGCAGGTCTCCGTAGCCACGCCCCACAGGACTGACAGAAGCCCGCCGCAAGCCGGCCTTTCGGTTTGCCCGCGTGGCATCTCGTCCGAGGGCGGACCGCGTAAGCATAGCCGGTGGATGTCATGCTGAGGTCAGTATTACGGCCGGCCGAAGTTTGCGCGCCTCCGGGGTGCATCTCCGACTGAGTGTGTGAAGAAACGCGGGGAGTGCCCCTCGGTCCGGAAAGCACAGGAACGCAGCCGTCCCCTCGTGCTCCTGCTCTTGCTCGCCGTTCAGCCTTTCCCGCGCTGTGCCGCCCGCCATGCGGCGGGCTCTCGTCTTCGCTTCCCGCAGCCTCCCCCGGACTGACGTCCGGGGCTAACACCTGTCGCCCGCCATGCGGCGGGCTATGCTCGCTGCTCTCGTGCTCCTGCTGCAATCCGGGGACATACCGGCAGGCCAGTTGAATGCCATGCCGAGGCCAGTATTACGGCCGGCCGAAGCTCGCGCGCCTCCGGGGTGCATCTCCGACTGAGTGTGTGAAGAAACGCGGGGAGTCCCCCTCGGTCCGGAAAGCACAGGAACGCAGCCGTCCCCTCGTGCTCGCTCTCGTGCTCCTGCTCTTGCTCGCCGTTCTGCCCTTCCCGCGCTGTGCCGCCCGCCATGCGGCGGGCTCCTATTGTTCTTCACGGCTATTTTCCGGAGGCTTACGCCCTGGGGCTGATGCCTGCCGCCCCCTTGCCGGGGCTCTGGCTGCACCCCGAGGCTTATGTTGCGGGGCCATAGGTTTTCGCCCCGCTTGTGGGTCGAGCCGGGCAGAACTGATAGTCTCATTCACCGGCCGGCGGGAGCTCGGGCGCCTACGGCGTGAATCTCCTGTGGTGTGCGCGAGTGAACGAGGACACTGTACCACGGTCCCGCAAGCAGCATCAGGTGCTCTCAGCGGCGTCCGAACCGGCCTCGTCGGTCGGCTTCGGCCGCCGGTCCCGCCACAGGATGAGCAGCGTGGCCACCACGGCCGCCGGCAACATGGCGAAGTCCTCGCGGACCCCCAGGTTCAGCGCCGCCGACGTGCCGACTATAGACCAGAGGAACGGGATGACAAGGAGGTACTTCGGCGTGCGGCCGGTCAGCCACAGCAGCATGCCGAACGTGAAGATGGTGGTGGGGCAGGGCGCCGCGCCGAACATGGGCGCCAGCGGGTAGTGGTGGCCCAGGTGCCAGCCGATCATCGGATAGACCACCATGGCGTAGAGGATCATGGCCGCCCCGAAGGCCGAGTAGGTGTCCCAACGGCAGCGGAAGCGCAACTCCTTGGTCAGTACGCCGCGCCACTGCAGCAGGGCGCCCTGGACGATGAAGAAAGCGCCGAAAACGTAGCCGACGGGCGTCAGAGAGCTGAAGAAAAGGAGGTGATACATCGCACCCATCCAGAACCAGAAGAACGCCAGGATGGCCGCGATGACCATGTCGCCCTCCAGCCGGCGGGTGAAGGCGAGCCCCACCGCCGCGGCCCCCAGCACGTAGAAGACGATCTGCAGCGGCCAGATGGAGACGTTGTACTCCACGAAGAGTTCGAAGAACTCCTTGAGTTCAAAGGGCAATCCCACGATCGGTCCTTTCCACCCCTGTCCGTCTTCCGTGCAGTATCACGTTAAGCCTTTCGAGCCCGTCTACCACAAAGTTCATCCGCTTCCGGAGGGGTCATGAAGAACGTGCAGACGACAGAACAAAGGAGTTGACAATGAGAGCAGATTCTCCTTTCTCGCCTTTCTTCGTGTGCTTCGTGTGCTTCGTGGTTTCATCCCAACCTCAGAAGCCCTCCGCTGAGAACGAGTCCTCCGGCGGGTGGTCCGGGCCTATCCTGTCGACCTGCGCGTAGCCGTCAACGGGACAGCGGACGCCGTCGAGCGCCGGCGTCACGTAGCGTTCGAACCAGCGGGAAAGCCGTCCCCGCAACTCCTCGATGACCGGCCGGCGGGCCTCCTCGCGAACGAGGTTCTCTCGTTCGCCGGGGTCGTTGGTCAGGTCGTAGAGTTCGTGGGGACCGTAAGGATAGCGGTGGACGTACTTCCACTCGTGCGTTCGTATCATCCGCACCGGCCCGTACTCGTCATAGACCACCACCTCGTCGCGCGCCTCTTTCCGCTCGCCGCTCCATACCTCGGCGAAGCTGACGCCGGGAAGCGACTCCTCCTCCACCGGCGGCAAGCCGAGGTGGTCCAACAGCGTAGGCATGAAGTCATACTGGCTCATCATCGCGTCGGCCACCTTTCCCTGCGGCAGGCGAGCGGGGTGGCTGACGATGAAGGGGACCTTCACCGAGTTCTCGTACATGTTCAGCGGCAGCGTCCCGTTGCCCTTGCCCCAGAAGCCGTGGTGCCCGCAGGAGAACCCGTTGTCGCTGGTGAAAACGACCAGCGTGTCCTCCCGCAGGTCCAGTTCCTCCAGCCGGTCCAGCAGCCGGCCGACGTTGATGTCCATGGCCGTAACGGCGGCGAAGTAACCTTTCAGCGAGTCCCGGTTCCCCAGGTGCTGACGCATGTGCGGCTTGATCCACGGGTGGGCGGCCTCCTGCGGGCACGACTTGAAGGCGCAGTCATCGTAGGAGGCCACCACGTCCTCCGGGTGGCCGCTCCACGGCGCGTGCGGGGCGTTGTAGTGGACGCTGAGGTAGAACGGGCGGTCGCGGTTCTGTTCGATGAAATCCAGCGCGTCGTCGGTGATGACGTCGGTCAGGTAGCCGGGGCACTCGACCACTTCGCCGTCGCGTATCATCTCGGCGTCGTTGTAGCGGCTGGCGCCGCGGGGCAGGGCGAACCAGTGGCTGAACCCGTGCTGCGGCGTCATGCTGTCGCCCAGGTGCCACTTGCCACTCAGCCCGCAGGTCCACCCGGCGTCGGCCAGCACGTCGGTATAGCAGGTGGAGCCGTCGATGTACTGCGCCGGCTCGGGCGGCATGTTGCGCTCCCGGATCCAGTCGTGCACGCCGTGCTGGCTGGGGATGCGGCCGGTCAGCAGGCTGGCGCGGGCGGGGGAGCAGACCGGGGAGGTGCAGAAGAAGTTGGTGAACCGCACGCCGCTGTCGGCCAGCCGCTCCAGGTTGGGGGTGCGGATTTCCGGGTTGCCGTAGCACCCGGCGGCCCAGGGCCCCTGGTCGTCGGTCAGGATGAACACAACGTTCGCTCTGTCGCTGTCGGGCATCTGTGCCTCCGCTGTCAGGTGGCAAGAGCCGCATTATAGCACGCCCCGGCGCCGACCGCAGACCGAGTGCAGCGAGGACAGAACCAACCACAACGACACGACGGGCACGACGGGCCGGACGCCACGGAGCGCGTCCCTCCGAAAAGGTGTCTGGTGGGGTGGGGGCCCACTTCGGACGGCCACGCTCCGTCGTGGCCGGGGTTCGGACTGACAACGGACCTCGAGCAAGATGCGTCGTACGGCGAACTTCGCTATCGCTCAGGCGGACGAGTGCGAGCATGATGGCGTGCCCCGGCCTCGCGCTTGCCCGGTCGGGGCGGCGGGCGCATAATAACGGCTCCAAGCCTTTTGCGGAGGGTCGGCGATGGCGATGGAGGGCATCTGGCGCGAGCCGCAGGTGGAGCAGGGGCGGCACAACATCATCCTGCAGAACCGGTGCGGGAACCGGCTGACGGCGCTGTTCCACGACGGACACGTCGAGCTGGAGTTCCTCTACAAACCCAACGCGTTCCGGCGCAAGGACTTCCCCGCGCGCAACTTCTCCAACCGCGACGTCTACACGCCGCTGTTCGGTGACGCCGCCCTGCCGGAGATGCGGGCCGAGTTCGTGGAGGAGTTCGACTACGACCCCTTCCACACCCGCGTGGTGACCGAGGCCCCGGGCGGGGCGCGGAACGTGATCTCGCTGCTCAACATCGCCGACGAGAACGCCTTCGCCATCGCCGCTCACTGCCCGCTGGTGCTGACGTTCCGGCCTCATGCCGACTTCGTCGTCGAGGACGGCCTGCTCTACGAGGAGTTCAGCGACCGGGGTGAGGGTGTCGTCTCCTTCGTGGCCTTCGACAGCTTCGAGGAGAACCGCTACCGCGTGCTGGAGGACGGCCGGCACGTCCTGCAGCTCACCGGCGACGACGTGGCCCTCATCGGCGGGGAGGAGAACCTCTACCAGGTCCGCCGGGCCCTGGAGCGCCTGCGCTGGGCGTCCCGGGAGGAACTGCTCGCGCACACCGAACGAGCTATCGCGCCCGTGCTCTCGCGGGCCCGGCTTGACGTGGAGGACGAGGAACTCCAGCGCGTGCTGGACCTGAACCGGCGCATTGTCTACTCGGGCATCGACGAGGGCGGGGCGTGCTTCGGCGCGCTGAACCGCATTTACCACCTCATCTGGGTGCGCGACGGCAGCGTGACCGCCACCCAGATGGCGCGCGCCGGCAACCCCGAGATACTCAAGATGTGGACCCCATTCCTGCTGGACAACCCCTCGACGTTCGGCAACCTCGACGGCCGGCTCTGCCCGGAGTGGCTCCAGATGGTCGGCACGCGCTGGACCAAGCGCGAGGAGGACGGCCTCTACCACGCCGTCCACTGCCTGTTCCGCCTCTATCAAACGACCGGCGACGACTGGTGTCTGCGCGAGGAAACGCTGAGGCCATTGATGGACGCCGTGGATTGGCAGGTCTCCACGAGGTGGGACGAGGAACTGGAGATGTTCGGCAGCGACACGTTCGGCGAGACGACGCTGGCCGGCTCGGACTACTTCGGCTACGACAGCGTCAACGGCCGCATGCAGGACCAGCGCGGCGGCGCGGGCTCGGGGGCTTTACGCTCCTACGCGTTGCGCCAGAACGGGCACATGTACAACGTCTTCCGTATGATGGAGATCCTGCTGGCCGAGAGCCCGCAGATGGAAGACGATTCGGGAACTGACTTCCGGGAATGGGGCGACCGGATGGAGGGCGTGCTTGCCGAGACGTTCACCGACCCCGAAACCGGCCTCTATCGCTCAATGTACGTCCTCAAGACTAATGGCAGCTACGAGTGGGTCGACGATGATAACCCGTGGGGCTACACGTGGGTGCAGACGGAGGGGCCGTTCCGCGCCGACCTGAACACCGCCCTCCGTTCCCTGCGCACGGTGAAGCAGACATGGCCCGAGGAGCATCGCTACGGCTACTGCCCGTGGAACACGCTGGCGGAGGCTCTGGCCGAACACGGGCTGGAGACGGACGAGTTCCGCGCGATGTTCGATGATGAACTCCGGGACGCCCTGACCGAGACCGACAAGTATCCCATGCTCGGGGCGCTGACCGAGTACTCGGACCGACCGGAGGGCTGGCGGGCGCTGCCGTTTTCGGCCGGCGGCCTGCTGAACGCCGTCGGTGCGCGCATTCTGACCGGCCTGCCGATGGGCGTGGCCGTGCGGGCGAGCGATCTTGTGAGCAGCGTCACGGGCTACCGATTCCGGACGAGCCTTATCGACGCCATCTCGGAAGGGGAGGGCGACGTCGTCCAGTCCGCGCGCGTCAACGGGCGGCTTCTGGTGGACACGCTGCAGATACCGGAGGCGCTGCTGCGCGCCGGACCCAACCGCGTGGAGATCGTGCGCGGGGACTACGCGGGCGGCCCGCGCCTCTACGGTTCGGACGCTCGGTTGTTCTCCGTGGAACAGGGGCAGGACCATCGTCTCTACCGCATGGGGTCGGCGACGCGGGCGGACCTGCTGTTCGAGAATCTCGGCGATCCGGCCGTTTTGACGGTCACGGACGCCGATGGGGCGGAGCTGGAGTCGCCGGTCGAGCCGGTCGAGGGGACGGACCTGCACGTGGTGACGGTGCGGGCGTTGGGCGAGTTCACCGTGCGGGTAAGCTGCTGAGTCAACGAGATCCGGAATGGAGCGGGGGACCGTGGAAGCCTTCATCGGTATCGACATCGGGACGACCAGTATCTGCGGGGTGGCCCTGAACGCGGGCGGCGAGCTGCTGGCGTCCGCCCGCCGCGCGAATGACTCCCACGTGGAGGGCCTGCCGTCGAGCCGGCGCGAGGCCTCGCCCAACCGGGTGCTGGAACTGTGCGTGGAGGTGCTCCGCGATGTTACCGAGCGCCTCCGGGAGACCGGGCTTCGGCCCGTAAGCGTCGGCCTTGCGGGGCAGATGCACGGCGGGCTCGTGCTCGGCGACGGGCTCGAGCCGTTGACGAACTTCATCACCTGGCAGGACGAGCGCGCGGGCGAAGAGGTGGGCGACGGCGGGCCGACCTTTCTCGAGCAGTTCATGGAATCGGCGGACGAGCAGGCCGTTGCGGACACCGGTTGCCGTCCATCGACCGGCTACCTGGGGCTGACGCTCTACTGGATGAACTGCACCCAAAGCCTGCCGGAGGGAGCCCGCGGGGCGGCGTTCATCCACGATTGGGTTGCGGCAAAGCTCTGCGGCAACGCGCCGGTTACCTCGCCCGGCAACGCCGCCAGCACGGGGCTGTTCAACGTGCGGGCCGGGGAGTGGGAGCCGAGGCTCCTGGCGGTGGCGGGCATCGCCGCCGACCTGCTGCCTCCGGTGCTCGAAGCGGGGACGCCGATGGGGACGCTCTGCCCGGAAATGGCGGAGGCCACCGGCCTTACCGGAGACACGACCGTCCACACGCCGTTGGGCGACAACCAGGCCAGCGTTCTGGCGAGCCTTTCTTCCTGGCGGGACCAGGTGGTGGTCAACGTCGGCACGGGGGGGCAGGTGAGCGCCGTGACCGACCGCTTCATCGCGACGCCCGACCTCGAAGCGCGGCCATTCGTGGACGGTCGAATGCTCTGCTGCGGCGCCAGTCTGCGGGGTGGGGCGGCGCTGGACTACCTGGCCCACCATTACCGGCGCGTGCTGGAATCCATCGGGGACGCGGGTCTCTCGCAGGCGGCTGTCCTGGATCGGCTTGTGGAGCTGGCCCGGGAGGCACCCGGGGGCGCCGACGGGCTAATCGTCGAGCCCTTCTTCGGAGGCCGACGGGCGGACTCCAGCGCGCGCGGACGAGTGGGGGGGATGACCGACGCCAACAACACGCCCGGCCACTGGGCCCGGGCGTTCATCGAGGGCATTGTGGCGGAATTGGGTTCTTACTACCGCGCGATGAAGGAGGAGGGCCTGGCTGAGCGGAGCCTCTTGGTGGGCTCGGGCAACGGCATGCGGCTGAACGACGTGATGCGGGACGCCGCCGTGGGGGCGTTCTGCATGCCGGCGGTCCTGCCCGCATGGCAGGAGGAGTCGGCCTGCGGCGCGGCCCTGGCGGCGATGGTCGGCGTGGGTGCGGTCCCATCGTTCGAGCAATCAACGGAACTGGTGCGCCACGAACAGCCGAGTCAGAGGCCTTGACCGGAGGCGGTCCTGCTGATATTGTAAATATGGATTGCGTGGGGCGATAGCGCAGTTCCGATGTGGGTTTGTCAAGTGGCAGAAGGGGGCATCTGATGGCCGAACAGCATATTGCCGTTGTGGGGGCAGGGCCGGGCGGCCTGACAGCCGCCCTCATACTGGCTGCCCGGGGCTTTGACGTGACGGTCTTCGAGAAAGCCGACAGGGTTGGCGGGCGCAATGCGCCCATCCACCTCGGCGAGTTCACGTTCGACACCGGCCCCACCTTCCTGATGCTGAAGTTCATCCTGGACGAGGTCTTCCACGAGGCCGGCCGACGGAGCGAGGATTACATGGACCTCGTCCGGCTGGAGCCGATGTATCAGCTCATATTCGATGACTTCGGGATGCTGGTCACGACCGACCGGGAGGAGATGAAGCGGCAGATTCGCGAGCACTTTCCGGGGCGCGAGCAAGGGCTGGATGAGTTCATGGAGAGGGAAGGGAAGCGCTTCAAATACCTCTTCCCCTGCCTGCAGAAGCACTACTCCCATTGGACGACGTTCTTCTCCCCCGTCCTCCTGAAAGCGTTGCCGCACCTCAGTCTCGGCTCCTCGGTCATGGATCAAGTGACCGATTACTTTGGCGAGGAAAAGCTCGGCATCTGCTTCAGCTTCCAGTCGAAATATCTCGGCATGTCCCCGTGGGACTGCCCGGCGGCGTTCACCATGCTGTCCTACATCGAGCACGCCTACGGCATCTATCACGTGATGGGCGGGCTCAGCGAGATCTCGGGCTCGATGGCGCGCCTGGCGGGTGAGCTGGGCGTGGAGATACGCCTGAACACCCCCGTGGCGCGGATAGCCACCGTGGACGGCGCCGCATCCGGAGTGGAGTTGGAAGACGGAGAGCTTGTCGAAGCGGACAAGGTGATCATCAACGCGGACTTCGGCTATGCCATGTCCGAACTGGTGGAACCCGGACTGCTGAAGAAGTGGCATCCGGACCGGCTGCGCGAGAAGCCCTTCTCCTGCTCTACCTACATGATGTATCTGGGGCTGGACAAGACGTACGACATGCCGCACCACAACATCGTGTTCGCCGGCGACTACCGCAAGAACCTGGAGCAGGTATTCGAGACCAAGGTGCTGCCGGACGACATGTCCTTCTATGTGCGGAATGCGTCGCTGACCGACGATCGACTGGCGCCGGCCGGCCAGTCCGCTGTTTACGTGCTGGTGCCCGTGCCAAACAACAAGAGCGGCATCAACTGGGAGGCGGAGGAGCCCGCATACCGGGAGAAAGTGCTCGCCACAATCGCCGAACGCACGGACATGACCGACATAGCCGACCACATCGTGGCGGAGACGACACTGACCCCGCGTGACTGGGAGGATGAGTATAACGTCTTTCTGGGGGCGACTTTCAACCTGGCCCACAACATCCCCCACATGATGTACTTCCGGCCGCGGAACCGTTTCGAGGAGGTCGAGAACCTCTATCTGGTAGGCGGCGGCACCCATCCGGGCAGCGGGGTCCCTACGATCCTTGAGTCCGGGCGCATAACAGCCAACCTGATCTGCGACCATTACGACGTTCCCTATCAGCGCCCCGCGGGACTCGCCCGAATCGCGGAGGAGGTTGATTGACGACCCGCTCCGGAGGGCCCGGGCATGACGGATTCTGATCGCTGTTCCAGTTCGCCTGGTTCCGGTGGCGACATTGCGGACGAAGTCGAGGTGGCGCGGGTTGCGCAGGCGGCGTGGCGTGATGCCCCATTGAAGACGCGGTTGCGCTTGATCGGACGGGCCCGTCGGCAGATGGCCTCGCGGGTTGACGACCTGATCACCGCCGTGGACTCATCCAAAGCCCGCCGCCCGGGGGAGACGCTGGCGGCGGAGGTTCTGCCCCTGGCCGAGGCCTGCCGCTACCTCAAGCGCAGGGCGCCGTCCATCCTCAAGCGTCGCAAGCCGGCCCGAAATCTGCTGTCGGTATTGTCGGTCGGCGTCAGCGTGGAGGTGCTGCGGGAGCCCCTCGGCGTTGTGCTGGTCATCGGCCCTTCCAACTATCCCCTGCTTCTGCCGGGCGTGCAGGCCCTGCAGGCGCTGGCGGCGGGCAATGCGGTGCTGATCAAGCCGGGCGCAACCGGCGCGGCGTCCGCGCGAGTGCTGGTTGATATCCTGGGACAGGCCGGGCTGAACCCGGCGCTGTGCCGTGTTCTCCCCGAGTCCCCGCAGGCGGCGCAGCAAGCCGTCGAAGCGGGCGTGGACAGGGTCGTGCTGACCGGGTCGGCGCGCACGGGGCGGGTGGTGCTGGAGCAACTGGCGCCGCACCTGACGCCGGCCACGATGGAGCTGTCGGGGTGCGACGCGGTCTTCGTCCTGCCGGGGGCCGACCCGGACCTCGTGGCGCGGGCGGTCATGTTCGGGCTCCGCCTCAACAACGGGGCGACCTGTATGTCCCCGCGGCGAGTGTTCGCACGGGCCGATATGCTGGACGATATCCGGGGGCGCCTGACGGAACTCGTGGAAGGGGGGCCGGCCTGCCGCGTGGACCCCGGTGCGGCGGACTTTGCGCGGGAACTCATCACCGAGGCGGTCGAGACCGGGGCTGCCATGGTCGCCGGTCGGATGGAGAACGACGACTGGCTGCCGGTGGTCCTGGGCGACGCGTCGCCCGAGATGCGGCTGCTGCAGGCGGACGTCTTTGCGCCGGTCGTGTCGCTGGTGCCCGTGGCCGACATGACGGAGGCGCTGCGGGCGGACCGTCAGTGCCCCTACGCTCTGGGGGCCAGCGTGTTTGGTCCCGCCGGGGCGGCCCGCGATCTGGCGGAGCGAGTGCGGGCGGGTGCCGTGGTGGTGAACGACATGATCGTGCCGACGGCCGACCCACGTCTGCCGTTCGGAGGACGTGACCAGAGCGGCTACGGAGTGACCCGGGGCGCCGAGGGGTTGCTGGAAATGACGCGGCCGAAGGCGATCGCCGTGCAGCACTCCCCGTGGCGTCCCCACCTCGAAGCGCCGATCTCCGAGAGCGCAGGTGTGCTGCGTGCCTACATGAAGTTCGCGCACGGCCGCAGCCTGCGGGAGCGTCTGCGGGGGCTGCGCGAGATGGGTCGGGTCGCCCTCGGGCAACTCTTCACCCGGTCCGGGGACGGCGCGGATTGACGCCGCGCCTGGTCTGTTCCGTAATGGACTCTTTGCCGGTGGATTGAAGGGAGAAAGGAGAGACGGCGTGGCGGCAGCAAGCGACCCCGAGCGCACCTTCACCGTGGCGGTTCTTCAGGCGGGCAGCGATCATTACGCGGACGGCAATCCGGGGTTGGAGGCCAACTTCGACTGTCTGGCGGCGCAGGCCCGGGACGCGGCGGAGGCCGGGCCCGATCTGATGGTCTTCCCGGAGTATGCGATCACCGGCTGGCCCTATCCGTCGGAGGACGTCATGCGGGGAGTGGCCGAGCCCTTGCCCGGGGAGGGGGAGTGGTACGGCCGCTACGTTGAGCTGGCGCGGCAGACGGGGACGCCGCTACTCGGCTGGCTGATAGAGCGGGAGGAGGACCGCCTGTTCAACGCCGCTTTCCTCATATCGCAGGACGGTGCGTTCATGGGGAAGTACCGGAAGGTGCACGCCAACCTCGGGGAGCAGGCCTGGTGGGGCCTCTCCCAGGGCGGCTCGCTGGAGCCGTTGGAGCTGAACGGGGTGAAGATCGGCGTGAGCATCTGCGCCGACATGTGGTTCCCGGTGCGAGGTCCTGCTGGGCGCCGACCTCATCGTGCACCAGTCGATCGCCGACGACATGCGGGACATCGTCCCGGTGCGGGCTAAGGACAGCGGCGTGCCCGTCTGCATGGCCATCTTTCAGGGCGGCTGCTATGCCGTTGACGACCGGGGCGAACTGCTGGGCAAGCTGCCCAAGAGGTCGCCCGGGTGGCGGGCCTTTGAGCCGCAGCCATTCCGGGTGCGCACGGCCCATAAGTACGGCGGACAGTGGATCCCGAAGAAGGGCAATCTGAACCTGCGACGCCCCGAGTGTTACGAAGTACTGACGGACCCGATGACCCGTCCCGCGTGCACGGAGGTGTTTCTCGATGAGGACGGCAACCCGCAGACGAAGGAGCAGCTTCTGGAGCGGTTCGGCGGACGCTACGATGTCCGCGACCCCGCATCCGAAGGGCCGAAGGAGGCCTGAGGATGGACTCGGACTGCGGGCGGCGTTATAATGCCGTTGGATGGGTGGGGTCGGCGCCTGCACGGCGCCGGAACGAGGGGAGCCCGGAGTGGACTTGAACGTCAGAAGGAGTACGCGGCATGAAACTGCTGACGCGCGACGACCTTGATATGCTGGCGCACCATCGTCAGGATCCGTGCGTGTCGATTTTCACCCCGCTGGAGCGGGGAGGACCGGAGAAAGAGCAGAATCGCATCCGGTTGAAGAACGTCCTGCGCGAGTTGGAGAAGCGACTGGCCGAGACGGGTATGCGCAACTCCGAGATCGAGGAGTTCCTGGAGCCGACCGAGAGTTTTCTGGAGAACGTGCGGCAGTGGAAGCAGGACAGCGACGGGCTCGCGCTCTTTCTCTCGCCTGAGCTCTTCCGGTATTACCGGGTGCCGTCGCGTTTTCAGGAACTGGTGGTGGTCAGCGATGAGTTCCACATAAAGCCTTTGCTGCCGCTGCTGACCGGTGACGGACGGTTCTACGTGCTGGCGCTCAGTCAGAACGACGTGCGCCTCCTGCAGTGCACCCACCATAGTCTGCGCGACGTGGGACTTCCCGACGAGACGCCGACCAGCCTTGAAGAGGCGCAGCAGTACGACGTTGTGACCGAGGGGCACGTCCAGTACCGCTCGGGCGGCGGACCGTCCGGCGGCATGGTGTTCCACACCCATGCTGATGACTCGGACAAGGCCGTGCACAAGAAGATCGTGCGCGAGTTCGTCCGCCACGTCGAGAACGGGGTAAAGAAGGTCCTCAGCGACGAGCATTCCCCGCTGGTGTTGGCCGGCGTAAAGGACATCCAGGCCCTCTACAGGGACGCGAACACCTACCACAACCTGCTGGAAGACGGCATCGACGGCAACCCGGACCGGGCGAAGTCGGAAGAACTCAAGGATGCCGCGTGGGAGATCGTCGGCCCCCTGTTCAAAGAGGTCCGCGATCAGGCGATCGGGGCCTATAAGCGATTTGAGGGCACCGAAAGGGCCTCGGATGACCTGGACGAGGTGCTCGAAGCGTCGTTGAACGGACGGGTCGAGGTCCTGTTGACCGACCTGAACAGGCACGAGTGGGGCACCTACGATCCCGATAACGGGCTCGTGTATCTGCACTACCGGCAGGAGGGCGGCGACGACGACCTGCTGAACCGGGCCGCCCTGCAAACACTGCTGCATGGGGGCAGCGTCTTCGCCCTGGAGACCGAGGAGATGCCGGACGGCCGCCAGGTGGCCGCCGTCTACCGCTATTGACGGCGCGTCGGGGCCTCACCCGTCCTGACTCTTGGACAGGCATCGGTGGACGCCGGTCGGGTTGACCGGGCAGAGCCAGATGGCTTCTTCGAGCGCCGAGGGCCGGGGCGTACAGTGGCTCTTCATCTCCGCTTGCCCGTCGCGCAGGTGGATGCGGTCGAGCGACGAGGTGCAGGCGCCGCAGCCGATGCAGTTGAGGCGGGCGCAGACCCAGTCGCGGACTATCCCGCATAGCTCATCCAGCTCTTCCGCGCCCTCGGTCCAGACCGTGAGGTTGCCGTTCAGGGCCACATTCAGTCTGCCGAGCGGGCCGGCTACGCTCAGGGCGCCGGAAGCGCGGTCGGTCTCCACGTGGCCCAGCGGCTGCAGCCAGCGCGCCATGGCCTTCGGGTCGAAGGCTGTCCCCAGTTGACCCTCAGCCCGCCAACCGTCTCCCTCGGGTTCCGGCGGCTCGAAGGAGACGTGCCGCCCGAGACGCTCGGCGACGGCCTCCACGTGCGACTCGATCCCCAGTTCGCGCTGGTAAGCTGACCGCGGTTTGTCCCACATCCACAGGTCTTCGCACACCCATTCTTTGGGGAAGCCCAGCCTTCTCCGCCACCGCTCGAGTTCCTGCTCGAACCGCCCCCACCGTTCGGGATGCCGGCGGCGCAGCACGTCCAGCTCGTAGCGGTCCTGATCGGGGCAGAAAAGGCAGACCAGCCGCTGGTGCTTGTCCTCGGTGTAAGTGGGATTGAGGGGGATATCGTGCCGCCGAAGGAACATCCAGACGTCCAGGTCGGTGAAGTCCAGTATGGGGCGCACCGTGGTGGTGGGCACCGGTGCGTCGGGAATCTCCACCACGCGGTCCAGCCGTATGCGCCACGGCTCCTCGCGGCGACGGGGGCCGTCCACCAGCACCGCGTGTGCACCCACAAGTGGACCGATGCGCTGCAGAGCCTTCAGGAACAGCGACTTCCGCGTCCGATAGGGGGCGGAGTTCTTCAGCACGATGCGGCACCACTGGAAGTCGTGGGCCGGCGGCCCGAGTTCCTCCATGGCTCGCCAGAAGATGTCCTCGTTCCGCAGGCGGGTGACCTCCAGATTGTCGTAGCGCGAGAGCAGGCGGTCGCTGTATTCCTCATTGCCGGCCGGGTCGATGCCGGTGTCGATCTGTACCAGCCGCATCCGCACGCCGGACATCCCGCACAGGTGCGCCAACACGGCCGAGTCTTTGCCGCCCGAGAAGGTGACGATGGGAAACGCGAGCAGGCCGCGGCAGTGCCGGCGGATGAACTCCAACGCCTCTTCCCGCAAGGTGTCCAGACGACTGCGGTTCGCCTCCAGAACGTCCGCGATGACCGGGGGCTCGGCCCCTTCCGTTGCTCGGAGTCGATCAGCGGCGGATTCGTCGGCGGCGATGAAGCTCAGATCGTCGTCCCGGTGCCGGCGGACGATGTCCCCGACGTGCTGCCCGCTCGCAATCACCTGCCACCCTGTCCGGTCCGGCCGCGCATAGCCGTTGAGTACCACGGACGGGCCGACGGGCCACGGGAGGCCGGTGCGGCGGAACATGTGTTCGTCGTGGGGAATGACGGGGCGCGGGTTGCACGGGAACTTGAGAGGTATCACCGGACCCGCCGGCTCCCCGCAGCGGTCGCACTGCTCCTGCAGCAGGGGCAGGTCGCAGTTTGCGCACCACCGGAGCGGGGACCACTCGCTCAGCCAGACCAGCCGGCCCTCCTGCCGCAGTTCGGTCATCCATCGCACCGCCTCTTCTTCCGGAGCGTCGGGCACGGCTTCGAGCAGGCCGCCCACGGAGGCGAACCCGTCGATGTGGTCCGCGAGTGCGGGGAACGGACTATCGGCACGGTGGTCAAGGAGGATGGGCACGCGGTCGAGGTCGGACTGCGGCGTTTCCTGTTGTTGCTCGATTTGGCGGGGCTCCCTCACGTGTTGCTAACGTCACTGCGCGGATAGGCCCGGTGAAGCTGCTCGGGCGGCAGGTTCCTGGGGAAGAAGTGGGTCTTCTCGATGGTGAAGAACTCCTTCATAGGGCCTTTCCGGTTCGCCAGTTGTATGTAGAGGCCGTCCGCCGGGAGCACGCGGTGCACCGCGCCGCATAGGTCGTGGGCCGAGAAGTTCATCAATGGGACCGAACAGACCACTGCGTCCGGGCACTCCCACGCAGTGCCGGCCACCAGCTCGGGCAGGTCCAGTGCGTCGCCTTCGACCACCTTCACGCGGCCATCGAAGCGCTGCTCGAGGCGCCGGCAGAAGGCCGGCTTGCGCTCGATGCACATCAGCGTGTCCTCAGGGCCGAGGGCCTCGAGGATGCCACGCGTCAGTGCGCCCACGCCGGAGCCCAGCTCGACCACCCGTCGAACCCCATGCGCCGCAAGCTCTTCCGCCACGGCCTCCGCGATCTGCGGCGAGGAAGAGAAGGGGCTCGAAAGGCCGAAAGGGTCCGTGATGAAATGGGCGAAGAAGAGCACTCCGTCCCGCAGCCGCTCCGCGAACGAACGCTGCCGTTTCTTCTCCACCATCGCCCCCCACGTCCTGCTCGAACACCTTATACCAGCGAGACCGTACACACTTTATGTTCACGGCGTCCGCATGTCTTGTCAAGATGGGGCGGCGTGCGTTTTACGAATCCCAGAATCGTGTTACAATACCCGTGGACATCACGAGGGTTGCGAAAAGAAACCGCGGAGGAAGCACTATGTGTCAATCGAACGTGTATGTGGCCGAGGGGGAGCGGGAGCAGCTCCTGATGAGGGACGTGAGCTGGCTGGAGCACGAGAACGGCTCGCTCCAGTTGAAGAACCTGGAGGGCAACCAGCGGGCCCTCCCGGCACAACTGCTGTATGCCGACCTCGTGGGGCACAGGCTTGTGCTGGAGCGGACCGATACTCTGGAGTCGCTGGTGGACCGGGCGACGGCCTTCCACGGCCACCTGGGGCCGTACCTGGTCTTCGGCGTCAGGATGGGCCTGTTGGCGCGTGAACGGCTCGGCTTCGAGGGGCACTTCGATCTCAACGTGGTTGCCTTTACGGGAACGGAGACGCCGGTCTCCTGCGTGATCGACGGCCTCCAGGTCAGCACGGGAGCCACGCTCGGCAAGGGCAACATCGCTGTCGAGGAGATGACCGGGGACGGCCCCACCGCTACGTTCGAGGCCGACGGGCGGACCGTGACGGTTGGTCTGACGGAAGCTGCGCGGGAACTGACCCGCGGAATGGCCGACGACGAGAGCACCGTGGCCGCCGCGCGGCGCGCCATGGAGATGACAGACGACGAGTTGTTCGACGTTCGGGAGGGCGGATGACCGGCGTGGCGTTGCATCCCCCCGAGGGTGAGCGGGCGTTCAAGAACTGGCTGGCCGACCATGCCCGACAGATGCTGCGGCGTGTCGGCGTCTGCGCTGGCTGTCGGGTGCTCGATTACGGCTCCGGCGGCGGCACCTTCTGCATCCCGGCCGCTCAGATCGCGGGTCCGGAGGGCGAAGTGATCGCGGCCGACGTGGATAAGGATGCTCTGGCAAACCTCAAGGCAGAAGCTCGCCGGCGGGGCCTGACAAACCTGCGTACGCTTCACGTAAGGTCCCCAAGCGAGGGACGGTTGCTCGAGCCCGGCAGCCTTGACGTGGTTTTGCTCTACGACGTGCTGCAGATGGTGGACGAGAGGGCAGGGTTGTTGCGCCGCCTGCGTGACCTGCTCCGGCCCGGCGGGACAATGTCGATCTTTCCCATGCACGTCGGGTCCGAGGAACTGGAACGGCTCGCCGCCCAAGTGGGCGGTCTCTGCCTGAGCGAACGCTGCGGCCTCCTTCTGAACTACCGGCGCGACGAGCGTGCCTGACCTGAATTCTACGACCCCGCCGCACGCCAGGCGAGGGACTCGACTCTGTGCGGAGCTCCCATGACGAGACAAGTCCTGTTTGCCGTCCTGTTGGGCGCTTGCTTGAGCGTCGGGCTGCTGGCTGCCGGGTGTGAGCCGGCGGGCGAGGCGCCGCCGGCGGAAACGCTGGACGTGGGCATCGGAACGGACGTGGAGCACTGGTCGCCGCGCGAGTTCCCCGGCGGGGACGCGCGGTTCGTGTGGTGTCAGGTCTTCGAGACGCTGGTGCGGCTGACGCCGGAGCTGGAACTGGAGCCGGGTCTCGCGCTTTCGTGGCACCCGTCCGACGGAGGGCGGACCTGGGAGTTCCGGCTGCGGCCGGGTGTGCGGTTTCACAATGGCGAGCCCTTCACCGCTGAGGCCGTGGCGTTCTCCTACGGCCCGGAAAGTTACAGCCGGGGAACCATCCTCCGCGCGGTCAGGTCGGTTGAGGTGGTGGACCCGGAGACGGTGCGGTTCCACCTGCGGCGTCCGATGCCGCTGCCGCAGTACCTGACGCACATCGGTTGGCCGGTTATGAGCCCCGACTGCCTTGATGCCGAGGGACGCGTGGAGCGCCCCATCGGCACGGGGCCGTTCCGCTTCGAGAGCCATGCGAAGGGGGAGGAGATCGTGCTCCGGCGTAACCCTGACTACCGGGGAGGCCCGGGGGAGGTCGAGCGCGTAGTGTTCCGGATCATCCCCGATGCGGCCGCGCGGCTCATAGCGCTGCAGGCGGGCGAACTGGACATGGCCGTCAAGGTGCCTGACGCGGATGTGCCCCGCCTCGAGGAGCACCCGGGAATTCAGGTGCATCGCACACTCTCGACGTTCACCGATTTCGTCCAGTTCAACTGCCGACGGGGGCCGTTCAGCGACCCGCGGATGCGACGCGCCGTGGCGCAGGCGGTGGATACCGACGCGCTGGTGCGGGAGCTTCTGGCCGGCGTCGGGCAGCCGGCGGAGGGCCGCCCCCTCTCGCCGGTGATGCATTACACGGATGTGGACCTCGATCCTATCCGGTATGACCCCGGGCCGGCGCGCGCCCTGTTGGAAGAGGCCGGATGGATGGACGCGGACGGCGACGGCGTGGCGGAGCGTGACGGCGAACCGTTGAGGGTGCGTCTTCTTGTCACCCAGAACCCGAATGTCGGCGCCGGCGGGCGCTTTCCCATCATCGCGGAGGCCCTGCAGGCGGCGCTGGGCCGGGTGGGGATGAAGGTGGGGGTGCAGATGTTGGAGAGCGGCGCCTTCCTGCGCGCTGAGAAGGAGGGCGAGTTCGACATGCTGCTGCGGACCGGCTATTACGTCTGGGGCGGGTATCCCCGGCACTTCTTCCTCCATCACTCGGCCAATCCGTTCAGCCACTTCGGAAACGAGGAGTTCGACCGCCTCGTGGAAGAGGCTGATGCCGCCCCGGACGAGACCACCCGGCGGGAGCTCTACCACCGTCTCCAGCGCGAGACGATGCGGCTGCTGCCTGCGTTCTACATGGTCCACCGCGAGAAAGTGGTGGCCGCCCGCCGGAACGTCGCGGGATACCCCATCAGTGCGGAAGGACCCTGGCTGGAACTGCGTTCGGTGACGCTCGAATAGACGCCCGGAGTGAGAAGCCGTGCTTGCTTATGTTGCCCGTCGGCTTGGGTTCCTCCTGCTGGTCGCCCTGTTCGTCAGTTTCCTCACCTTTTCCCTGCTGCGGCTGGCCCCGGGCGACCCGGCCGAGCTGATCGCCATCGGCAAGTTCGGGGAGAACGTGACGGCCGAGCAGGTGGAGCAGGTGCGTCGGCAGAGGGGTTTTGACGCGCCGCTGGTCGTCCAGTACGGCCGGTGGTGCGCGCGAGCGGCGCGGGGGGACCTGGGCGAATCTGTAGTCAGCGGCCGTCCCGTTGCGCGTGAAATGCTGAGCCGGCTGCCGGCGACCATGGAGCTTGCCGGGGCCGCGCTGCTGGTGAGCCTGCTGGTGGGCGTGCCGGCCGGGATGGTCTGTGCTGCCCGTCGTGGCGGGGCGGTGGACGCGGCGGCGCGGGGCGGCGCGCTTCTCGGCGTCTCCGTACCGCACTTCTGGCTGGCCCTGCTGCTCATACTGGTCTTCAGTCTCCGACTGGGCTGGCTGCCCTCATTCGGCAGCGGCGGAGCGGCCCATCTGATTCTGCCTGCCGTCACCGTGGGGGTCGGCATGTCGGCTCTGACGACGCGCGTGACGCGCTCGAGCGCCGTCGAGGTGCTCTCCCAGCCATACGTGCGCACGGCGCGGGCAAAGGGCCTGAATGAGCGGATCGTCCTGTGGAAGCACGTGCTGAAGAACTCGCTCATTCCGACCGTCACCGTGCTGGGCCTCCAGTTCGGGCGGGTTCTGGAGGGGGCCGTCATCGTGGAGACGGTCTTCGGACGGCCGGGGATCGGCCGTCTGCTGGTGAGTTCCGTGTTCGCCCGTGACTTCGCCGTCGTGCAGGGCTGCGTGCTCCTGTTCGCCGCCATTTTCGTGACGGTCAATCTGCTGGTGGACGTCGCCTATGCATGGCTCGACCCGCGCATCCACTACGGGCGGAGGGGCTGAGTATGCATGAGTTCGTCGCAGAGGCTGCGCGTCGTGCCGTGCCGGTGGTTGGCGGGCTCCGGCGCATGGTGCGGCGGGTGGACGGCGCGTTGGGGTGCGTGCTGCTGTGCGTGGTGCTGGCCGCGGCTCTGCTCGGGCCGTTGGCCGCCCCACACGATCCGGGGGCGAGCGACCTGTCACGCCGCCTGCAGGGCTCGTCGGCCCGTTTCCCGCTGGGGACCGATGAGCTGGGGCGTTGCGTGCTGAGCCGCGTGCTGGCGGGGGCCAGGTTCTCCGTGGGCACGGGCATGGCCATCGTAGCTGTCTCGCTGGTGACGGGTGCCGCGCTCGGTGCGGTGGCCGGCTATGCGGGCGGCGCGCTCGACCGGCTCATCATGGGCGCGGTGGACGCCATGCTGGCTTTCCCGGGGCTCGTGCTGGCGATAGTCATCGCCGGCGTGCTGGGCGCCGGCCTGTTCAACACCATGCTGGCGCTGGCGGCAGTGCACTGGACGGCCTACGCGCGGATAACGCGCGGCACGGTCCTCTCGGCGAAGACCGAGCCCTACGTGGAGGCCGCCCGCGCGCAGGGCGCCGGCACGGTCCGCCTGCTGACTCGCCACATCCTGCCCAACTGCGTCTCGCCCCTGATCGTGATGGCCACGTTCGGTCTGGGGCACATGGTGCTGGCGGCGTCCGCGCTGAGCTTCCTCGGGCTGGGCGTGCAGCCGCCCACGCCCGAGTGGGGCGCCATGCTGAACAGGGGCCGGGACTTCCTGCTGGTGGCTCCGCACGTCATGACGTGGCCGGGTTTGGCCATCACGGTCACCGTGTTGGGCTTCAACCTCGCGGGCGACACCCTGCGGGATGCGATGGACGTGCACCAGCCCGCCCGCCGGTAGCGGTCACTCGCCTATGAGCGGTGCCTCGACGTATTCACCCTTGGCGTAACGGAGACCGCCCTCGGGCGTCGGCTCGAAGGGATACTCGGTTCCGTTGACGTTCACCACGATCCGGTCCCCGCCGAAGTACGCCGCGACCTCCGGACTCTCATCCGGGGCCAGCACTGTGAACAGCCGCCATACGCGCGACTCCGCCGCGGATTTGACCCGCCAGACACGGTCGTGGCGTCCGTCCGCAATGGTCGTCTCGAGCGGGCCGTCCGCCGCCTGCGCGACGTGCAGGGTCACCGCTTCGCCCTGCATCAGGGCGCTGTGACCGGGACCTTCTGCCAGTTCATGCAGCGTGTGCCAGTTGGCCGTGAACTCGGCCGGCTCGGGGACCAGCAGGTCATCAAGCACGATGACGAAGCCTTCCCTGGTCAGCACCGCGTGGCGTTGGGCGCGGGTCACGGGTACCTCGTAGCAGGGCGCCGCGTCGGCCACCAGGTACGGCGCCCCGCCCACGGTGCCGCATGCCAGTATGTCCGCGTAGGTCTCGGTTTGCACGCCGGGACGCCGGCCTCCCGCGTTATGGTGGCCGTGTCCGTCCACCAGCACGCAGTTGTGCACCTCTGTCGTCCTGTGGCCGTAGCCGGGGTCGTTCAGCATCCGCTCCCCGCGGACCCAGAGCAGCAGATTGTTGGCGTCGTGCTGCTGATGGTTGGCGCCCATGTCGCCCGCCTTGAAGGGCAGGAACAGCTCGCCGGACCGCAGCACGGCCCAGTCGACGTCCCGATACCACGCCGCGGCGGGGCGTTCGGGTGCCGGGGGAGTCTCGATGGCCGGCCGCCAGATGACGCCGAACGGCATGGGGTGCCAGGAGGCGGCGTTGACGTCCAGATGCCGCGCGAACTGGGGCTCGTTGTAACGTTTGGCCAGATAGTAGAGCACGCTTGGAGGATCGAGCACGAGCCGGTTGTTGCAGTCCTGGAAGCTGACCCAGTGGCCGTCGGGCGCCGTGAAGTCGATGGCGTACCACATCGTTTTGGCCATGCCGGGCAGCTCGAAGAACCCGTCGTCGGTGCCCAGCACGCGCTCGAGGGCGGCGTAGAAGCGCGTAGGATGGGAGACGGAAGTGCCCCAATACATGGGCCCCTCGTCCCATCCGCCGCTTTCCTCGGCGCCCTGGTCGAACTCGGGGTGCATGAACTTCAGCGCCGCGCGCGCCTTCTCCACGACTTCCCGCGCCTCCGGGATATCGCCAAGAGTAGCCAGGCCGGCCAACCCCAGGTCGCCGTTTATCCACGCGTTCCAGTTGAAGTAAGCGGTGCTCCACCATTCCCAGTGGCCTTCCTCGTCCTCGAAGCGACCGTCCTCTTCGTCGAAGCGGGCCAGGGCCTTCAGGTAGGGGGCGAACGCGTTCTTCCGGAGCGATTCCCGGATGGTCTCCCGCTGCTGTTCGGTCATGGCGTCGTAGAGCAGGTCGTAGCCCAGACCCAGCGGCAGCGTTTTGCGCGCAGTGTCCAGGTCACAATACTTCAGGTAGTTGCTTGAGGGCGACCACGGCCCCGGTATGGCGGCGATGTGCAGCATCGTCTCGATGCCCGCGTCCGCATACTGTCTCTCGCCGGTCAGTTGCCACGCGAGGCCACTGCACATGATGCTGTTGGCCCAGCCCTGCCTCTGGCGGGTGGCGCTGCCGGCGTTGCGCTCGACGTTCGGCCACAGCCACTCCAGCTCCGGCTGCTCCAGTCGTGCCTTCAGGCGCGGCACGTCCTCGTCACTGAAGAACAGATACGGATGCTCCCGGCTTTCGTCCGCCAGGGCGGGGGAGACGGCTACGATGCAGGCGAACGCCAAGACCGACAGATGGAAGAACGGTTTCACTTTCGCACTCCTCGCCGTGAGAGGTTATGTGGCCGTAGATGCATGAAAAACTGGTTTGTGAGCTTCTATGTCCCGTCAGTCCGAGCCCACCACCCGGCCGGTGGTGACCGCCAGTACGGCGGGGACGGCGCGGTCGATGGGGTTGCCCTCCTCATCAGTGGCCAGCACGACGTCCAGCGAGTCAACGGTCACGCTCGGGCGCGGATTGGGGATCTCCATGCTGTAGAGCACCCCATACTGGCCGTCGGGGAAGCGGTGGGTCCACGCGGGTCGCGCGCCTTCCAGCGCCCTCGCCTCCTCCTGCAGCCAGTGGTCAACGTGCTTTTCCAGCACGACCGGCACCGTCTCGGTCTCGCCGTCCGTGTAATGCAGCACGTACTCCATCACCCTCGGCAGGCGGAAGGGACGCCGGCGGGCCGTCATGCGCTCGCGCTCTTCGGCGGTGATGGGTTCCGTGACGTTGGCCGCCTGCAGGAAGAACAGCATGTCGCACTTGCGTCCCACCGGTATGCCGCGCACGGCCGTCGGGAATTGGCGCGGCGCCTCGGAGGCGCCCAGCATGATGCAGTCCTGCTTGGGCGCCGTCTGGAAGTGCACCAACTGGTAGTCCACGTCGGCCAGTTCCACCTCGCCCTCGCGCGTTTCGAGGGCGCTCAGGTCCTTCTCGGGCTGCCCGAACCAGACGTTCTCCTTGACCCAGCTCGAGTCCATGTACTGGTTGCAGTACTGCATCAGGTCCACGGGCTCATAGCTGACGTTGACGCCGGGAAGGGCCACCTTCGAGGAGATGCCCACGCCCATGTTCTGCAGCAGGACGCCGACCAGGTTGCGCTTCTTGCCCGCGTTCTCGGCGTTGGGTTCCTCTTCCATGAACTTCACCTGGTTCAGGAAGAAGCCGCCCTCGCCGCGGGGGAAGGCCACCAGCCCGCCGACGCTGTCCAGGTAGGCCGCGCCCTCGGGGGCGGCGGGCCGCAGGAACTGGACGTTCTCGATGCCCACCAGGTTGGGGTTTCGCCCCTCGCGTTTGCTCTTCAGTCGGAGCGTGATGCTCTCCTGCACGCGCCGCGGCCGGGGCAACTCTATCTCCTTCAGCCCGGAGCCGTCGGGCAACTCGACGCTGACCGCGCTGGCCTCGTCCCCGTCGAAGATGACGTCCATGTCCTTGATGGTACTGTAGTTGGCGTTGTTCCAGACGCGCACGACGGACACCCTGTCGGGCCGGCGCAGATGGAACTTCAGGTCTTTCGGCTCGGGGCCCTCCCACCATATCTGGCGGATGCACCGCCAGCTCAGCCGGTTGAGCAGGCCGTTGACGAAGTTGTAAGGGTCTTTGTCGTCGCGGGTCGGCTCGTACTCGAAGGGGTCTTCGGGCCCCCCGGGCACGCGGCAGAACGGGGCAATGTCGCGCCCGTCCACCACGAAGTTGAAGGTGTGCTGGCTGGGCCACATGCGCCCGTGCTGGATGTGCTGGTTGCTGATGAGGCCGACGTCGGGGTTGCCGAGCGTGCTGCCGAGCGGATGCCCGCGTCCTTCGAACGTGACGCGCTCGAGGCGGAAGGGCCGGATCATACGATCCTGTCCGAGAAGGGCGTTGAAATCGCCCAGCCCGTCGGGGCGCAGTCCGCACAGCATCACCCATCCCCCCGCGTCCTGAAAGGCCTCGACCTGAGGGACCATGGCATTGAGCAGGCGGAGGTTCTCCGTGGTGGCATCGACCACGGCTGCCCCGAAACGCTCGGGGTCCAGCGCGTCGCGCAGCCGTTCCACCTCCTCCAGCAGCACGCCCGTGGCTTCCAGGTTCTCCCTGAGCAGACGGTCGTCGGGGGCAAACACGGCCGCTACGGCGGTGGACGGGCGGGCCCCGGCGTAATGCTCGGCCAGGTTCCTCAGCAGGATGTCCGCCCCCGGGTCCACGCCCAGCTTGTCGCCGATGCGCAGTTGGCTGAGCACGATGAATCCCTTGCCGCAAGGCACCTCCAGCAGGGCGGAATAGGGCAGTTGCGGACCGCAATGCGCGAGACTTCGGGCGCCTCGCGACGGTTTGCGATAGACGTTCTTGTAGGTCGGGAACCCCCCGGCCCAGTCGATCAGGTCGTGTGCGCCCAGGTCGCGGAAGACAGGCGTTCCCAGCGCCTGCGGATGGGCGTAGCCGCCGTAGTGCTCGGTGGTCGATATGGGCACGGGCAGTCCGGCGCCGGCCGGCGGATTGTCCTGTTCCAGAACCACGATGCGGAGTCCGCCGCTGGCCGCCGTCTTCAGCTCGGGACCGTAGGCTTCCTCGGCCGTCAATGTGTCCGGACCGATGAGCAGCAGGCCGTTGGGATTGCGCAGATCTTCCAGCGACTCGATGCGCCGGAAGTCCAGCCCTGTGCCATCGAGGTAGTCCGCCAGCTTGTCGGAGCGGTCCAGCACCGTGACGGGCAGGTCCACGGCAAGCCGCTCGACCGTCGGCAGCACGGGCACGGAGCGCTCCTCCACGTAGGGTTCCGCGTCCGGCTGGGTGACTTTCAGGGTCAGTGTTCCGTCGAGCCGCTGCTCGGTCTGCGGGGCCTCGATGGCAATGGTGTACTCCTGCCCGAAGCCCGGCTCGATGTCGAGCGCGACCCGTTCTCCCGCCACGCGCCGGCCGGCCACCTCGTAGGTCCACTCGAAGGTGACCGGTTCCTCGCTGAAGGTGTCGTTCATCACCTTGAACAGCAGCTCATTCTGCCGGCCGCCGTAGAGGCGATGGGTCTGCTTGCGCGGGACGACGCAGAGGGCGCTGAGCATGTCCTGCACTTCCGGAAACTCGGCGTAATTGCCGCAGCATGACCAGCCGATGCCGGCCCATCGGTATCCGCCGAACAGCATCCGCTGGAAGATGGCCTTGCCGCGCTCGGCGTCGTACTGGCTGGCAAAGGCGCGGTCGCCGATGGCGTAGGTGCCGAGGTTCAGGTCGTCGGCGAAGGTGCTCTCCGGTATCCATACCGGCTTCTGCCTCTTCCAGGGCCAGCGCTCGACCTTCTGGGCCAGCTTCTCTACCGTGTAGGCGTTCTCCGGATACCAGTCCACCGAGCCGCGGGGATAGTGCCAGCAGATGATGGGGAGGCGTCCGTTCAGGTCGCCGGCCCCGCTGACGATGTAGGGACGGGTATCGTCGTATTCCTGCGCGGCGTGGGCGACGTTGGCCATCGCCTCCTCGTGCAGGTTCATGTAGTCGTCGTAGGAGATGCCCGTGTAGGCGACCCACCCGTAGAAGTTGGCCGCGTTGATGTAAACCGTCTCATTCTCGAGGGAGTACATGAGCACCGACGGGTGGTTCCGGTAGGCCCGGGCGATCTGGGCCATGTGGCGCCTGAAGTTACGCCAGACCGGCTCGTTCAGCACCAGCTTCTTCCCGCCCGTCTCGGGGTCGTCCACCAGATAGCTCAGGACGTAGTGCACGCCCATGCCTTCTATCATTGAGGCCGCCGCGCCGGTTATGCCGTGCCGGTCGTAGTACTCCAGCCGATCCTCCTGCGCGGGCAGGTAGCTACGCAGGGCGGTGTGGGAGAAGAAGCGGTTGAAGCGGGTCCGCTCCTCCCGCAACTGTTCGGCATACTGGTCGGCGTTCTCGATGCGGCCGCTCAAACCCCACCAGCCCCACATGTCGTAGCGCTTGCCGTTGAGCTTCACGGACGTGCCGTCGATGGTCACCTCGCGGAAGCCGAAAAGCTGCTCGTGCACGTCCACCTGTCGATCCCCTTCATGGATGCTCGTGCGCAGGCGATAAAGGTCGGGGTCCGGCTCCGGCCACCAGAGCCTGGGGTCTTCCCACGGGCCGGCCACGGTGGTGGTCGCGGTGTCGTTGGCCGGCACGGTCACTTCGACCGGCTCGAACGTTTTCTCCACGGCGTCCGTCGCGTCGTTGACGGCCTCGCACCGCACGTGGAAGGTGCGCTCCCGGTCGGCTGTGTTGCGGACGGTGACCTCCGTCTCCAGCCGTTTCTGCGCCACGGAGGGCTTGACGAAGACCTCCTGCGTATAGGCGTTCCCCACGCAGTGCAGGTAGACGGGGTTGACGATGCCGTAGTTGTTGCCGTTGCCGTCGCCCTTGCCGCCGTAGGGGACGAGGCTGGGGCGTCCCAGGCTGTTCTTGTCCCAGAAAGCCTTCAGCGTGCCCGGGCCTTCCTCGCCCAGGGGGCTCTGGACCTCCGTATCCCAGCCGTACCACGGGCTCTTCACGGCGATGGCCAGTTCGTTGACCTCTCCGGGACGGACGTGGTCGGAGATGTCCATGTCCCACGGAATCCAGACGCTCGTGTGGTCGCCGGCGAACTCGCCGTTCACGAAGACGCCGACTATCCAGTTGGTGCCCGCGAAGTGAAGGGAGAAACCCCGGTCCCGCGCGGCGGCGGGGACGCGCACACGCGTGCGGTAAATGAACCGATGGCAGCCTTCCATACCCTCCATGCCCCGGACGGAGCCCGGCACCTGGGCACTCATCCACTCCAGTTCCCCCTCGGCCGGCAGTTCCTGCACGGCTTCGAACCGGTTCGTGTCCGGGTCCGGGTCGTCGTAGCGGGCAATCTCCCACGTCCCCGACAGTTGCACCGTTGAACGGGCGCCCGGGCCCTGCGGGGAGGGCAGTTCGAAGACTTCTGCTTCCGACTGGGCGCGGGCAATCGGGCAGAGCACGGCGACGGCAACCAGCAGCGACCAGAAGAGCTTCATCGGGCGGTTCTCCGGAGAGGCGATAGGTGTGATGTTCCTCGAATCGTACGTTGTCCGTGCACTGCAAGGTACGCTTTTCGGCTCACCCTGTCAAAGCGGACGGTCGGTTCATTGCCATGGGCCGGTCGTTCCGTTACCCTTTCCGCGTCCCGTCGGAACCGCCCCGCGCTTATGCGCTAACTGTGTCTGCTGACCGGAGTACGTCGTGTCGCTGAACGTCTCAACCCGAAACACAGTACTTCACGCGCTGGACGGGCTGTTTTTCTGCGCCGGGCTCGTGGTGCTGAGCTACCAGGTGACCATCCCCCAGATGATCACGGAACTGAGGGACTCGGACCTGTTGCTCGGGCTGGTGCCTTTCATCGTCTCGCTGGGCATGGTGCTGCCGCAGCTTTTCCACGCGAAGGCGGTGGAGGGGCTGCCGTACAAGAAACGGCGCGTGCTCCTGTGCGCGCTCCTGCAGCGGACCGGCTGGCTGGTGTTCTTCGGTTCTCTGTTCATCCACTGGGGCTCGCCGTTTACGCTGATCGTCTTCTTCTGCGTTCTGGCGGTCAACAGCCTCGGCTCGGGCATGATCATCCCGGTGTGGACCGACTGGTTCGCCAAGACGGCGCCGGAGAAGATATGGGGGAAGATCCTGGGCATCCGCTGGACGGCCTCCGGCGTGCTGGGCATCGCGCTGGGGCATTTCTTCATCCGCCGCGTCATGGCCGCCTTCCCGTCCCCGGAGCGCTACCAGATCATCGTGGGAACGGCCATCGTCTGCTACGCGCTGTCGTTCGTGTCGCTGGCGCTGGTCAAGGAGGAGCCGGAGCACGGGCTGCCCGACCAGGGCCAGACGCGCTGGCTGGACTATTTCAAGGAACTGGCGTGGATACTGTTCCGACGCCGCGATTTCCGCAAGTTCATGCTCGCCTCGCAGCTCGCCGCCCTCCCCATCGTCATCATGATGGCGTTCCTGACCAAGTACGGGCTGACCTACCCCGACGTCAGCGGGGAGGTGGCCGGCTCATTTACGCTGTTCTTCTTCGGGGCGTCCGCGGTGGGGGCGTTCGTCGGGGGTTCGCTCAGCGACAGGCTGGGGACGATAACGCCTTTCCGGGTGTTCCCCGTCTCCGCCATCGCGGCGGCTGTGGTGGCCTATACGTCGCGGGACCCGTTCACCGTCTCGGTGGCGTTCAGCTTGCTGGGGCTGGCGTTCGGCGCGCGGATCGTGGTGCTGCTGCCGGCGGTCTTCCGCTATTCGGGCAAGGACCGTCGCCCGACCTACACCGCCGTCTCCTACGTCTTCCTGACGCTGGGCGCGGCGCTGGTGCCGCCGGTCATCGGGGCCCTGCTCGAGGCGGAGGTACTCAGCTACCCCGGCATGTTCATCTTCTGCGGCGTGCTCTCGGCGTCCGGCTGGCTCCTGTTCCTCCGCCTGCCCGAGCCGCAGCCGGCCGGGGCCTCAGCCGTTGAGTAGGCGGTCGGCCGCGAGCACGCAGAAAATGTAGGTGGCCGCCCCGGACATCACGTATTCGGACTGCTGCCAGATGAATGGGATATCCGACTTGAGCTCCGGCAGGTCGGGGCGGATGAGGGCGGGGCCGGAGACCACGCCGCCCGGCACGTAGCTCCAGCTCGACCGGTTGAGCCCGAAAGCCGTGTCAACGAACCGCGCTCCCACCCCCGAGACGAGCGACAGGTTGTTGTCCGGATGGCAGCCCAGCACGTAGTTGAGCACCGACAGGACGTTTTCCCTGGCAAACAGGTCGGGAAACGCCTGCACGAGATAGTACTGGCGGAGCGCCAACTGCTGGAGGCTCCACCCGATGCCCCACAGGTGGCCGATCTGCCCGCCCACGGGTGACTCTTCGTCGTAGGACCACAGGACAGCGAAAGGATTCCGCGCCAGTGCCTCCGTCAGGTTTTCGGCGAACTCCTCGAGCGCCGTCTCCACGGCCTCCGCGAAGGCATCGTCGCCGATGCGCGGCAGGGCACGGGCGACGGACCAGCCGACTCGGCCAATACTGGACTCAACGACCGGCCGCAGCGCCAACAGCCGTTCGCGATAGCGGTTGCGGCCCGTGGTGAGCAGCAGCTCCGCCGTGCAGAGGACTTCCTGTGCGTCGGGGTTGCCGGGTACGTAACCGCTGCGGTGGCGCGCCCGCTCGTGCTCCTGCTCGTATTCCCACGCCTGCTCGGCGGTTCGCAGACACTCCTCGGCCAGCTCGTCCATGAAGCCGGTCAGCACGCGGGAGGCGGCCGCCAACGCCGTGCACACCAGGTACTCCAGAGAGGTGTCCCGGTTGGTGAAGGCCCAGCGGTCGTCGCGGTCCCCGGAGCGTTCACCGGTCCGCTCGCCCGGCTCCAGATCAGGGTCGTAGACGAGGTTGTCGGTCATGGTGGACTGCTCGCCGCGCTGGTAGAAGTGTCGCTCGTTGCCGGCGACGATGCCACAGTAGCTATGTCCCGATGCCCGGTAGCCGCCCAGCAGGCACTCGACTCCCCACGCGATCTGCTGGAGGATGTCCGGCTCGCCGTCGGGGTGATACATCTCGACCACTCGCTCTTCCCGGCGTACGGCCGTCTGGTCGCGGTCGATCCCGAACTCCTCTCGGGCCAGGGCCAGCGCGAGGACGGTCTGCGCCTGCGAGCCGGCTGCCAGGTCGGTGTCACCGGCGTCGTGCCAGCCGCCGACGTTCAGGCCGGGGATGTGTTCAAACGGTTCGTAGCACGTGTCCGTGGTGGGTCCGGAGCGGTAGTGGTCGTGGTGCTCCCGCGAGCAGGGCGCCTGCAGGGCGTCGTCCAGATGGCATTTGCCGTGCCACAGGCGGAGGCCGTCCCAGACCTCGACGTGGCACATCTGGATGGGGAAAAACGCGTCGAGCGTGGGCTGCCAGACGCCGTCCCGGTAGACCTCCCGACCGATGCGGAACGGGCCGGCTTGCTGATTCCCGTACCGGACAACGTAGAGGCCGGGTTCGGTCACCTCGGTGAAGTCGAAAACGCCGTAAGTGTACCGCAGGAAAGCGCCCCACGGGTCGAGCGGCGCCGTGAAGACCTCGACTTCCCCCTCTTCGGGCTCTATGCGCAACAGGCGACCGGAACCCAGTTCGTCGCATCGGCTGTCCAGTTCGATGACGGCGCGCTTGTCCTGATCGGGGTGATAGCCGACCTGCGAGACGCAGATGACGGGGTCGCGGCGCCAGGAGGCGACCCTGTTCGGGGTGATAAGCCAGTGAACGGCGCCGCGGGTGGCCCCCGGCGGTATCTCGGTGGCCACGTTGAACCAGGCCTCATCGTCGCCCTTCCGCGGGTCGAACAGGTGAACCTCGCCGCCCACTGCTTCGATGGTCAGCCGGCGCAGGGGACCCTCCGGTGCCAGCGTCAGTTCCGCACCGGTGCCCATGTCGGTGGCGCGGACAACGCCGGACTCCGAGAGCGTGACCGGGTGCAGGGGGACGCGGCTCAGCATCCCCGAGGACCCGTCCAGCGCATACGTTCTACCGAAGTAGGCGGGCGGGTAGAACTGCATGCAGAAGGCGGCGTGAGGGGCTTGCTCCGGATCCAGCGGCTCGGCCAGATCGACGGTCAGGGCCAGGACCGGCCCGTCCGGTTCGAGCCTGACAGTGTAGTCGGTCCCCAGCGCTTCCTGGTAAGCGTCCACCTCGATGCGGCCCGTCGTCGGATCCGTGCGGCGCTCATGCATCTCCGAGTAGCCTGGCGGGCGTCCGCTCCACGGATCGGGGCGCAGTTCGCCGCAGGTGGCCACACGCTCCCCATGATGCACTATCTCAATGCCGGCCTGCTTGCCGGAGGGATAGAAGTTGTGGAAGGCGAACACCGAGATGCCGGGCGCCTCCAGCGTCTGTCTGTCGGTCAACGTCCAGTCGTCTTCGGGCATGGTTCCTCTCCGCGAGCCGGCGGCCCGCAGGTTCAGGGCTTCGCAAGCCGGACTATGGCTTCCTTGATCTCACGGTATTGCCGCTCCAGCGTGTGCTGCAGGGCCAGGGCGCGGGCGGCCCGGGAGGCCGAGCGGCGCAGTTCTGTATCTCTCAGCTTACCGATAGCCTCGGCCACGCCCTCGGCGTCCGCCGCGTCCTCCACCCAGAAGCCTTCCCGGCCGGGCGTGATAAGCTCGTAGGCCCCGTTGTAGCAGGAGGTTACCACCGGCAGCCCGCATGCCAGCGCCTCGACCGTCACGTTGGCGCAGGGATCGAAGAAGGTGGGCAGCACCAGCATGTCCGCCGCGCCGTAGTAGGGTTCGGGGCTGGTTCGGCCGACAAAGCGGATCTGATCAGCCACGCCCTGCGCCGCAGCGTAAGCGCCTGCTTTCCGTTCGCTGCCCCGGCCCACCACCATGGCATAGACGATCACGCCGCAGCCGGACAGCACGCCGAGCGCACGGATGAAGGTGTGGAGCCCTTTGCGCCGCCAGCCCGTGCCCACGAAGACGCCGACGAGGGCATCCGGCGGGATGTCCAGTTCGTCTCGGACCGGCTTTCGGTGCTCCTCGCGTAGCCCGGGGTGGAATCGCTCCGGGTCGGCGCCGTTGTAGACCACCGTAATCCGCTCCCGCAGGTGGGGGTAGTGCTTTTCAAGGTTCCGCCTGACCATGTCCGAGTTGGCGATGACAAGGCGCGGTCCGGGTTCGGCGTAGAGGCGGTCATCGATGTAGATGCGCAGCTTCTCGCGGATGCTCAGGGCGTACTGGAGGCGTTTCAGCAGGCGGTAGGGGGCAGGCCGGAAGGTCTTGATGCGCTGTTTGACGTATTCCCGCTGGACGCCGCCGCCGGGGCGCACCACGTCGGCGCCCCAGCACTTCTGGTCGCTGAAGGTGACGTCCGCCTGCTCCCGGTCCAGGGCGTCCCGAGCGGCCCGGGCCAGCATCAGGTCGCGGAGGGCCTTCGGCACCGGGGGCAGGTGAAGCGGAGCAGTCTCGATCCCCTGGACCTCACCCGTGATGGTGGCGGCCAGGGCGCGCACGGAATGCCCGTCTTCGACGAGGCAGCGCGCGAAGTTGGCCAGGAACTTCTCCGCGCCCCCACCCGGGCCGAACTGTTTGCAGCAGATGGTGATCTTCATGGCGTGCCGGGCACAGAAAAACGGTGACGGGCTAACATCTTACCAGAGGCGCCGAGCCCTTGCGAGACGCCCCTTCATGCCAGTTCTCACACCTTCCGGCCTTGTGGTTGAAAACCGGGCGGCCGCGGGCTATAGTTGAGCGCGCAACCAACAGGCACTTCCGAGGTGACCCCCATGCATCGGCGCATTCCTCTGCTGGCGATCGTTGCCGTCCTGCTGGCGTTCCCCGTCATTACGGGCTGTCTCACCGAGCGCGGCAAGGCTCTGGTGGAGCGTCAGCCCACCAACCGCATCTTCCAGCCGGATGCCGTCCGGCCGATGGAGGAAGGCGAAGGTTACGCCTTCTATGAGTATGACGGCGGCGGGTCGCAGAACGTTTGTGTGCTCCAACTGGCGCCGGATGCCACCCTGGCGAAACGCTACCACAAGCGGCACGACCTGACACTCCTGGCCGTCTCCGGCAGCGCCATCGTGCAGGTGGAGGAGAGCCGTTACTTCGCCACCCCCGGCAGCGCCATCATTCTTCCCGCCTTCACCGCTTACGCGGTGATGCCCCACCGGACGGAGGAACCGTTCGTCGCCCTCATGGTCTACTCGCCGCCCTACGACGGCGAGGACGTCGTGCTGGAGGACTGAGGGCCCCTCATATCCTGAGGGTCACCGTCAGGACCTGGCCTTCGCCTATCGTCGCCGCGTCGCCGAACCGTATTTCCGTGTACTCGCCCTCCCGGGTGAGTTCGCACTTCACCTCGCCTTCTTCCGTCTCGGCGCGGGGTGTGCGGGGCCTTCCGGGCAGGTCGAACTGCAGGACCTCGAGCTCCTTGGTCCCGCCGAGGACTTCGAGCCGCAGTTGCACGGCCTCGTCTTCGATGCGCTGGGCGAAGGTGCCCCATGCGGCCTCGTCCGACCAGAAGCAGCGGAAGTCATCCTGCTGGACCCTGGGCGCGAACCGCAGCAGTCCCCGCGATGCGTCGCAGAAGAAGCCGCTCAGGGCCAGCACAAGCCCCCAGCTCGACATCGCCCGGGCGTAGTGCGAGCCGCACTCGGGCTCGTCCCACGGGTTGCGCCGCCGCCCGTCGTGCCGGTCGCGGACGCCTTTGACGATGGCCAGGCCTTCCTCGACATAGCCCTCCATGATGAGGTGGCTGGCCACCTGGTACTCGATGCCGGTCCAGACTTCGTCGCAATAGCGGGTCGCCGTCTCCGGTCGGCCGCCGCGGGGCCAGGACAGCATCAGCAGGCCGGCCTCGTCCCCCAGCGCGTAAATGCGCTGGAAGCTGACGTGCTCTTCCAGCGAGGGCCGCCAGTTGTAGCGGAAGATGCTGCGCAGGGCGCTGCGCACGTGGTCGGGCTTCAGGACGTGCCCCAGGTCGCATATGGCGGCGATCCACTGGCCGAGCATCTGGTCGGAGAGGCAGCCGGGCCCGAACTGCTGCGTCTTCGCCTTCTGCGGGTCGTACTTCTGCACGTAGTACTCCCCGTTGAACAGCATCTCGTCCATCTTCGCCGAGCCCTTGTCGAACAGCTCGCGGTACTCGGCGGCCTGTTCGTCCTCGCCCAGGTGACGCGCCATCTCTTCGGCCGCCCGGAGCGCGCCGAGGTAGAAGGCGCCGATGAGCGGGTTCGGACCCTGAAACTCGATGTCGTACGTGTTGTGCTGGATGCCCTCAGGCACGCCGTCGCGGTCGATGTCCCACTGCTCCCAGGCGTAGGACAGCGACTTCTTCACGCGCGGCCACACCCTACGCAGCCAGTCGTCATCGCCGCAGATGAGCCAGTCGCGGTAGGTCTTGATGATGCCGCCGAGCTGGCCGTCGGCCGCGGCGTGGAACTCCCAGTGGGAAGTGCCCAGCGGCAGACCGATGCGGAAGCACATCCGTCCGTCCTCTTCACGCAGGTTGTATTCGTAGTCCGCCGTCCGCATGGATCGCTCCAGCGCCGGGAACAGGAAGGGGAGCGCCTGCTGGTAGTTCCACACGTGGGTGCAGGAGCCCGGGCAGCAGCCGACCGTCGAGGAGCAGCCCTCGAAGCCGTAGAAGGTGCCGTCCTCCAGCCGCATGCAGGTGGGCGTTTTGAGCGTGGAAGTCTGGGACCCCGCGGCGTCCAGCACGGGTGTGGGTAGAGTCGAATCGTACAGGGCGTCGTGATACGTTTGCGTCTCCGCGCGCAGGCGGTCCAGATTCTCGTGGAAGTACTCGGCGGCCGCCCAGGCGTCCTCGAACTGCTGGGCGTAGTAGTTGCGCCAGTGGGGCTGGTCCTTCTCGACAGGCTCGCCCCACTGGTGCTCTCCGAAGACGTAGTTGGGGAAGCACCAGGTGAGGAAGATTGGCATCTCGACTCGCTCGCCGGGCTCCAGTCGGGCTTTGAGCCCCAGCGCGCAGGTGGCCGTCCGTCCGTCCTCGGTGGGTTCTCTCAGGTCGGTATCGTCGAGGGTTCCATCCTCGGCTATCTGGTTCCACATCGAGCGGCCGTCGGCCGAGCCGGCGTAGGTGACGTCGCTCCAGGGAGTGGTCAGCGCGAGCGTGCCGAACCGAGGGTCATCCTCCGGATGTTTCTCGCTGCCCAGCAGGAAGCCGCTCAACCCCTCTCTGGTGCGGAAGACGTTGATGTTGCCGCCCAGGTCCCTCCGGTTCAGACCGCCCGTTCCCTTGTAGCCCACCACGTTCTGCAGCCGCCACACCAGCAGAACCTCCACATGCCTGTCCGTGGGGTTTTCCAACTGGTAGATGAGCACGGCGCCGGGCAGGGACGAGTCGAACTCGTTGAGCGGGATGAAAGGATTGAAGGCCTCGAGCGCGACCGTGACAGGCATCTCGGCGTCCTGGAATTGGATCCGCGCTATCGGGTACCAGCCGCGGAATGTGTTGGAGTCCATGTGGGGCAGCCCGGCGCCGGTGCCGCCGTCGTAGCCGTGCGTGCTGGAGTAGGGCGGCTGCGGGGGCGATTCCAGCACTTTGGTCACCGGCTCGGCGCCCTCCGCTTGCGCCCGCAGAACAGGGAACGTATGGCGCGGCCGGAAGCCCTGGTTGGGCCGGTTGAATATCTCCCAGTCGCGGAGCTGGCCCCGGCCGCCCAGCGAGACGCAGCCGGTGCCGATGCCCCCAAGGGGGAAGGCTATCTCCTGAAGGGCCTCGCCGCTGTAGGGCTCCCGGGGGCCGACCGAGAAGAGTTCGTCCTTGCCGTAAGGGATGCGTTCTTTAGTGTCCGACATCGCTGCGCCTCCGCTGGTTGATTGGCACACAAAGGTGAACAGCGCACTATATCGAGGCGCGCCGCAGAATCAAGGAGAACGGCAGTCAGGCCGCTTTCGGAGGGCCACGCCTGGCCCTATAATGCATCAGTCCCTGACTCCGCGAGGTGGAGCATGAGCTTTCTGATTGCACTGGTGCGCGTATACATGCTGGTGATTCTGGTGCGCGCGGTGTTCTCCTGGCTGCCGGAGCGCCACCGACAGAACGAACTCTACCACTTCGTGCGCACCATCACGGAGCCCGTGCTCCGCCCCATCAGGCGGGTGCTGCCCACGCCCGGCGGCATCGACTTCTCTCCGCTGGTGGCCATCATAGCACTGCAGGTCCTGGCCAGGCTCCTGCTGGGGCTGTAGCGCGGCCTCAGGGGACGGGCACGTGCCGCAGGACGCGGGAGATGACGGCGTCGGAATCCACCCCTTCGGTTTCGGCCTCGAAGCTGAGTATGACGCGGTGGCGCAGCACGTCCGGCGCGACGGCCTTCACGTCGTCCGGGATGACGTAGCCCCGGCCGTGCAGCAACGCCCTCGCTCGCGCGGCCATAATCATGTACATGGACGCCCGCGGGGAGGCCCCCCATTCCACGAGCCGGTCCAGCCCGAGTTCCTCGACGGGCTCCCGCGTGGTCCGCACGATGTCCAGCACGTAGTCCTTCACGCGTTGATCGACGTAAATCGCGTCCGCCACACGTCGGAACTCGAGGATGTCCGGGGGACGAAGCACGGGCTCGACTTCGAGGTCCGGTTCGGAGACCGCCATCCGGTCCACGATCGCATCTTCGTCCTCGCGGGAAGGGTAAGGAACGCGCAGCTTGAGCAGGAAGCGGTCCACCTGCGCCTCGGGCAGCGGATAGGTGCCCTCCTGCTCGATGGGGTTCTCGGTTGCCACCACGAGGAACGGCCGGGGCAGGGGGAAGGTCTCCCGCCCGATGGTTACCTGATGCTCCTGCATGGCTTCCAGCAGGGCGCTCTGCACCTTGGCCGGGGCGCGGTTGATCTCGTCGGCCAGCAGCAGATGGGCGAAGATAGGGCCCCGTCGGGTTGCGAACTCCCCCGTCTGCGGGTTGTAGATTTCCGAACCCAGCAGATCCCCGGGCAGAAGGTCCGGGGTGAACTGGATCCGCTGGAAGGAGGCATCGAGCGTCCGGGCCAGCGTCGTCACGCAGAGCGTCTTGGCCAGTCCCGGTACCCCCTCCAGCAGGATGTGCCCCGCGCAGAGCAACCCGGTCAGAATGCGGTCCAGCAGGTCGTCCTGACCCACGATGACGCGGTGCATCTGGTCGCGGACGGCGTCCAGCCGCGCCCGCACACGGCCGGCCTGCTCGTCGAGCCGCTGGCGTTCCTCAGTCTGGCTCACTTATGCCTCCGTCAGTGACTGAAGCACCTGCTCAGTGTGCTCGAAATCGGCGCCGGCCTCCTCCATCCTCTGCAGCGCGGCGGCCGCATCATCTTCGTCAATGCCCTTGATGGCGTCCCTGATGACGGTAACGTCGTAGTCGCGCTCCAGCAGGCCGAGCGTCGTCTTGAGGACGCAGTATTCGGTGGCCACGCCGTAAACATACACCCGCTCAGGCCTCAACTGGGAGAGCACACGGTCGGCCAGCGGCACGGTGAAGACGTCCAGCTCCTGCTTTTCGATCACGATCTGGCCGAGCTTGCCGTTCAGCAGCGCATTGATCTGTTCGGGCAGCAGGCCCGGCTCTGCGGTGGGGCAGTCATCAACACAGGTGGCCTCTATCTTACGCTGGCCCGGGGTGCCGGCCACGCAGTGCTGGCCGAATTCCTGGAACTCCGGGTCGTCGGGGTCGTGGGCGTCGGCGCTGGCCACGATGGGTATCCGGTGCTCGGCCGCAAAGCGCGTCAACCTTCGCAGGTTGGGGACGATCTGCTGCGCGCCGGGCACGGCCAGCTTGCCGTCCTCGTCCATGAAGTCGTGCTGCGTGTCGACGTCCCAAAACAAGACTCCGACGGTCATGTTCGCCCCCTATCGATGGTTACTCCAGTTGCTCGGCCAATGACTCGAACTTCTCCTGCAGCGTGGGGCTGACCCCCACCGGGTAGGGCTCCGGGTCGTCGAGGCGCTGGTGTTGGTGCGGCAGGCGTTCGAGTTGTTCCTTCGCCCGTGACTGAATCTGTTCGAGCGACGGCAGGTCGGCTCGGACCTCGCCATCAACGATGACAGGTTCCAGCAGGGCCTCCGCGCCGTCCGGACAGGACTCCTGGGCGGCGGCTATGACGTCGTGCTCCATCCGTCCCGATTGCGGGTCGCTGAACCGGTGGACCTGTTTGAGGCCCGGGTAGGTCGCCTTCTCCTTGCTCAGCTTCAGGCGCGGGTCCCACTCGCCGTCGCGCTGGACGGCCACCAGCTTGTAGACGCCTCCCAGGCTGGCGGCGTCCGCGCTGGTGACCATTTTGGTCCCCACCCCGAAACCGTCAATGACTGCCTCGTCCCGTACGAGGTTGCGGATGGCGTACTCGTCCAGGTCACCGCTGGCGAAGACCATGGCTTCCTCCCGGCCCGCCTCGTCCAGAATGTCCCGCACCCGGCGACTGAGCTCGGCCAGATCGCCGCTGTCTATCCGCACGCCGCGCATGTCCGGAGCGACGCGGGCGGCCTTCTCGGCGCCTTCCAGAACATCGTAGGTGTCTATCAGCAGTATGGCGTGCTCGCCGAAACAGTCGTAGTAGCCCCGGAAGGCCTCCTCCTCGCGGTCGAAGGCCATGATGAAGCTGTGGGCCTCCGTGCCCGAGACGGGGATGCCCAGGCGGTGACCCGCTTCGACGTTGGAAGTGGCCACGGCACCGCCGATGAAGGATGCGCGGGCGGCCAGCACGGCGGCGTCCGGACCGTGGGCGCGTCGGGTGCCGAAATCCACCACGGACCGTTCGAAACCGTCCAGGCAGGCCGCCTGCACAACGCGAGCGGCCTTGGTGGCGACAAGCGTCTGGTAGTTGACCATGCTGAGCAGAAACGTCTCGACAAGCTGCGCTTCGATGATCGGTCCGTGTACGCGCAGGAGAGGCTCGTTGGCGAACGCCAGCGTGCCCTCGGGGATGGCTTCCAGCGTGCCGGTGAAGCTGAAGTCCCTCAGGTAGTCGAAGAACTCGTCTCCGATGGAGGCGAAGACCTCCAGCCCGCGCAGGTAGTCGATCTGCTGGCCCGAGAAGCTGAGGTTGGTCAGGTAGGAGACAACGTCCTCCAGTCCGGCGCAGAGCAGATAGGACCGTCCGGCGGGCAGTTCGCGCACGAACATCTCGAAGGCGGCCGGCTCCGTCCGCCCCAGTTCAAAGTAGGCGGCGGCCATGGTCAGTTCGTAGAGGTCCGTGCTCAGGGCGCGGACGCGCTGTGGCAGCGGCATGGAGACTCCCCGCGTTCAGGGCTTTCAGGTTACTTTTGCCCAGTATAGCCGCCGCACCGCCTGTTTCAATAAGATTCACTTCGGCGGCCCGCCAGAAGGCTTGATTCCGGCCTCCAGAGAGCGTTAGAGTGGCAGCGGCTCTGCAGCTTGTTCCCGAGGAGGTGCGGCATACTCTTTGCTCCTATGTATGCCGGAGGTCCGTGCTATGGCAATGATGGCGGTTGCAGGAGAGGGTTGGACCGTGTTCGGGTTTATATCGGCTATCGATATCGTCGTTGTTCTGGCACTCATTGCAGGTGCTGCTCTGGGAGTCTGGACGGGATTCATCTGGCAGGTCATCCGACTTTTCAGCGTCGTGGCCAGCCTCTGGGTGGCGTGGATGTATCACCCCGTGCTGGCGGACGCCCTGAGCGCCGACTTGAGCGAACCCGTGCGGCAGATAGGCAGCGCCATAACCGTCTTCGTGGGCATGCTTCTGCTCTGCTATCTGATCTCGTACCTGTTCCGGGATCTGGTCAACGCGCTTAAACCACAGTTGCCCGACCGCGTGCTCGGGGGTGTGTTCGGCCTTGTCAAGGCCGCTCTGCTCGTGGGCGTCCTCGCCTTTCTCGTGCTGCGCTATGCCGGGGGCGACAGCGAGATGCGCCGACAGGTCGAAGCCTCCCGCAGCGCCGGCATAATGGCCGTCGGCGCCAGAACGTTCCTCTACTTCCTGCCCGACGCCGTCCAGGGCGACATCGCGGGCGGTTCCGAGCTGAGCTCCGAGAGGGTGGACGGCGCTTTCGAGACCGGGGCGTGACGTCAGGTCGAGGCAGCAGGTGGTGAAGCCCGTTACACTGTAACCCATTGGGTTATACGTTCGACTCGTCGCCATGCGCCTGTCTGGCCCGCCTGCAAATATCCCTGTATCGCCTTACCCCCTCGCGTGCGCTGGTGGTCTGAGCATCTTGCGCATCGTAAGGTGTGTTCAGATAATGACATGTATGGTGAGCGCAGTTCCAGTAGGCTTCGTACGCCCGGCTCGAGGCTGGCCCTTCGGAGTGCGCGCCCGCCGCAGGAGCTACAGCGGCATCCATCTTGCGTAGTAGAGCGGCGATTCGATCATCATGTGTTAGTGTTCTCATCGGATGCGCTGAATTCACCTCGGGCGGTGGAGCATTGTGAGCGGTGATGTCGAAGACCTGAAAGGCAAGTACGTAGCATACGTCGACCTGATGGCGGCCGTGGGCCATACTGTCAATCAGGCCGCGCTGGCTGATCATCTGGCAGATAAGCCCGAGAATCGGGCTCCTGTTTTGTCGGCTCTGGACCGGGGCGAGGAGCGTGCACCCGCCGAAGCGGTCGACCGGATGAGCCGGCTGACCGAGAAGCTGAGTTCCGACCTGTGGGGTATGCTGGAGGGCGAGGGGGATTCGCCCGCTTCCCCGCAGGAGGTCGTTAAAGCTGTTCGGTCGGCGTCGCACGGACTCAAGGACCGCATGGCCGACGCCCTGGCGCTGAACGGTCATTCCGGCTACATCCAGCCCCGCTACATGGACGCGGAGGAGTTGGATGAGATCCTTCGTGAGCGTGAGGCGGCGGACAAGGGCGAACTCGCTCTGGTCAAGCTGGTGCCCTACCTCTGCGAAGAGCTGAGCAGGCGCGGATACGACGTGGACCAGGCGCAGGTGGAGAGCTGGTTCACCCCCGAGCGCTCCGACCAGCAAGTTCCTTACTGTTTGAAGCGCCTGCTGCGAAGCCTGAACGGTGAGTTCAGCACGGGGCTGATCCCCATGGAGGAGTTGGTGGGGGAGAAGGACCCCGACGAGTGGCTGGAGGACGTGCGCGAGCGACTACTGTTCCGCAGCCACAGCGCCATGCACAAGGCGATCGCCGAGGCCAGCACGTTGAAGTACGACTGCGTGCACAAGGCCCTGAGCGGACGGCAGAAGGCGAAGCGCATCCAGGCCGAGATCAAGTACTGCCTCGATAAGTGGCTGGAGGAAGTCGACGAGTCGCCCCACCCGGACATCGACGACGACTACCGCGGCGTCCCGGTCGAGTGGACCTGCGACCTGCTTCCCGCGCTGGAGACGCGTTTCGACACGAAGGAAGAACTCTACCGCTGCATCTCGGAGAAGACGGGCATCAAGGCCGGCTCGGTGCGGCGCTACTTCCAATCCAACGGCCAGTTGAAGTACGCCCCGCTCTCGGTCTACCGCTACGCCCGCAAGCTGGCCGACAAGACGGAAGCAAGATCGGACGAGGAACCGACCTCCTACCTGGATGACTCCTGCACTCGCCGAGTTGCCTTCCAGCTTGCGCAGAAGGCGAGCGCGGCGCTGAGACAGTGGAAGATGCAGAAAGACGATCCTGAGCTGGAGATGGAATTCAAGGAGCTGCGGCGCGAGTTGATCGCCGCCATAAAGGAAGGCTGGCACAAAGTGCCGTCAGCCGTATAAAGCCTTATGACGCTCCTCCCACCGGCGGGGGTCCCGGCCCCGGCGTACACGAGGGCCGGCCCCCCGCCTTTTTTCTTCACCTCCCCCCTCGGGCGCTTGCCTTTCGTCACTGAGTCGCCGGTGAATGCGGTCCGCTCCGAGCGGCTCACGCCGTCCTGGTTCAGCGGGGGGCCGCTGGAAAAGGGCAGGCAAACTAACTCTTGACACATGGGCGCCTTTCACGCATAATTGAGCGCGTAGATAAATGCGACCGACGTCCGTCCGGAAAGCAGGATGGGACAATTCAATGTCATCCGCTGTAGGGTCGCGACGATAGTGTTCCATTCAGGACGGACGGCGGCCGGCGACTAACTGTGGAGACGTGGCGACCCGGACCGGCGGACAAAATGATGCAGCCCTGGTTTTTCCGGCGCTGACGGAAATAGATGTGACTGGGCTGGAAGGCGGCCAGGACGTGCCGAAAGAGGCTGAGCTGACCGGCAGTAGAGAAAAATGAGCGTTCGCGATTTCCTCGCACGTTTGGCGGGGAAGAGCGGACGAGCAGGTTTGTCCGGTTGCGCAGGGGTGAACTGTGAGTGGCAGAGAGGCGAACGCGGCGGCGAGTGGCCGGCGAAGACTGGCCAGGGGACCGTATGCCCCCCGTTTTGGACCGCGCACGCTGCGCTCGTGGATTCGTTCAGAGGGGACTTGTAGTGCAATGCTGACATAGTTCGCTTCGGGCAGTTGACTTGTGCTTGCGTCTTATCGGCCGTGCTGGCGTGAAGGGTGCGTCGGTGCGGTTTTTTCGTGCCACCCACCTGCCAGAGTCCTCTTCCGTCCGTCGGGCCGCGGGCTGTCTGCTCCCCTTGGGGAGCGGGAGGCAAGCGTGATAGCAGCAGTGACAGACAACATTCTCTGGCTGGCGCTTCCGGGAGCGGCACTCGGCGGCTACCTGGTGCGGATGTTCGTGGACAAACTCGCCGAGCGAGGCGCCCTGCAGACCAAAGAGCGCATCCTGCGGGAGGCCGAACACGACGCCGAGCAGACTCGCAAGGAGATGGAGCTGCAGGCCAAGCAGAACATCATCCAGCGCCGCGAGGAGTTCGAGAAAGAGGTCCGCGAGACGCGCAAGGAGCTGCGCCAGACCGAGCGCCGGCTGGACAAGAGGGAAGACGGTCTCAACGACAAGGAGCAACTCCTCAACAAGAAGGAAAAGTTCCTCGAAACCAGCGAGAAGACCGTCGCTGAGAAACGCAGGGAACTCTCCGAACTGGAAGAGAAACTGCAGGCGCTGGAGGAGGAGAAGGTTCAGGAACTGCACCGGATCTCCGGCCTGACCCGGGACGAGGCCAAGCGCATGCTGGCCGAGGAACTGCGGCAGGAGGTGGAGGACGAGTGCACCGAGATGATCAACAGGGAGGTGTCCCGTGCCCAGCGGACGGCCGAGCAGGAGGCGTCCCGCATCGTCATCGAGTCAATCGAGCGCTGCGCCGCCGAGACGACCAGCGAGGCGACCGTCTGCACGGTGGAACTGCCCAGCGACGATCTGAAGGGTCGCATCATCGGGCGCGAGGGCCGCAACATCCGCTGCTTCGAGAAGGCCACCGGCGTGGACGTCATTGTGGACGACACGCCAGGAGTGGTGGTTCTGAGCTGCTTCGACAGCGTGCGGCGCGAGAGCGCACGGCTGGCCATGGAGCGGCTGGTGGCGGACGGGCGCATCCACCCCGGCCGGATCGAGGAAGTCGTCGAGCAGGCGGACGCCGACATCGAGCGCATGGTGAGGGAGACCGGAGAGGAGGTCTGCTACGATCTGGACTTCAGCAACGTCCCCGACCCGCTCAAGAGCCTGCTGGGGCGGCTGAAGTTCCGGACCAGCTTCGGGCAGAACGTTCTGGCTCATTCCACGCAGGTCTGTGAACTGGCCGGGCTTATGGCCGCCGAGCTGGGGCTCGACGTCAAGCTTGCGCGCCGCTGCGGGCTGTTACACGACATCGGCAAGGCCATGGACCAGCGCCACGAGGGCTCTCACGCCGGGCTGGGGGCCGAGGAGGCCCGGCGACGTGGTGAGTCGGATCTGGTGGTGAACGCCATCGCCGCTCACCACGAGGATGTGGAGCCGGAGTCGCTCTACGCCGGCCTGCTGATCGCGGCCGACACCATCAGCGCCAGTCGTCCCGGCGCGCGGCGTGAGACGCTGGAGAGATACGTGAAGCGCCTCGAGAGGCTGGAAAACCTTGCCACGCAGCACAGCGGCGTCAGGAGCGCCTACGCCATCCAGGCGGGGCGGGAGGTGCGGGTGCTCGTCAACTCCGACAGAGTGCAGGACGAGTCCGCCGAGCGGATGTCCCACCAGATCGCGAAAGAGATCGAAGAGGAACTCCAGTATCCCGGCGAGATTGTCGTGACCGTGATTCGCGAAAGCCGTTACCAGGACGTGGCCCATTGAGCCGACGTCCTGCGCGAAGGGCAACGCTGATCTGAACGGAGGAGGCCGTGACCATGGCGAAACTGCTTGTCGTCTATCATTCCAGAGGCGGACACACCGAACGAATGGCCGAACTGGTCGCCGAGGGGGCCGAGGACGCCGGTGCCGACGTTACGCTAAAGCCCATAGAACAGACCGATGCGTCGGAGCTGCCGGGCTACGACGGCATCATCGCCGGCAGCCCCACCTACTACGGCCTGATGAGCGCGCCCCTGAAGCGGCTCTTCGACGAGTCCGTCCGCTATCACAAAGAGTTGAGCGGCAAGGTTGGCGGGGCGTTTACCTCGTCGGCCAACATCGGGGGTGGCAACGAGACGACCATCCTCAGCATCCTGCAGGCCATGCTCATCCACGGCATGGTGGTGCAGGGCACGGCGGCGGGGGACCATTACGGCCCCGTGGCCATCAACGAGCCGGACGAGAGGGCCTCTGAGCAGTCGAAGGCCCTCGGGCGGCGGGTGGCCGAACTGGCGGAGAAGCTGCACGGCTGACGGCAGGGGTGTCTCAGGACAACGGCCACGACGCCGCAGGCGCGGAGTGGCGCCGCTCCGGACGGCTCCTTGTCGGACTTTTCACAGTTCGACGCTCTTGGCCGCGCGGACGAAGTTGGTGACCAGTTTTCGCGACTTGCCCCCCGGTTCCTCTTCCACTCCGCTGGCGACGTCCACCGCGTAGGGGCGGGCCGCGGCCACGGCCACCGCGACGTTGTCCGGTGTCAGCCCCCCGGCCAGTATCACCTTCCCGCGCGAGGCGGCACGCCGGGCGAGTTCCCAATCGAAGGTCTGCCCCGTGCCCCCCGGCAGGTTGGGCACATAGGCGTCCAGCAGGTAGGCCGCCGCGTCGTAGCGTCCCAGTTCTTTGAGGTCCTTCTCCTCGCGGACCCGGATTGCCTTTATAACCCGGGCCGCCTTGACTCTGGCGGCTCTGCGGGGGCTTTCGTGCCCGTGGAGCTGGGCGTACTCCAGTCCGCAGTCGCGGCAGATGCGGTTCACCTTCTCCGGGTCCTCATCAACGAAGACCCCCACGGTGGCCACGAAAGGCGGGAGGGACAGGCGTATGGCGTGCGCCCTTTCCGGTTCGATGTAGCGGGGGCTCGGCCCGAAGAAGTTGAACCCGAGGGCGTCGGCGCCGGCCGCGACCGCCGCCATGGCGTCCCCGGCGCTGGTGATGCCACAGATTTTGACCCGGACCATCATGACTGTTGCGAGTCTACCGGTGGACCCTTCGGCCGTCAACGCGCCGCGGGTGTCCGTTTGACTTATCGCGGGCCATCGGTTACTCATTCCCGACGGGGGCAGCGCTATGTTTCTTCGGACCAGACCGCTTGCAGGCATACACACTGGAAGGAGTGCAGCATGACGGAGATCATCGGAGTGACGGGTCGCGAGATACTGGACTCCCGGGGCAACCCGACCGTGGAAGTGGAGGTCACACTTGCCTCCGGCGCCGTGGGGCGCGCGGCGGTGCCGAGCGGGGCGTCGACCGGCGTGCACGAGGCCGTCGAGCTTCGGGACGGCGACGAGGACCGCTACCTCGGCAAAGGGGTGCGGCAGGCGGTCGAGAACGTAAACGACGTCATCCGGGAGGCCGTTTACGGCTTCGACGCGGTGCGCCAGCGGGAACTGGACGAGTACCTGATAGAGCTGGATGGTACGCCCAACAAGGGCAAACTCGGGGCCAACGCCATTCTTGGCGTCTCGCTGGCGACGGCGAAGGCGGCCGCCGCGGCGCTGGGTCTGCCGCTCTACCGCTACATCGGCGGCACCAACGGGCGCTACCTGCCCGTGCCTATGATGAACATCCTGAACGGCGGCAAGCACGCGGACAACAACGTGGACCTGCAGGAGTTCATGATCATGCCGGTGGGTGCCGACAGCTTCGCTGAGGGTCTGCGAATGGGCGCTGAGGTCTTCCACGCGCTCAAGAAGGTGCTCTCGGAGGCGGGCAAGAGCACGGCGGTCGGCGATGAGGGCGGCTTCGCTCCCGACCTCGGATCCAACGTGGAGGCGCTCGAGATGATAATCCGGGCCGTCGAGGCCGCGGGCTATACCCCGGACGAGGACGTGTTCATCGCTCTGGACCCCGCCTCCAGCGAGTTCTACGGACAGGACGCCAAAGGCAAGGGCATCGAGGCGGAGGGCAAGTACGTGCTGGCCGCCGAAGCCGAGGGCGATCAGGTCAAGACTTCCGAGGACATGGTGGCCTTCTACGCCGACCTCTGCGATCAGTTTCCGATCATCTCCATCGAGGACGGGCTGGCGGAGGACGACTGGGACGGCTGGAAGGCCCTGACCGACGAATTGGGTGACCGTGTTCAGCTTGTCGGCGATGATCTGTTCGTAACCAACGTCGAGCGGCTCCAGCGCGGCATCGACAACGACACGGCGAACTCCATCCTCGTGAAGGTGAACCAGATCGGGACGCTCAGCGAATCGCTGGACGCCATCGAGACCGCCCACAAGGCCGGCTACACCGCCGTGGTGAGCCACCGGAGCGGCGAGACCGAGGACACCACCATCGCGGACATCGTCGTGGCGACCAACGCCGGGCAGATCAAGACCGGCTCGGCCTGCCGCACCGACCGCATCTGCAAGTACAACCAGCTTCTCCGCATCGAGGAAGACCTGGGCGGCTCCGCCCGTTACGGAAGGGAACTGCTGGGCATCGTGTAAGCCTGTGTCCTGAACCTGAGGCCGGCGGTGGGTCGTATGCCCGCCGTCGGCCTTCTTCGTTTGGTTCGTCGGGCGGCAGCTCGGAGGCGGAGCGGTTTTCCCGGTTTGCCGGGCCTGCGTTGCCTGGAATTCCGGCATTCAGTTGACAACGATTTGTACGAAACCTACAATCGAGAGGACGGCAGTAAACGCGGCCAGAGGGCGAATGAGCGCTGTCTGGCCTGTTCCCGTTGGCTCGCCGCGGAGGTGGAGACGGCATGAAGTTGGCCGTGACCGGTAAAGGTGGCGTCGGGAAAACCACCATCGCCGTCTTCCTCGCCAGATACCTCGCCCACAGCGGCAGCCCCGTCACCCTCATCGACGCGGACCCTGACGCCAACGCGGCAATCTCCCTCGGGCTTGATCCCTCCGAGACCCCCCAGCCCGTCTCCGAGCTGAAAGAGCTCATCGCCGAGCGAACCGGCGCGAGCGGGACGGGCGGCGAGTTCTTTTCCCTGAATCCCAGG
>JAWODG010000011.1:0-3131 GCA_046483385.1 Candidatus Brocadiia bacterium | reverse complement strand
GCGCAAGCAGCTTGTGCAGCCTGCGCGGGGGCGGCACGGCGCTCGGATGGTCCAGTCGGGCCTCCCCGTCGTAGCCAATCAGCACGTTGTCGGCCTCTACGTTGCCGTGTATCGCGCCGGCCTGTTCCAGGTCGGCCAGTCCCTGCAGGATGTCTCTGAGCAGGCGGACTGTTCGCTTCACGCTCAAGGGGAGGCGCCGCGCCATTGAGCGGGAGAGTGTGTCCGGCACGCGTTCGGTCATGATGAAATAGCCGTCCTTGATGCGGCCCATGTCGAGCACGCCGACCACGTTGGGGCTGCGCACGGCACGGGCGTCCGCCGCGCGGCGGAAGAGCCTTTCGAGGCAAAGCGGGGCCTCCTCCTCGACCACCGCCGGCCAGACCTTCATGCGCACGTCCGTGCGCAGGCCGGAGTGTGAGGCCTCGTAGACGGCGTGATCGGGCCGCAAAGCGATCCGCTTCCTGAACTTTGCCCGGCCGATGGTCCGTCCCTTGTATTCGTCCCCGGGCGGTTCGGCGGAGGCGGGCGGCATCTCCGTCTCCAGCGGCGCGGCGCAGTCGCCGCAGAAAAGGGCCGCTCCCTCGGGGCCGCCCGGTGGGCGGAACCGCCTCCCGCATTTATGGCAGTAGAGGTAATCGTCCATACGGACAAGTGTACCGCAGGTCAGCGGAGGCGACAAGCCGTGTCCAGTCGCCGCGAGTCAGGGTGCCAAACTGGCAGGCCGGCTTCGTGGGGGGCGCAGAGTTCTTGTCATATTGACAGACGAGCCCGTATCGGGTGAAAAGTAAGAGAGGGGCGGGCAGGCCGGCAGCAGACGCCGCAGGGGCGGACGGGCGGCTGCCGAGAGGAGGTGGTACAGAGTTTGCACGATTGAATGAGCTGATTTTGCGCCCATACTACTGATTTCCCCGAAGACTGAAGAGGGAGGCTGTTCTATGGCTACTATCAGGCCGCTTGCTGACAGGGTTCTCGTGAAGCGACTGGAGGCCGAGGAGAAGACTTCGGGAGGCATCGTGCTGCCCGACACGGCCAAGGAGAAGCCGAAGCAGGGCAAAGTCATCGCCCTGGGCGAGGGAAAGCAACTTGATTCCGGAGAGCGGGCCGACTTCCAGGTCGCCGAAGGGGACACCGTGCTGTTCGGCTCCTTCGCGGGGACCGAGGTGACGGTCGACGGTGAAGAGTATCTGCTGATGTCCGAGGACGACATTCTGGCGGTTATCGAGTAAGGAGAGAGCACATGGCAGCCAAGAAAATAACGTTCGACGCGGAAGCCCGGGAAGCTATGCGCCGGGGCGTGAATACCCTGGCGCGGGCCGTCAAGACCACGCTCGGCCCCCGGGGCAGGAACGTGGTGATCGAGAAGAGCTTCGGCGCGCCCACTGTGACAAAGGACGGCGTGGCGGTGGCCGAAGAGGTGGAGCTGGAGGACAACTTCGAGAATATCGGCGCGGAGTTGGTCAAGCAGGCCGCCTCCAAGACCAGTGACGACGCCGGCGACGGGACGACCACGGCTACGGTTCTGGCCGAGGCCATCTTCGAGCAGTCTCTCAAGAGCATCGCGGCGGGCGTGCCCGCAATGGCCCTCAAACGGGGCATCCAGAAGGGCGTCGACGCCGTAGTGAAGGAACTGCAGAACATCTCCCGGCCCGTCAAGGGCAAGGAGGAGATCGCATTCGTCGGCACCATCGCCGCCAACAACGACCCGGAGATCGGCAACCAGATAGCCGACGCCATGGAGAAGGTGGGCAAGGACGGCGTCATCACCGTGGAGGAAGGCAAGACGCTGGAGACCACCGTCGAGCTGGTCGAGGGCATGCAGTTCGACCGCGGCTACCTGAGCCCGCACTTCGTGACCGACCGCGAGGAGATGGAGGTCGTCCTGGAGGATTGCTACGTCCTGGTGCACCAGGAGAAGATCTCCACCGTGCAGGACCTGGTGCCGCTGCTGGAGAAGATCGCCCAGTCGGGCAAGCCTCTGCTGATCATCGCCGAGGACGTCGAGAGTGAACCGCTGGCGACCATGGTCATCAACAAGCTGCGCGGCGTGCTGCCGTGCTGCGCGGTGAAGGCGCCGGGCTTCGGCGACCGCCGCAAGGCCATGATGCAGGACATCGCCACGCTGGTCGGCGCGCAGGTCATCAGCGAGGACCTGGGCCTCGAGCTGGAATCGGTGGGTTTGGCGGACCTCGGTCGCGCCAAGAAGATCGTGGTCAACGCCGACGACACCACCATCATCCAGGGCGCCGGCAGTACCGACGACATCCAGGGGCGCATCCGCCAGATCAAGCATGAACTGGACACGACCACCAGCGACTATGACGCGGAAAAGCTGGAGGAGCGGCTGGCCAAGCTGGCCGGCGGTGTGGCCCAGATCAACGTCGGCGCGGCGACCGAGGTGGAGATGAAGGAGAAGCAGCACCGCGTCGAAGACGCCGTGCATGCCACCCGGGCCGCCGTGGAGGAGGGCATAGTCCCCGGCGGCGGTGTGGCGCTTCTGCGCGCCTCGAAAGCACTGGATGAAGTGGACGCCGAGGGCGACGAGGAAGTCGGCGTCGCCATCGTCCGCCGCGCTCTGCAGCGGCCGCTGATGCAGATCGCCGACAACGCCGGTGAGGACGGCGCGGTGGTCCTGCAGAACGTGCTGGCCAAGAAGTCTGCGGGCTACGGCTTCGACGCCTCCAGGGGCGAGTACTGCGACCTGGTCAAGCGCGGCATCATCGACCCCACCAAGGTGGTGCGCACCGCGCTGCAGAACGGCGCCAGCGTGGCCGGCGTGCTTGTCAGCACCGACGCCATCGTCGGCGAGCTGCCCGAGAAGAAGAAGAAACAGCAGGCCGGCATGCCGGACTATTGAGCCGGTTGACGACCAAAGCCCCACCCCCCGCATGGGGTGGGGTTTTTTCTATTCACTCACGGCCAACGGCTCTCGATCCCGCACCAGAACCCGCCAGTCCGAGCGGCGTTTCCTTGGAGTGCGGGGCGTTGGCACCGCCCTCAAACCTGCCGGCTTGCCGGCAGCGGATACGCAGTATCCGGTTTCCAGATAAGACGTAACGGCGGCGGGGCGAGCCCGCCTGAGGCGGACAAGCCCCGCAACAACAAGGCGGCGGCAAGCCACCGCACTCCAGGGC
>JAWODG010000010.1:0-5013 GCA_046483385.1 Candidatus Brocadiia bacterium | reverse complement strand
ACAGCAGTCTACCTACTACGAAACCACAGAGACTGAGGTTCTGTACCCAAATAGCGGACAGCGGTGTGACATTCTCCTTGGGAGCGATGGGTCTCAGATTCCGGGGCGCAAACCGGGCAAACGCCGTCGTTTGCGGGGTGCTGCGAGGCAGGGCTATAATGGGCTGACTGCGGTTTGTCGCGCAGTCAAACTGCGTTCTCGCATTCCAGCGGAGGCGTGCTCTTGGAAATCGCCTGTGGTCTGGCCGTAACCCTGCCGACCATAACCAGCACGGCGATCGTGCGCATACTGCTGGCGGGACTTCTGGGCAGTGGCGTCGGCTGGGAAAGGGAGCGGCACGGCCGTGAGGCCGGCCTGCGCACGCACATGTTGCTGTGCCTCGGCTGCGCCCTCATCATGCTGGTCTCCCTTTACATCCCGGAAGTCTTCTCGCAGGAGACCTCCGCCGGCGTCGTGAGGGCCGACCCGGGGCGTATCGCCAGCACGGCCATCAGCGGGCTGGGTTTCCTGGGGGCCGGGGCGATCATCGTGCTGGGGGCGCGCATCCGGGGGCTCACCACGGCCGCCTCCATCTGGGTGACGGCGGCCATCGGGCTCAGCGTGGGCGCGGGCTACGTCTGGCCGGCGCTCTTCACGTGGGCGGTCGCCATGTTCGGCTTGCTGGTGATGGGCCGGTGGGAGCAGGCGATGACCTATCGCGACCGCTACATCCACCTGCTGCTGACGTTCTCGGGCAAGCAGAAGCGGATGGACAGGATCCAGGAGTTGCTTGACAACTACGACCTCAAGCCTCTGCACAGCACCGCCGACCACGTGGAGGGTGAGATGCTCTACCACCTTGTGCTGCGGCACCGCACGGAGATCGACTTCGAACAGTTGACCCTGGACATGACCGAGCAACTCGAGCCCTACGGTCTATCGAGGATCGAGTGGCGCCAGGGCCCTCCGGAAGGTGTCACTTCTTCCGGTGGAAGTTCCGCGTGATACCGCAGGCCTCGCGTGCGGCCGTCCAACTGCCGAAGTACTTGCACGCCGCGCTGTAGAGCGACGAGTGGTTCTCCCGCATGTTGGGCGCGGCCAGATCCTCGCCCTCCTCATCGAGTTCCTTGATCTCCTTGCGGATCAACTCGCGGCTCCAGCGACGCCGCTTGTAGACGTCCTCCGGATCGATGCCGGCGGCCTCCAGCGCCTTATCCCAGCCACCGAAGTAGTTCAGGGCGGCGTTGAAGAGCTTGGAGTCCTGATCCTGCATCGCCTTGGAGTTGAGGGGCTTGCCCTCTTCCTGCCTCTCCCGGATGCGCCGGATGATCTTCTCTTCGTCCCAGGATTCGTAGCGGCGCACCTCGGACGGGTCCACGCCGGCGGCTTCCAGCGCGGCGTCCCAACTGCCGAACTGGTTGTCCCGGATGGCGGCGTAGGCCAGTGCGGAGTATTCTTTGTTTTTCGTCACGTTGGTCCAGGAGAGGTCTTCGCCGGCCTCGTAGGCCTCGCGGATGGTCTCGATGATCTTCTCACGGGTCCACTTGGGTATCTTGCGGACCTCGCGGGCGTAGTCCACCCCGGCCGCCTCGACGGCCTCGCCCCAACTGCCGAAGTGGTAGTTGGCGGCCGCCAGCAAGCCCTGGTGCTTGCGCGCCATGCGGTTGTAGGAGAGGTCCTCCCCCGCTTCGTAGAGTTCCTTGACCTGACTGACGATTTTCTCTTTGTTCCAGCCCGATTTTCTGCGTTTGGCGGGCATCTGTCGTTTTCCTCGAACGGGTAAGACGGGAGGGAAAGAATGGCGACCCTCGCGGGGTCACCTCACCATGCAATCCATGGTAACAGCCATTTTCCCGACCCGTCAAGAAAACCTATACTTGACCGCATTGCCCCCGCGGCGGATGGCACTTGCTCCATATCCATTGTACAATCAACTTGCCCAACCATGAAATCAAAAGTTGCGCAAAAAACGTCAACCATCCGGTCGCCGCGTTTCGGGGTCTGGCCGCGGACGTTGGTGCGAGTCGCGCTGGCTCTTGCCTGCGCCGCTTCCGTGCAGCTCGCCGTCGGTGCCGCCGAGCCCCCCGGCCGCATGCGCCTCCAGCTACCCCCTTCCTCGGCCGTCGAGAGCCGCCTGAACGCTGCTCAACGACAGATAGACAACCAGCGGTGGGACGTGGCGCTGCCCCTGCTGCAGGAGATCATCCAGCAGCAGGCAGAGTCCCTGGTCTGGACCGGCGACGCCTATGAGCCCGCGACGCTGGTTGCGCAACGCAAGCTGGCTGCCCTCCCCCCCGAGGGCCGGCGGACCTACGTCCTGCTGTATGAGCCCGAGGCCGGCCGCCTCCTCGCCGAGGGCATTCGGCGCCGCTCAGAGCCGCTTCTGGCGCAGGTCGCCCAAGAGTACGGGAACACGCCGTCGGGCGCACGGGCCGCCGGGGCACTGGCCGACCTCCTGATGGACGAGGGCCGTTTCCACGACGCGCTCAACGCACTCAGTTCCGCCGAGGCGGACGTTCCGTCGGGCGAAGGGGCTCGACTGCTTCTGGCTCGAAAGATCGCCTGTCTGGCCCATCTGGGGGATGCTGCCGGCATACGCCGGGCCGTCCGGGCCGCCCTGGAGCGGGACATCACGGAAGTGGCGCCGGCGGGAGAGCCGATGGCCATCGAGGAGTTCGGCGAACGCTGCCTCCGTCGCCATGCCCCGGAACAACCACAACAACCGGTGCGGCCGGCCCCCGAACCGAAGCTCCCGTACTCGGTCTCCTTCGAAATCGGGGGCGCAGAACGGTCTCCGGTCGGAGTGTGCTCAAGGTCGGACACTCTTTTCGTCGGCGGCGAGGACGGTGTGACGGCGCTCGACCTGCGGCGCCTGCGGACCCGGAGGCTGGCGTCGCCGGATCAACTCCTGCGGCGCACGGCGGCCATGCTGAGTGGCACCGGCCCGGAGGATGACGTCCCTCTCTGGCTGCCCGTGGGGAACCTGGACTTCTGGCGCCGGACGGTCAATCAGGGCACCCGCACGATCACGGCGACGGCCGACCGGGTGCTGACGGTGGATGTGAACTTTGGGGCCCTTGAACTGCCCGAGGAACCGTGGAACGCCCGGCCGGGGGAGGTGCTGCTGCCCAATAGTCTGCGGTGCATCGATGCCCGCGACGGTCGGCTGCTCTGGCGGGCGGGCGGGCGGGAGGGCCGGTCGCTGGCGGGCTTCTGGTTCCCGACCGCGCCGGCCGTCGAGGGAGACCGATGCTACGTCCTCGGCGTCCGGGCGGGCGTGCTCTGGGCGGTATGCCTGGACATTGCGGACGGCAGGGAGGTGTGGAGGTCGCGCGTCGGGTCGATCGAGTCGCGTAACGAGACGCAGCGCTACATCATGGAGTTCTATCTGGCCGACGCCAGCCCGCCGGTGGTCACCCGCGGGCTGGCCGTCTTCCCCACCGGGCAGGGCGCGGTGGCGGCGTTCAACGCACGCGACGGACACCCCCGCTGGCTCACCCCCTACCCGCGTTCGGACAGGGACATTCCACGCCTCGGACAGACGATATCCGTGCCATGGTCGGGATGGCGACTCAGCAGGCCCGTTGTCGCCGACGGGACTATCCTGGTGACTCCACTGGACAGCCGCCATTTGCTGTGCATCGACACGGAGAGCGGACGCCTCCGTTGGCAGACCCGGCTCGACAACGGCCTCGCGCTGCTGGGTCGGCGGGATGACCGGGTGCTCGTGCAGCGCCACAGCGGGCTCTCCTGCCTCTCTCTCTCGGACGGAAGGCCCCTTTGGGAGGCTACAATCCGCGAGCAGCCCGTCGGCCGCGCTGCCCTCGTCAACGATGTGGTTTGCGTGCCCTACGACGACGCCCTGCGCGGGTGGCAAGTGGAGACGGGGCGAGCTGAGGATGAGTTGAGGTGGCCCACGTGGATCGCCAACCGTGGGGACCTTGTCGCGCTCAGCGGAACTATCGCGATGGTCTCGCCCGACCGGGTGACCCTGTCCGTCCATCCCAGCGCCCGGGCAGCGACTGACGGCGAGTCTATGGAGCAACGCTTCCTGCGGGCAGTCGATGAATTCCTCGACGGACGGCCGGACGAGGCGGCCCGCCTGCTGGGGGCCGTATTGGAAGAGCCAGGCCCCCTGTCGGACCAGGCGGCTGTGCTGCTCGCTGAGACGGGGCTCGAGTTCGGTCGGCGGGACCTGCTGGAACGGGCCATGCGGAATACGCCACGAACGGCGGAGCTGCGGGCGGCTCTGGCGGAAATCGAACTTCGCTTCGCGCTCCGCCACACACCGCCCGAACGAGCGGCTTCGGCGTACATGGAGCTGGTTCGGAACCGCGGCATGGAGCCGGCGCCTGCGTCCGTCGGGAGCGCCAGTCTGTGGCTGCGGCTGCGCTCGGCCCTGGAGCGGGAATGGGCGGGAGAGCCTGACCTGCGCGACAGGCTGAAGCGCGCCTTTGCCGAACAGGTGCGATCCGCCGCGGAGAACCGAGACGAAGACGTGCTGGCAGCGGCGGCGCGGCACGCTCCCTTCGGAGCAGTGCGGGCGGAGGCAACATTGGTCCTTGGAAGATTCTGGGAGGCGTCCGGCCGCAACGACGCCGCGCGAAGGGTCTTCACGGAATTCGTACTCTATGGCGGGGACGCGGATATCCGGCGCACCGCCGCACGGGAACTGGAGGCGCTGGGAGCGGCGCTGTCACCAACCGCACCCGCCGAATGCGCGCCTCCGACCGGGGAGACGCTCTGGTCGGCACCCGGCCGACTGGTCCTGCCGGCGCCTGGCAGCGGACCAAGGGATACGCTCCTGCTGGTGGACCGGGAGCGGCTTCGACGGGTGAGGGTGTCCGACGGCCGGGAAATCTGGGCGACAGCACTGCCGCCCGCCCCGAAGATCTCGGGGCCCGTGGACATACTGGAGCGCCCCCGCCAACTCGCGGGCCCCGGCTACCCGACCTGCTGCCGCATCGGTGACCGCATCGCCGTCGGCCTGCCGGGCAACGTCTTCAGCGTTCGCGGCAAGGACGGCGAACTCCT
>JAWODG010000207.1:0-38577 GCA_046483385.1 Candidatus Brocadiia bacterium | reverse complement strand
AGTTCGGCTCGCGGGCCGCCCCCCAGGCCACGCCGGTTAACGCGCACACTGCAAAAGCAGCTGCCGGCGCTTATGAAAAGCAGGGATTCAGAGTCACTCCTTCCGGCCTTGTAAGCGATGTTGTTATCGAACATTGGTCGATATTTATTGCCAGACCCTATTGGGCTTGATGGGGGTATAAATTTCTACTCCTACGCTGATAATAATCCAATAGTCTTATTTGATAGTAGAGGCTTAGCTTGTGGTTCTTGGTGGGGGACGGCACGTGGCACCGGGTTTCGGCGAAGAACGTGTCGCCGCGCCTGCTCGGCGTCGTGAGGGGGCGCGACAAGTTCGACTTCCTCTATCGCGCGACGCTGCCCGAGATCACCGAAAGCGCACGAATGTGGCTGCCGCTGGCAACCTCGGACCGGTTTCAGACCGTGACGGTAAAGGAGATGCGCACGCCCGGAAAACGGCGTGTTCTGGAGGAGCCCGAGCACGGCAACAAGATTCTCTTTCTGGAGTTCGGGCCCGAGCACAGCGGTGAGGTCGTGGAGATCGTTTACCACGTCGAACGCCTGGAGAAGGCGGCGTACGAGGCGGAGGCGCCGGACCCGGCGAGGTACCTGAGTGCCGATCGCCTTGTGCCCATAGGCGGCGACTTCAGTGCGATTGCGCTGGAGGTGACGGAGGGGAAGAAGACCGACCTCAGGCGCGCACGGGCCATCTACGACCACGTCATTGACCGGATGAGCTACATCAAGCACGGTTCCGGATGGGGCCAGGGCGACGCCGTCTATGCGTGCGACGTGCGTACGGGCAACTGCACGGACTTCCACGCCTATTTCATCGCCCTTGCCCGGAGCGTCGGCATACCCGCACGGTTCGCCATCGGAGCGGGCATACCCTCCGAGCGCAACGACGGCGGCGTGGACGGATACCACTGCTGGGTGGAGTTCTACGCCGACGGCAAGTGGTGGCCGGTGGACATCAGCGAGGCGGACAAATACTCCAGCCTCTCCACCTACTTCTTCGGCCATCACCCGGCCAACCGGATCGAGCTGAGCCGGGGCCGCGACATCGAGGTCGAGCCCGGGCCGGCTTCCGGCCCCATCAACTTCCTCGCCTATCCGGTCCTCGAGATCGGCGGCAAGAGGGCCGAGACGAAGGTCGTGTTCGCTTTTGAGCGCAAAGAGTCGGGCGGCTCGAAATCCGGCGGCCGAAAGGACCGCGGCTGACGTGCCGGCGGGAGGGGCGCCCCGAACATCCAGTGCGCCCCTCCCGGGCTTTCGAGCGGGTTATTCCGTGAGGGGGAGAAGTAACGTGTGAACACCGCGCTTGCCGTTGTGTTATTCGTCGTCGGCCTTGCGCTTGTCGTCTATTTTGCGGAGAAACTGGTCGAGGGCGTGGTCGGCACGTCGCTGGGCTTCGGCGTGAGCGCCTTCATCCTGAGCGTGGTCTTCATCGGCTTTGACCCGGAGAACCTGGGTGTGGGGGCCGTGGGGTCGTTCGAAGGCTCCCACGGCATAGCGCTCGGAGCCATCGTCGGCGCGGCCATGGTGGCCATCGCTCTGGCGTTCGGCTTGACGGCCGTGTTCGCGCCCATGAAGTTCGGGAAGGCCCCGCGGTCCGTGCTAATGGTTCCCGTGGCGGCCGGCGCGTTGCTGGCAGTGCTGGCGCGGGACGGCCTGCTGTCCCGGCTTGACGGCCTCTTACTGCTGCTGGGCTTCGGCGTGGCCGTGCTGTTTCTTGTCTTCCTCAGCAGACGGGGGCTGGACATCGAGCCGGGCGGAGAGGTCGAGGAGGTCCTCGAGGAGGAAGAAGCCCCCGGGCGGTGGAAGTCGCTGGCGCTTTTCGTCGTCTCGCTGGTGGCCATCATCGCTGGCAGCGAACTGCTCGTCCGCTCGGCGCAGCACCTGGTCGAGGCCATCGGCATCTCCGACACGCTGTTCGGAATGACCATCCTGGCGTTCCTGGTCAGCATCGAGGAGTTGGCGCGCGAACTGCCGGCCGCCATGAAAGGGCGCGCGGACATTACCTTCGGGAACGTGGTCGGCTCGGTGCTGGCCTTCTTCCTGTTCAACGCGGGCATCATCGCCCTCGTACGCCCGGTTGAGGTGGGCACGCCCGTGCTTGACTTTTACCTGCCGGTGGCGCTGGCCACCATCATGTTCATCTCGCTGCTGATGGTTTCCCGTAGGATGCCGCGCTGGGCGGGCGTCGTGCTTATTGCGGCGTACGTCGCCTTTGTGGCCGGCGGCTTCGTGGGCTGGACGTGAATCGGCCCGGCGGTGGTGCGCGGTACGCGGTCCGACTTCTCATTCCGAACGGTACGTCACCAGGAAGGCCCCTTCGTATGGTTCGAGGGGCAGTTCAGGTTCCTTGCCGGCCTCCTGGATCTCGCCGCTCAGCGGCCGGTATAGCCGATAAGGGCCGGGAACCCTCAACCTGGGCCGCAAGGTGACCGGCTCCGAAGCGTTGTTGACGATGAAGTAGAGGTCGCGGCCGTCCCGGCGGCGATGCGTGTAGAAGATCCGGCGGTTCGGTTCGGAAAGTTCCAGGTCCACTTCGTGGACGTCCTGGATGTGCCCCGGCAGTTCGGCGGCCGAGATCACAACGCCGGAGCCGTCCTCACCGAACAGTTCATCCATCACGCGGTCAAACGCGTCCTGGTTCGCCTTCGAGTCAGCAAGCCGTGGCTTCTGCCCCACGCTGATCAGGCGGCCTCCCGCCGCGCAGAAGCTCCGCAACGCTTCCGCGGTGGCCAGTTCCAGCGCGGCCGGCCGCGGAAGGACGATAAGCCCATAGGCTTCGTCGGAAATCCGCATGGCGCCCTCCCGCATCTCGGCCTCACGGATGGCGCGTTCGTCCACGATGTCGAAGTCCAACTGGTGCTGGGCCAGCTTCCGACACACCTTCCCATACGTGGCGGCGACTTGACCGAACGCCCGCTGTGTTCCATCGGCCCCCGGCTCCGGCCCGGTGCGCCGGCCGGAGGGCGTCCACCAGGCCCACCCTGAGCGGTCGGGATACAGCACGGCGATGTCGCACACGTGGCGCCCGCCCCGCAGCAGCAGGCTGAGGCGAGCAGCGTAGTCGGTGTACTGCCGGAACCTCTCCTCGCCGATCTGACGCTGGTTCTGGTAGAGGGTGAAGAGATTGACGCCCATCACCTGAAGCATGTTCGCCTGGGCGATGAACTCTTCGAGCCCGAGCTTGTCCCCCGAGGGCAGCGGTCGGAAGGCGCAGCACTCGCAATGCACTGTCTTCCTGCCCGTCAGGTGAGCGGCTGAAGAGGCCGCCTTCGCCGCCATGAAGGTGCCTTCCGAGATGGCCTCCGGATCGGCCGTCAGTATGTCTATACCGGGTATCTGCATGGGCCGCAGGACCCGCATCAGGCTGCCTTCGAACATGAGGTTGCCCCACATGCTCTCCTCGGCCAGCACGTGGCCGGACAGGGCGGTGCCGTGCTGTGCGCACCAGTCGGCGATCTGCCCGAAGTAGGCGCGCGAATACCTCTCCGTGACCAGGTCCCAGAAGTCCTGGCGCACGTAAGCGGCTCCCGGTTCGCTGGACGTGAACAGGGCATAGAGGTGCGGCCGGAGGTCGTATCCCGCCTTGCTCCGGAACTCCTCCGGCAGGTCGTCGGTCCACGGCACGGCTGGCGGCCGGTCGGTGAACAGCGGCTCGTCCATCACCGGTTCCCGGTCGTCCCACTCCCTCGGGTCGCCGCCGGTGTAGTGATACGCGATGAGCGGTTCGTCCGTGAAGACCGCCCGCACGTGCTCCCACAATTCGGGTGGGGTGCGGCGGGCGTACTGCTCGTGTGTCACGCGCAGGAAGGCGCGCACGGCGTCCTCGTTGAGCGTGTCGATGTACGGCCGCGTCGGCGTGTGACGGGAGGGGACGGCCGTGGAGAAGGTGCCTTCGTACATAACGCGCCGTGCCATGTAGAGGACGGCCCAGTCGCCTTCCGGCGCGCTCCAGCGGAGGGTTCCCCACTCGTCAACCTGATCGCTGATGTCCCGCACGCTGCCCGCCGTCGGCTGAGAGCCGCGGGGAAAGGCGCAGGCCCACTCGAAGGACCGGCAGCTGAGCGGCAGGTGCTGGACCACTTCGGCGGGACCAGCCGTATGTGTCGTATAGCAGGCCAGCCCCTGCGCCAGGTACTCGGGATTTGCCCGGGTTACGATGCCGCCCGCCGTGCCGCTGGGGTAGCCCTTCTCGTCGTAGAGCCACAGGACAAGCCCCTTCTCGTGGGCTGCGCGCAGCACCTGCCGATAGAACTCCCATTGCGCTTCGCTCCTCAGGTAGTCATCGGAGCCCACGTTGGTGACGATGCCGCCGATTCCCAGGGTGCCCAGGTATGTCAGCGTTTCATCGATCTTGGCCTTTTGCTCCGCCTCGCCGATGTCGCGCGGGATGCGGTCGATGCCGTGCACCAACCGCAGCGGCCGGTATTCGTTCGGCGGGTCGGCGAAGACCGCGGGATCAAAGGGCGAAGGTTCCTCGGCCGCCCCCGCGCCGGTTTCTGAGCTGAAACTGGCAAGAAGGACGATGACGATGGCAATCAGACATGCGTTTGGGATCATCCCGCAGTTCCTTCCGGACATCTTGCGTTTCGCTGGCGTGCCAACGGGCCACTCGGGCCAGATCACTCGCCTTCCAGGATGGTCTGCACCCGGCGCTGGAAGCGGTCCCGGTGCTCCCGTTCGTGACGGCTTTGACGTTCCTTCAGTTCCTTCGCCCTTTCCGGACGGCGGTTGCCCATCCTATCGATCCGGCGCTCCAAACCCCAGTAGAGGGCAAAGAAATCTCCGTCGAACACCTCATCGGCCGCGGCTCTGATACTGGCCCGCTGGCTTTCGCTGAGACCCTCCTGAAGGTGCGCGGACACGACCTCATTCCTGTACTTATCCCATCGCCATTTCGGGCTCTCGAGGGCATAGAATTCGTTTTCCCTGCGGATTCGATCCGGGAGGTCCAGTTCCAACCACTCGTCCGGTATGAACGGATCCTCGGCCTCGCGGAGCAGCTCGTCCAACTGCGCCCGAAGGCTGCGTCGCAGTTCGGCATGGGCCGGATCTTCGACAAGGTTGTGCATCTGATAAGGGTCCTGAGCATTGTCGAATAGCTGCCAGTCGCCTTCTCCGCATACGGTGTATGTGTAGCGTCGGGTGCGCACGCCGCGGAAGGGCGGCAGCGCGTTGTCCCCCACCTCCCCGCTGACACGGTCGAAGAAATACCCCGGGCTGTTGGCGATCATGATGAGCTGCGCGTCGGGTGCGGAGCCATCCTGCCCGAGCAGCAGTTGCGATAGGTCGCGGCCCCCGCAGAAGTCGGGCGGTTCGATGCCGGCCAGGCCGCAGAGCGTGGGATAGATGTCGATGGCGCCGATGGGGGTTTCGTCCCGGCGGCCGGCGGGCACCCGCCCCGGCCAGCGGACGAGGAAGGGGACGCGGATGGACTCGTCGTAGGGGTTGAACTTCCCGCCCAGTCCGTGCGAGCCCAGGCAACTGCCGTGGTCGGAGGTGTAGATGACCAGTGTGTCGTCGGCTATCCCCATCCCCTCAAGCTCTTCAAGGATGCGTCCCATCTGCGTGTCGATGGCCGTCACGTGGGCGTGGTAGTGGCGGTAGTACTCGAGCTGGCGCCCGCTCTTCCAGGCGTCAGCGACGTTCGGCCGCCAGTCGATTTCCTCGGGCGGGTACAGCTTGAGGTATTCCTCCGGGGCGTCGTCCCACCGCCAGTGCGGCGGGTTCCACGAGAGCATCATCAGGAAGGGGTTTTCGTCGCGCGCGTGCTCGCGCATGAAGTGGAGCGCCTGATCGGTCATGCCGATGGCGTTGTAGCCCTCCTGGACGCTGTAGTCGGCGTGGCTGGGGATGTCGCGGACCTTCGTCTCCCAGTGGTTGTCGCCCCACTGCCAGTGCTTGAAATAGTCGAAGCCGGCCTGGTACATCGTCTTGTTGCCCAGCGTCTTCAGGTGCCACTTGCCCACGTACCCGGTCGTGTAGCCGCCGTCCCTGAAGGTGTGCGCGATGGTCGGGGCATCTACGCCGACGATGTCCTCGTCACGGAAGTAGTGGTTGCCCACGATACCGGACCGGTGCGGCCACATCCCGGTGATCAGCATCCCCCGGTAGGGTACGCAAATGGGATTGGTGCTGATGCAGTTGTCGAAGGATGTGCCCTCCCGCGCCATCCGGCTGAAGTTCGGCGCAACCTGCCGAGGCATCTCGCTGAAGGGCAGGCTGCACCATCGGTGTTGATCGCTGAAGACGAACAGGATGTTGGGGCGCCGCTGATCGTCGGCATCGGTCCGTTTCCGGCTGGTGGCGCGTTCGAGGGCTCGCAACGGTCCTCCTCCGCTGAAGGTAGCCGCGGCGGCCGCCGCGGCGCCCATTTTGAGCACGCTTCGCCTGCAAAGGTTCCGTCGGGGTTGCCCGGTGGCCATGCCTCCCTCCGCATCAGTAACCCGCACGTGGACTTCACTGGGAGGGGATTCTACCGGGTGGCGAGCGGGCGTCAAACCCGCGGGGAGAACCGCATGCAAGTCTTGCCTTCGCAAACGGTATTTTGGTCGGGGGTGAGCGAGCGGGCCATCTTGATAGTTGACGCCGGTGCAGGTAGACTGCAACAAGCTGGCTTTAACATGCAGTGTATCAGGCGAGGTAAGTTCGTGGCGGGTCCGCCGGAAAAGCGTCGACGGGAGGCCGATGATGCAGCGGCACCGGCGCGCGGCTGGCGCGTCGTCAGGGGCGCACTGACCGACGAAGGGGCCGACGTCCTGTCGGACCTGGACGCTGCGTTCTCGCGGCCGTCTTCGGTTATTCTGCGCGAGGGCAATACCCGCAAGACCGCCATCCTGCAGGACCTGGGTAGCGTTTGGAAGTGGCAGTTCCGGATCAAGTCGCGCGAAATCATCCCGAGTCTTCTGGGTGAGTCTCCCGTGCGCGAGGAATTCGACCTGACCCGGAGGGCCGCGAACCAGGGTATCCGGGCCCCCGAGCCGCTTTTTGCGGCGGAGCGGCGGAGGCTGGGCTTCCTCAGGGAGGCCGTCATCGCCTTTGAGCTGATCCCGGATTCGCTGAGCCTGGACCGGGGCGTGGACATCCTCGAGCGAGACGGGGGCCAGCCGCTGAGCCGGGAGGAAAGCATGCGCGCCATCCGGCTTTGCGGCGCGATGGCGGCCCGCATGCACGCGGCGGGCATCCTGCACAATGACCTCACCGCGGACAATATTCAGGTGCAGCGGCGCGAGGGCGACCTCCGGGTGTGGTTCCTTGATTGGTGTATGGCCACCTTTCCTGGCAAGGTCTCCGAAGTGGCGCGGTTGCACTCGATCGGCAAACTCGCGCATAACCTGACGACCTTCGGCGTCAGCGATGATGAGCTGGGCGTCCTGTGCTCCTCCTACTGCGAGTCGCGTCCGGAGGCCGGCCCCAGCGCTGCGGTGTTCCGAGAGCGAGTGATGGAGGAGGTACAGCGCCTCACGGACCATCTGGTGGTCCGTGTGGTGCGCAACGCGCTGCGGAAGAGCCGGCGTCTGACAATCCGTCGCCGCGGCGGCTTCACTCTGGCCTGTCTGAAGGGGGTGAGCATCGACCGACTGGCCGCCACGCTGGCCGGGGTGGACGAAGTTCCGATCAACGGGCCGCCGGAAGTGCGCCCCCTGGAGGTTGCGGAAGTGGTGCAGGACAACCGTGCGGACCAGACCTGGACGGTTGGTTGTTTGGCCGAGCGTTACCGCCTGCCCGTCCGCACGGTGCTCGGGGCGCTGGTGCAGCGCGCGAGCGGACGGGGTTGGGTGGTTCTCGCCGGCGCTGCCCCCCGGTGGGCCTCCGTTGACGATAGCGCGGACGGGGAGGAAACGCTGAAGGCGTTGAGGCCTTTGGCGGAACTGCTGCACCGCCACGGGCTCCGCTTCCGTTCACTGGCTGAGGGCGATATCCGCCGGGTCGCCTCCGGTTCCCCGGTGGCCGCCCGGACGGAAGGGCTGCTGGTGTGGAACCCGACCGTGCTGGTGCCCGCGCCCGAGTCGGACACCGCCGAGTCGTGGCATGCGGTGCGGAACTACGCCGGGGTTCAGTGACCGGTGCTCAGTGAACAGTTGTCAGCAGGTGGTGAAACGCATTGTGGCAGAGCAAGCCCTGTTTATCTCTGCCTTCTCCGCGTTCTCGGCGTGCTCTGCGGTTACGCACATCGCCGTTCTTGCCGTTCTTCGTGGTCTTCGTGGCGAAAGTCGGTCCCTCCGGTCGTCCTCTCAGTCCGGGACGGGATACCACGTGTAGTGGGTGACGATGGCGGCCAGGAAGATGAAGTTCAGCAGATAGAAGAAGACCCCCATCCCCAGGGCGACCCCCTCCGTTGCCACCTCGGCCGCCATGCTCGGCAACTGCGACAGGAACGCCGCCAGGACGAGGGCAAACACGAACCCCGCCGCCATGAAACCCAGGTAGGCGGTCCCCCAGAGTTCCGGACCGATCGGCCGCAGCCAGAGCCCCCCGGCCCAGACGGCCATGAACAGGAAGAGGAACGCGGAAACGTAACCCAGAATCCGGTTCGGGCCCCGCGTCCCGAGCCACCAGGCCAGGAGCCCCGTGGAGACTCCGGCCACCACCAGCGCTATCAGGACGTCGGCAAGCATCTTGATTTTCCCCCCTGTCGAAGCTGGTTGCGACGCCGCTGTGGGCGTGGTTGCCCGCGGCTCCGTCCCGGCGGACCCGGCACTGGTATTACGCACCTGATGTGCCATGGGGTATGGAGCGCAGCACCTCTTCCGGGTCGGTTACGCCGGAGGTCACGTAGTGGGCCCCCCGCTGAAGCATGCTCACCATCCCGGCCTCCTCGGCCGCCTCGCGGAACGCATCGCTCTCCGCTTCCTCGCGGATAAGCCGTCGCGCCCGATCGTCGATGGGCAGCAGCTCGAAGGCGCCGATACGTCCCCTGTAACCCATGTAGTTGCAGTGCCGGCACGCGCCGGGCTCGTAAACCTCGATGCCGGGCTCCAGCCCCAGCCGCCGCGCCTGCTCTTCGGTCAGCTCGGTTTTGGTCCGGCACGACTCGCACAGGCGCCGCACCAGCCGCTGGGCGAGCACCAGACGCAGGTTGGAGGCCAGCACGTACGGCGGCGCGCCCATGTTGATCAGACGCACAGGTGTGGAGGGCGCGTCGTCCGCCTGCAGGCCCGCCAGCGTCAACGCGCCACTAAGGGCGCTCTGCATGGTCAGGTGCAGCGTCTCCTCGTCCCGTATCTCGCCTACCGTCAGGATGTCCGGGTCGTGGCGCAGCACGGAGCGCAGCATGTTGGAGACCGCCACCTTGCTGCGGCCGTGTAGCTCTATCTGCGTCACGTTGGCGAAGCGGTGCTCTACCGGGTCCTCCATCGTGACGACGTGATTGTCGATGCGGTCGATGTCCCGTAGCGCGGCGTACAGGGTGGTGGTCTTACCGGCCCCCGTGGGCCCCACCATCAGCACGAGGCCCTCCGGGCTCCCCAGCGTGTCGCGCAGGGCATCGAGCTGGTCGTCGGACAGCCCCAGTTCCGAAAGCCGGCTGGGCCTGTCGCCGGGGCCGAATAGCCGCAGTGAGACGTGCTCGCCCCGCACCGTTGGGATGGTGGCCACGCGCACGTCGCGGTGCTCGCCGTCGGGCGTCTCCCACTCGAAGGCGCCGTCCAGCGCGTCGCGCTGCTCGGCAATGTCCAGGTCCGCCTCCACCTTTATGCGGTTCACCAGGTTGCGGTAGAGGTCCCGCTCCAGGGCGGGCCCCAGCGTCATGACGCCGTCAACGCGATAGCGGATCTGGCACGGCTCACCGGGCTGGATGTGGATGTCGGAGGCCCTCAGGTCGTGCGATTCCTCGAGCATGTTCTCAAGAAAGGCGGTTCCAGGCGAAACGCCATTTTCCTTCTCGGAGATGGTGCCGTACAAGAATCGGACGGCGCGGATGATGTCCTGCGACGGGGCGTAGTGGAGCGCCAGATCATGTCCGAACTGCTTGCTCAGCGTGTCGATCGTCTCCCGGGAGTGCCACTGGGACGTGGCCAGGTGGATCGTGTCGGTTGCCTCGTCCAGGCGGAACGGCACTATCTTCATCTCCATGGCGGCGGCGCGCGGTATGGTCTCGGCCAGGTCCTCGTCGATCTGGAGCCTCCTGAGATCGAAGAACTGGGGCAGCTCGCGCAGGCTTCGCAGCTCCTCACCCGTCGGAGGCGACAGGTCAACGGCCGCGGCGTGTGCATAGCCGCTGCCGCCGTCCCGGCGCGACCACGATACCTGGCCCCTCAGTTCCACCGGTTCGTCCAGGCCGGGCTCGTCGATGCGCAACTCCAGTTCTGTGTGCTCCGGCACGGCAGTGTCCGTGGCGATGCGGCAACTGCTGCTGCTGACGTCCAGGACGGCCATGGCCTCTGGCTCGTCCTGGTCCCCGTCGCGCCTGACGACGCGACAGGTCGATTGGCCGCCCTTCCCGGAGCCTTGGGACGAGCGCTGCTCCTCGCTGTTGGAAAGCTTGCTCATCGGTCTCTCCCCCCGACGTGCAGAATGAACTGGTGTGTCGCTGCTGGACTGGCTCGATGATTGCCCCCCGGCCATCGGCACCGGGACCCCCGCGGCGCAGGTATCGCGCGCGAAAAAGCCTGATGCCCCCGCCACACTCTCGATGATACGGCGCGCGGCCCGCCCGGTCAAGCCGCACTCCCACCGCTCGGAAGGAAGATGAAGGATACGAAGGTGCGGAGAAGACGGAGCTTGCCCGCCTCCGGACGGAACGGCGGAGGCAGGTTAACCACGACGTTTACCCGCCGGCCGTGGGGCGGAACCACAACGTCCACAACACCTATGCCTCGGGCGGGGCACATGGCGAAAGGCAAGAACGGCAACGTGCCTGAACGCGGAGAACGCAGAGAAAGGCCGGAAGGATTCCCTATGTCCCGGCCCCACGTCGTTCATTCATAACTCATAACTCATAATTCATAACTTGAATGCCCTACGGCGGCCTCATACGTCGCGTCCCCCGGCGTGCAGTGGCCCCCGCAGTTGCACACGTACCGTCCCGGGCTCTGGCCGATCCGCTCACCCAGCGCCGCCCACATCTCCTCGGTCTCCAGGCAGAGGGCGATCAGCGTGTCCGGGCTGATGCGTTGTATCTCGTTGATCAGAAAGCTCAACATCTCATAGCGCGCGTCGTGGGGGATGGGGTGCGCGCTGCCGTTGGTGTAGCCCCGCCGGCGCAGGAACGGCGCCGCCGCGCACATGGCATCCACGAACTCCGGGTCCAGCCGGTCGAACTCCAGGCACCGCTCCGCCTCCTTCACGTCCATCCATCCGAACGGGCAGAGGCTGACCATGTCCGGCTCGGTGCGCGCGAACATCTCCTCCAGCAGTTCGCGGTTCTCCTCCCGCCAGCCCTTCACCGGAATGATGGGGGAGAGGCGGAAGCGCACGACGTAGCCGTCCTCCTGCAGGCGGCGTGCGGCCTCCAGCCGCTCGATCATGCCGTCGGTGGCCTTCTCGAAGTGCTCGGTCTGGCTCCTGCCGGCCACGCTCCACTGCAGGATCGTGTGCCCGCGGTGGTCGTAGTCAAGCAGGTAGTCGGTGTCGGCGCTCTTGCCGACGTATATCTGCAGGTAGCGGTCCTCTTCGCGCGCGAAGCGCTCGACGAAGACGCGGGAGGCGTCGTATTCCGGCTCGAAGCAGGGGATGTCGCTGTGGTTGTCCCACTTGTAGAGCCGCTGGGCGGGGGCGCGCGCGAACACGTCGGGGAGGCGCTCGCATATCTGCTCGATGTTGACCAGCACGCGCATCGCCGCCGCGCGGCCGCAGTAGGCGCAGCGGAAGGGGCAGCCCTCTACGGTGTGCAGCTCCCAGGCGGACTGGCAGACGATGCCGCGCTTCTCCCGCCGCCACTCGGGGTCGCCGTGCGGCCGGCGCCAGAAGTGGTAGAGGCCGTACATGTCGTGGTAGCCCAGGTGGGGGTAGCGCTCGCGCAGGGCCTGCTCCTCCTCGGGCGGCAGGAAGCGGGCGACGTTGAAGACCACGTCCGGGTCCCGCCCGTCGGGCTCCTCCCCCCAGCGCCCGGGGGAAGTCCAGATGCCGGAGGCCGCCACCTCGTCCAGCTCCGCGATGGAGACCTCGTGCACCTCGTCGGGCTGCATGGCGACGATCATCTGATCGGTGCGCCGCGCGGCCTCGGGCAGCCCGCGCACCTCCTCGGTCACGTAAACGCGCTGGGGTCGTATGGAATACATCGGCGATTCCCATTCGTGTCGAGTGCTCCATCTCCATGATAACAGGGCAGACCGGCACGCGCATAACCGGCCCCAATCGTCCTCGTCCTCGAACTCGTCCTCGATCCGGTCTCGTGGCAGGCAGTTCTTAACACGGAGGCACGGAGAACACGGAGAACGGCGAGGCTAGATTAACCACGACGATCACGACGACCACGACGAGAGGCTTTCTCACCACGAAGGGCACGAAGAGCACGAAGACAGCGCGACCGCAAGTAGCGGCACCAAGATAAGGTGAGGACGCGGGAGCTGACGTGGCACAGCCGTTGCGACGTACGGCGAACTGTGGAGGGCCGCGACAGCGGTCTGCTTCGGCTTGTTACCTCTGGACTGTTCGGGGTCCAGAACGCCCAAACGCCGGTCGCACGGCTCACCGGCCGTTGCACAGTCGTTCCCCCTTGTGCCGCACCGTCATCACCAGACCAGCATTCCCGCTGGCCTATGACTACTGGCCGAAGTTCACACGCCTCTGGAGTGGATCTCAGACCGGGTGCGTACGGCTGCGGATGCGATGCCCCCAGCCTTCAACCCGCCACGACCCCACAGCTCTGCACAGCATTCATCATTCTTCGTCACAGCAGGCCCGCTCCGCCGTTGCGCTCCCAGGGTGGCTTGTTGCGCTCTTCTATCCTCTTCAGCAGGTCCGCCGCGTCCAGGAGGTCCTTGCACGCGGACCTTCTTGATGGAGCACATGAGCGACTGGCGGCCTGCGGCCTGCTCGGCCTCCTCCCGCGTGCGGAACGTGCCGATGCTGTCGCCAACGACATGCCTGTCCAAATGGACAATCAACCTCACCTCCCACCCAACGACCATCTCAGGTCCTGCCCCGCCCGTAACCACGTCCCACTCGCCACACAACCGCCGACGCAAACACGGCCACCATCCCGCCAACATCATATGGTACAGCCCCCCGCATGCACTGCGGATGAATGCATGTTGGGGTGCGTGGCCCCCCTCATCGGGGGAAGCCCGCGGTAGCCGCACAATACCGCACGTCTATGAGCCGCTGGAAGACAATTACCCCGTGAATGTGGCTATAGCGGGTTGAAGTCGGACAGGGTTGCGTGTATCATATGTTGCAACCGGATTACATTGGGAGGCTCAAGGTGGATAAGGTTACCGCGTCAGGGGAAAACATCGGCCGTACGCCGGATCGTTTTACATTTCGATACATCTTCGCGGATGACTACAACCCTGTCTACGTCAATGGAGCCTACGGGGGCATTACGCCCAAGAAGGAGATTGTCGCTCACTTCTTCCTGGAAAGGCACGCGGTCCCCCGCTCTGTGACGCACGAAGTCGACGACGAGGGTATGATCGGCGTCGAGGTCGGGACTGAGCCTGAAGTCAGAGAGATGTTGGTTCGCTTCGTACCATCCGGTGTGGTCTTGAGTCTGGATGGCGCGAAGCAAATTCGAGACTGGTTGGACAGGCAGATTGATAGACTTGAACAGCAGTCTGCGGGTGAAATGGAGGCAGCGGAGGAGTAGCTGTATGGCACAAATCCTAACCAACCGCGAAAGCAGCGCGAGCGACGGGGTGCTTGCATCGCTTGTCGCGGAGGATACAGGTACTGAAGGCCGGTTCCGTCTCCCAGACAACTCTGGGACCAGTCGCCCAGCAGCAGTTGCTTGCACGATGACTGAACCGCCGTGTGACACTGGTGCTTTGGGAGCCCCGCAGCTTTGGGAGGGTGCATCTTCTAGCGGCACTGTGTCGCTCACGCGGGCAGCGGAGAAGTTGCTCAAAGAGCGGCGGCTGCAGAAGAGCTGGCGCCGCCTCCTCACCATCATTGGACGCGCAGTGGAGTACAGCACAGTTAGAGTTGATGTGGGGTCTCTGACGGGGTCCCCCGAGGACAACCGGATAGAAGTGGTTGTGCAGTCGGAGCTTCCGCCAGTCGAAGAGTTGCAGGCTGAGCGACTGATTGCCGAAAGCAAACTGCGGGAACTGGGCACCGACAAGGGTGTGGAGTTTGTGGTCTTCGTAGGGTAGCTGAGGATGCGTCCGAGGGCCTTCTTTGAGTTGGCGCAGTACCTTGCACAACAGCAGTCCCTTCCTGGGGGCGAGGCGGCCATAAGAAGCGCTGTGAGTCGTGCGTACTACGGAGCATTGCACCATGTGCGGAAACGGATGGAGGAGTGGGGCTGTGACTTCCTGGAAAAGCGAGGGACGCACGCCAAAGTCATCGACGGTTTGAGGTGTTCAGGGGTAACGGAGTTGATTCTCCTTGCTGACGACCTTGATGCCTTCCGCCGTCGCCGGGAGAAGGCGGATTACGATATCGAAGCGTGCCGTTCGTCGGACTGGGACTGGTTGGTTGTCGCGAAGCATTACGACAAGGCTCTGCAGGTTGACAACGAATGGGGAGCCCTTGACGAGGCGGGGATGCGGAGGGCGCTGGATGGCATGCAGAACAAGATTGAGCGGATCGAACATCCCCGCAGGTGAGCACGAGGCCCTTGGTCTCTCGCTTTGTCTTTGCACTCTCAGGTTCTGGCGCATGGACATAGCCGTAACCCCGGAGAGCGGGACCGGTACGTACGGGGGACGACCGCTCGACTTATTCGTTGATGAGCGCTTATCGATCAAGGTTGCCTGGTGCACTCCGACATGGAAATCCCCCCGCACATCAAGCTTCGGCAGGAGTGGGACGCGCCAAGTTCAGTTCGAGCAGTTCCTCCAGAATGTCTTCGTCGGTCATTTCGGCGGTCCAGGCTTTGTTGTTGGTGGCGGCACGGTACGCGGCGAAGACGGCTTGGGGCACTTTGGGGTGGGCGTTTTCCAGCCAGGTGGGCTATTGCTGCCCGGCGCAGGATCAGTCGCGGAAGACGTTCTCGCGGTGTGTCGCCAGGAACTCGGCCTTCGGGGCAAACTTCTTCGGCCGGCTTATCTCCCGTCCCTCATGCCGCGCGAATTCCCCCTCCAGCGCTTCGTTTGGCAGGTAGTCTCTCAGTTCCTTCGAGAGCACGAGCCGCAGGTCCGGGTCCAGGGTGATGAGCCCTCGGTCAAAGGCTGCCTCGTGCAGTCTCGATAGGCACAGGCCGTTGCGCGGGTTCAGCCGCTCCCTGGGCGACTCACTCCAGGGGATGATGTGCGCGGCGATAAGGAGTTCGGGGACCGGGTTGCCACTGATACAGCAGACGCCGTCGTAAGCCGACATGACGGCTCGCCGGAAAAGGCCCTGGGCCAGCCTGACTCTCGTTTCCGCGACGCGTTCGGTCCGTTCGGATTCAGGTGGTTCGACTGCTTTCGTCCCGTGTTCTGTGTCCCGTTCCGCGGGCGACATCTTTTCTTGCCACAGGGCTTCACTGCGCGCGGCCATCGCCTGCCAGTCTTCTTCGAAGTCCTGCCAGATCGCCTCATCGGCTTTGCTGGCGCCCGTCAGCCCCTTGACGCCTCTCTCCCGTTCCACGGGGTCAAGCGAAGCGAAGTTGCACAACTTCATGGCGACGCTGCCCGGGGTCCTGTCCAATGCCTCGGCCAGTCTGATCACATCCGGATTGCGCTGATGCATCTTGCCGAAGGGCAACCGGCAGTAGAGGTTCATGGCCAGCAGCAATTCTTCACGCGTCCAGCGTCTTGCCCTCGGCACGGTTACACCTCCCTCGTGGCTCGTGGAGCCGTTTGCGCCACATGCTGTCAGCGCTGGGAACGGTGGGATAACCTGGCCATGATGTGGCACAATGACCCAATACTCAAACAAAAGGACAAGGCGGTTGGCAGTGATCCGTGGACAGGCAACGCCATAGCAGTAGACCACAAGTATGTTGCTTTGCTCTGCGGTCTCGACGGTCTCTGCGGTAGAAAGACGAGGACGGGACGAGATCGAGCCGCCTTCGTTCGCCGTGAGGCGAACTTCGGTGCCCAAGGGACGAGGACGATGGGGGCTCTGACGTTTCCCGGTTGCCTTTTGCCCTTTTTCGTGGTCGTGGTGGTCGTCGTGGTTAGTCTCCCATCGCTTTTCTCCGTGTGCTCCGTGCCTCCGTGTTGAACGGCTTCCGGAGGAGGGTTGAAGGTTGACACGGGCGCAGGGCGCCTTAGAATGGTTTTTGTGGATGTGAATTCTGGCGTTGGTTTCGGCTACTCATCTGCGTGAGAGGAGCGGCGGATCATGGGGGACATTGGACCTGACGACGTGCCGGAACGTGACGAAGGTGAAGAGGAAGAGCAAGAGCCGGAATTCGGTGAGGGCGAAGGCTTCGAGCTCGAGGGGCGCGACGAAGAAGAGAAGGAGCCAGGGGGAGAAGAAGGGCCTCCCGTGACGCCGTCCGCCGAGGAGGCCGCAGCGGAGGAACCGCCTCGCCCGCCGGGGCCCGACATCGGGGACTACCTGGGGACGGCGTGGGACCTGGTCATCCACAACGCCGTGCTGGCCATCGTGGGCTTCCTGGTGGTCTGGGCCATCACGGCCTTCTCGGGCATAGTCATCGTGGGGCCGTTGCTGCTGGGCGGGCCGTTGCTGTTCGGCTACCTGCGGGTGCTGCAGAAGCGGCTGGACGGCGAGCCGGCGGAGTTCGGTGAGATATTCGGCGGGTTCCAGGACTTCGGCAAAGCCCTGGCCACATACCTGCTGGTGGCGCTGGTGGCAATAGGCATTGGCGTGTTGATCACGCTGGCCATCGTGCTGCTTTGCCTGATACCGTGCGCCGGCTGGGTTCTGGCGGTCCTGCTGGCCGTCGGGGCGCAGATCATCATCACGGCGGCGCTGTTTTTCGTGTTTCCCATCGCGGCGCTTTCGGACGTGCCCGCGACCGAATCGATCGGTCGCAGTATCCGATTTTGTATTCGCAACTTCGGGCACATGCTGCTCCTGGCGCTGGTGACGTCGCTGATTGCGGCGGCCGGCTCGCTTGCCTGCGGAGTGGGGGGCATTTTGACGGTGCCCATCGCGCTGGCGATGAGCGTTGTGGCCTACAACCGGTGGTATCTGCCGGCGGCCGAGCAGGGGATGTAAGGTCATGGGGGCGCGGCGCCTGGATGCGACGACGCGGGTGCTGTGCCTGCTGGGGCCACTGCTGGCGGCGTTTTTCTTCGTGACCGGGCGGTTCGTCATCCCGCTGCTGCGGCGCATCCCGCTAACGTCGGCCGTGCTGGAGCGGGTGTGCGTGTGGCGGGCGGTGACGGGGGTTCCGTGCCCGTTCTGCGGGGGCACGCGCGCGGTGGAACTGGCCGCGCACGGCGAGTGGGCGGCGTCCCTGATGATGAACCCGCTGGGGACGCTGCTGGTCGGCGGGGGCGGCCTGGCGACTGTGTGGCTGGCGCTCTGCGCGGCGACCGGACGCGACCTGGGGCTGACGGCGGTGGGGCGGGCGCTGAAGGCGCGCGCGACGCCCTACCTGGCGGGAGCGGGGTTTGCCTTGCTGTGGATATGGCAGATACGACAATTATGAATTATGAGTTATGAATTGACGGCAGGCGGCCGCAGGCCGCCAGTGCGTACGGTTTGGTGGTCAGTGGGCAGTGAAAGGCCAGAATACAACCACTGAGTCCTGCCCTTTCCCTGCGATCAGCAATCTTTTCGTCCGTGCCTTTCGTCGTGGGCCCCGCCGGAGGCGGGGTCGTTGTGGTCGTCGTGGTTAATCTCCGTCGGTGGTCTGTCCAAGGACTCAGTCGGTGCAGGCGGTGCCTATGTTGCAGCACTCGACCGCCAGCACCTGGGATTTGCGGCTGGTGTCCCGATAGACCGTCACGCCCTTGCAGTTCAGCTCGTAGGCTTTCAGGTAGATGTCGCGCACGTCCTGTTGGGTGGCGTCGGCGCGGAGGTTGAGGGTCTTCGAGACCGCGTTGTCGGTGTGGCGCTGGAAGGCGGCCTGCACCTCGAGGTGCTGCATGGGGTCCACCTCGAGGCTGGTGACGAACAGGCGGCGGACCAGATCGGGCATTTCCTCGATGGGGCGGACCGCGCCGGTTTCGATAATCTCCTGCATCACCTCGTCTGTCAGCTCGAAGCCCTCGCGCTCGCAGAACTGCTCCAGGTCCGGATGGACCTCCTTGAGCGGTTCGCCGTCCAGCACGTGGCGCCGGAAGGCGACGGCGAAGATAGGCTCGATGCCGCCCGAGCAGCCGGCGATGATGCTGATGGTGCCGGTGGGGGCGATGGTGGTGCGGACGGCGTTACGCAGGGGGCGGCCTCGGTCGGCCAGGGCGCTGCCGTAAAAGTTGGGGAACGGCCCCCGCTCTTCGGCCAACTGCTCGGAGGCGCGGTCGGCCTGCTCGGAGATGTAGCGCATGACTTGCTCGCCGGTGCTGACCGCGTCCGGCTCGTCGTAGGGGATGCCCATGCGTATGAGCATGTCCGCGAAGCCCATGACGCCCAGCCCGATCTTGCGGTTGCCGAGCGTCATCTCGGCGACTTCGGGCAGGGGGTGGCGCGTGACGGTGATGAGGTTGTCCAGGAAGCGGACGCCGAGGCGGGCCAGCCGGCCGAGCTTGTCCCATTCGATCCCGCAGTCCGGCGGTTCGCCGGTGAGGCAGTGGCTGAGGTTAATGGAGCCCAGCACGCAGGATTCGTAGGGCAGCAGGGGGGCCTCGCCGCAGGGATTTGTGGCCTGGATCTCGCCGATCTGCGGGGTGGGGTTGGCCTCGTTGATGGTGTCCAGGAAGACCAGTCCCGGCTCGCCGTTCTTCCAGGCGCTCTCGACTATGGCGTCGAATATCTCCGCGGCCGGCACGGTGTCGGCGACCTCTCCGTTGCGCGGATCGATCAGGTCGAAGGGACGGTCCGCACGGAGAGCGTCCATAAACTCGCCGGTGACGCCGACGGAGATGTTGAAATTGACGAGGGCGCCCTCTTCGTTCTTGGAGCGGACGAACTCCAGGATGTCGGGGTGGTCAACACGGAGGACGGCCATGTTGGCGCCGCGCCGGAAGCCGCCCTGGTTGATGGCGTCGGTGGCCTGGTTGAAGATGCGGATGAAGGAGACGGGCCCGCTGGCCTCGCCGCCGGATGTGGAGATGTAGGCCCCGGCGGGGCGAAGTTTGGAGAAGCTGAAGCCCGTGCCGCCGCCGCTCTGGTGGATGAGCGCCGCGTGCTTGAGCGTGTCGAAGATGCTGTCCAGTGAGTCCTTTACGTCCAGGACAAAGCAGGCGGCGAGCTGTTGGAGCTGGCGCCCGGCGTTCATCAGGCACGGGGAGTTGGGCAGGAAGTCGAGCGCCGTTATGGCCTCCAGGAACTCCTGCTCGACTTGTTCACCGGGTGGGCCGGCGCCGTACTGCTCCTCAGCGGAGGCGACGTTGTGGGCCACGCGGGCCATCATGTCCGCCGGCTCCTCGATGACTTTGCCGTCGCGGTCGCGCTTCAGGTAACGGCTTTCGAGGACGCGGCGGGCGTTCTCGGTCAGCTCCGGTTTCATGGCAGCTCGAAGTCCTGTTCCGGATGCTTGACGGTGAGGACGGGGCAGGGGGCTTTGCGGACGACTTTTTCGGCGACGCTGCCGATGAGGAGTTGCTTGAGGCCGGAGCGGCCGTGCGTGCCCATGACGATCAGGTCGGCGTCCATCTCGCGGGCCGTGTCGATTATCTCGACGAAGGCGGTTCCGGGCCGCACCTCGCCGGTGACCTCGATTCCTTCGACTTGTTGCCGGGCCCTCTCGAGCACCTTTTCCAGGTGCTCGCGGGCACCCTCCTCCAGTTGTTCGATGGGCATGCTGAGGTCGGGCACGCCCGCCATGCTGTAGGAGGGAAGGAACGGCACCTCGACCACGTGCAACAGCTTCAGTTCGGCGCCAAACGCCTCGGCCAGATCCTGCGCGTAGCGCAGGGCGTGGTCCGAACATTCCGAGAAGTCCACCGGGCACAGGATTCGGGTAATGTGGATTTCGGTCACGGTTTCTGTTCCTCAGAAAGCGGGCAGTGAGTAGTGATCATCTCACGTCTTCGGCAGTTTCTCCTCGGGTGCGGTAAGGCGGTAGTAGCGGGGCACAAGCTGCATCGGGTCAACGTCCCGGCCCCGGCTGATGCGTTCGGCCCCGAGCCGTGCGACGGCCTCGGCACGGCCGACGGCCAGTTCGGCGGGCCCCACGCGCAGTCGGTCGTTCTCGAACACGTGGGGGTAAGCCTTCACGCCGCTGCCGAAGACCAGCGTGCCGTCGGGGAGCCGTTCGGCCAGGTCCTGCGGGGTCGTGCAGAGTACGCCCGTGGCGTCCTCCCAGCCGTCATCCGAGCGGAAGATGGTTCCATAGACGCGCCCCCGCCGGGCGTCCAGTATCGGGCAGGTGTGCCGGCAGCCGTGTTCTTCGGGATCAACGTTCCGGGCCTGGACTTCGAGGGAGGGGATGCCGACGCACCTCCATCCCAGGGCGTAGGCCAGCGTTTTGGCGCAGGTGACACCGACGCGCAGGCCCGTGAAGGAGCCCGGCCCTTCGCTGACGGCAACGCCGTGGAGTTGTACCTTGTCCAATCCGGCGTCCGCGACGACCCGATCCACGGCGGTCATGATGTCGCGCGCGCGGCGTGCCCCTTCCGGGAAGTTCCAAAACGCCAGAACCTCGCCGTCGCGATAGACGGCCACGCTGCTCCTGCGCCCGCTGGTCTCGATGCCCAGTATGATCATTCGGGACACTTGCACCCCTCATCGGTGGGAAAGCGCTCCTGGAGCCACTGGAAAGTCTCGCGCAACGCCTTGCGGGTGACCTCGCGGTCGCTCATGTAACGGGCCTGCCGGCAGACGTCCACCTGCCAGACGACCTGGCCGTCGGTTGCCCTGTGGCAGGCCAGGCTGTATTCGACCAGCGCCCATGACCAGAAGAAGCGGTACTGAAGACGGGAGCACCGCAATTCGGCCGTCAGGTACGAGGCCAGTCCGAGCGCGTCGGCATACATGCGGAGCGTCTCTTCGTCCGGGCGGAGGGTATAGTCGGCTTCGTCGGCGCCCTGTTCTATACGCTCCGCGACCTGCTGGACCGGCACGACGTCCATCCAGCCGCCTTCGGAGGCCGTCCACGCAAGCTGCTCGGCGAACCCCCGGGCGAGGTGCGGCGTGGCGATCTTGCCCCACGTGGTCTGGCCGGTCCACGATTTCTGTTCCTCGGGGACCGTCACACGGAGCACGGCGCTCGGACCGTCCGGAGTCTCGGCCAGGCTACCGGTGCCGTCGATAACCAGCCTTGACCGGACGCCGCAGCCGGCGAACGCCATTGCGGCCAGAGCCATCAGGCAGACGCCAACGCATGTCTGGAGTGTTCGTGTAAGCACTCATCCCCCGTAGTTTGAACCCGTGCGCAACGAAAGCCATTATAGGCGGGGCATTGGCGGTGGGCAAGACCCGGTGGCCGGTGGTTCCGAGGTATTGCGGCGCGCTTTGCGGAATAGAAAAGGCCCGGCGGGCGTGGCTGCCCGTCGGGCCTTCATGGTCGCTTGCTTCGGGCCGTGGCCCCGATGCGGTTCAGTCCTCCTGCTCCGCGATGGCGGCCTGGGCCGCGGCGAGGCGGGCCACCGGCACGCGGTACGGCGAGCAGGAGACGTAATTGAGCCCGGCGCGGTAGCAGAAGGCCACCGAGCGTGGCTCGCCGCCGTGCTCGCCGCAGATGCCGACCTTCAGGTCCGGCTTGGTCTTGCGGCCTTTCTCGACGCCCATGGCGACGAGCTGGCCGACGCCGCTCTGGTCGAGCGCCTGGAAGGGGTCGTTCTCCAGGATCTCACGCTCGACATACTCCGGCACGAAGACGCCGACGTCGTCGCGGCTGAACCCGAACGTCATCTGCGTCAGGTCGTTGGTGCCGAAGCTGAAGAAGTCGGCATACTCGGCGATCGCGTCGGCCGTCAGGGAAGCGCGGGGCACTTCGATCATCGTGCCGATCTTGTAGTCGAGTTCGACGCCGGCTTCCTGCAGGACGTCCTGGCAGACCTCCTCGGTTGCCTCGCGGCATATGCGCAGTTCCTCGTCCGCCCCGACCAGCGGGATCATGATCTCCGGGTGCACGTCAATGCCGTCCTTCTGGCAGTTGACGGCGGCTTCCATGATCGCGCGGACCTGCATCTTGTAGATGTCGGGGTAAGTGATACCCAGTCGGCATCCGCGATGGCCGAGCATGGGGTTGAACTCCCGCAGCTCGTTGACGCGGTTGGCGATCCTGTCAGCTGTCATACCCATCTGCCCGGCGAGGCGCTCCTGGACCTCGGCGTCCTGCGGCAGGAACTCGTGCAGGGGCGGGTCGAGAAGCCGGACGACGACCGGCAGACCGTCCATAACCCGGAAGATGCCCTCAAAGTCCTTGCGCTGCTCGGGGAGGAGTTCCTCCAGGGCGCTGTCGAACAGCTTTCGCGTTTCCGCCAGCTCCCCTTCGATCTCCTCGATTTCCTTCTCGATCCTGCGCAGGTTATCGCCGGACGCCTGAGTCTTGGCGACCTCGGCGTCGCGGAGTCGGGCTTCGATGCGCCGGACATCCGGGGCAGTGAGCATCATCTGCCGGACGTTGGCGATGCGGCCTTCCTCGAAGAACATGTGCTCGGTGCGGCACAGACCGATGCCTTCGGCGCCGAACTCCAGCGCCCTCTGCGCGTCGTCCGGCGTGTCCGCGTTGGTCCAGACGCCCATGTCGCGGTATTCCTCGGCCCACTCCATCAGCGTGCCGAAGGCGCCGGACATCTCAGGCTCGACCATCTCGATGGTGCCTTCGAAGACCTGGCCGGTTGTGCCGTCCAGGGAAATGACGTCGCCCTCGGCGAACTCCTTGCCGGCGATGGTGACGGTCCTGGTGTCTTCGTCGGGCACGACCTCGCTGCAGCCGGCCACGCAGCACTTGCCCATGCCGCGGGCGACCACGGCCGCGTGGCTGGTCATGCCGCCTCGGGCAGTCAGGATGCCCATGGAGGCGTCCATGCCGCCGATGTCCTCCGGGCTGGTCTCCTCGCGAACGAGGATGATGCCGGCGGGGTCGTCCTTGACGGCTTCGGCGGCGGCCATCTCCTCGGCATCGTCGGCGGTGAGGGCGATCTTGCCGACCGCCGCGCCGGGCGAGGCGGGCAGGCCTTCGGCCAGGCAGCGGCCCTGCTCGAGGGCCTCACTCTCCGCGTCCGCGTCGAAGTGCTTGTGCAGGAGCTGCTCGAGCTGATTGGGATCGATGCGGTTGACCGCGGTGGCCTTGTCGATCAGATCCTCTTCGGTCATCTCGACGGCTATCTTGACGGCGGCGACGGCGGTGCGCTTACCCGTCCGGGTCTGCAGCATGTAGAGCTTGCCCTGCTGGGCGGTGAACTCGAAGTCCTGCATGTCCCGGTAATGCTCTTCGAGTGTGTGCTTGACGTCGAGGAGCTGATCGTAGAGGTCGTCATAGAGCTCATTGGCCTCGGCAGGGTCGATGTCGCACTCGGGGAACTCTGAGAGGTCCTCGTCCTGCAGTTTGTTGACGTCCTTGGGTGTGCGGATGCCGGCCACCACGTCCTCGCCCTGGGCGTTTATCAGGTATTCGCCGTAGAGCTTGTTCTCGCCGGTGGCGGGGTTGCGGGTGAAGCCGACGCCGGTGAAGCTGGTCAGGCCCATGTTGCCGAACACCATGGTCTGCACGTTGACGGCCGTGCCCAGCAGGCCGCGGATCTCATTGATCTCGCGGTAGCGGATGGCCTGCGGGTTGTTCCACGAGCCGAAGACGGCGTCGATGGCGCGGCGCAACTGCTCCTTCGGGTCGGTGGGGAACTCCTCCCCGGTGTCCTTCTTGTAGATGGCCTTGAACTCTTCGACGATTTCCTTCAGTTGCTCGGCGTTGAGCTGGCTGTCGTACTGCACGCCGGCCTTCTCGCGCTCCTCGTGCAGGATGTCGTCGAAGTCGCTGTGCGGGATGAACATGGCGACATTGCCGAACATCTGGATGAAGCGCCGGTAGCAGTCCCAGGCAAACCGCTCGTCGCCGCTCTGCTTGGTCAGTCCCTGGACGGCGTCGTCGTTGAGGCCCAGGTTCAGGATGGTGTCCATCATGCCCGGCATGCTGACGGCGGCGCCGCTGCGCACGCTGACCAGCAGGGGGTTCTCCCTGCCGCCGAGCTTGCGGTCGGTGACTTCCTCGAGCCGGGCCAGGTTCTCCTCCAGGGCTTCCTCCAGCCCTTCCGGCCACTGGCCGTCGTTCTCCAGGTACTCGCGGCACATCTCGGTGGTGATGGTGAAGCCCGGGGGCACGGGCAGGCCCACGTTGGCCATCTCGGCCAGGTTGGCGCCCTTGCCGCCCAGAAGCTGCTTCATCTCAGTGCGGCCGTCGGCCTCGCCCTGCTTGAAAAAGTAGATCATCTCGTTGCTCATGAACGCACACTCCTTACGCGTGTAGGAAGCTTCCTGCGGAATAGCAGTGTCAAACAGTAAGCGGAAGATGCGGAAGGGAAGCGCGAATCCCAACAACCTCGGCAGGTCTCAGGGGCGCTGCGAACGACGTTGTTTTCCCCCGCCTTGCGAAGGATTCAACTTAGCACATCGCAACGGGCGGTGCAAGTCAACGAGCCCTCCGGCGCACCAGGTGCCGCCCCGGGCCGACCTTGACCGACGCGTCGCTTTCGTGCACCCGGGCGTCATCCACCGTCAGGAGGCCCGCGGTCGTCTGGATGCGCGGGAGGCAAACATGCGCCTCGCATCCACCGGGCACGGTCACCTCCAGCCGAAACTCCTCCTCACTGCGGCGCCATGCGACGGATATCTCCCCGGCAGGGGATGGGACGGCGCCCTCCGCCCAGCTCAGGTCGGCCGGTTGGGGTTCCACGGTAAACGAGGCGAAACCGGGCTCCAGCGGCCGGACGCCCAGCACGTGGGCGGGCAGGGAATAGGTGGGGCCGGCCGACCAGCCGTGGCATCGGCTGGTGTTCCGGTCGGCAACGACCCCCGGCGGCCAGTCCAGGCTGAAGTTGTCCCAAAACGTGCCCGCGCCGCGACGCAGCATTTCCCCCCAATAGCGCCGTATGAAATCGAGCGCGCGGCCGTCCGCCCCGTAGCGAAACAGTCCCTCGGTGACGAACAGGGCTCCGAAAGGCGCACCAACGGACTTGACGTGCGGAGCGAACATTTTCTCCGTAGCGATCCGGCCCCGGCCGTCCTGCAGCAGGCCCGCCCACAAGGCGAGGCCGGTGTTGTACTGTCCCGGCTGCTCCCCGGAGCCGCGGCCCACGCAGAGGCCGTTGGCCGGGTCTATGAACCGTTCGCGGATGCCGCCCGCCATGCGGCGGGCCCCCTCGGCGGAGCGGTTCGCTTCCTCAGGGCGTCCGGTTGCGTGGGCCACGCCGGTGGTCTGCTCAAGGAGCCTGTGGAAAGGAATGTTGTCCCAGGCCGTGTACCGCTCCTTTGGGGCTTCCATCCACGCCCGGAAGGCGGCGCCGTGCTCGTTACGGCCGCGGACATCCGCCCCGGACCCGGGTCTTCCGATGAGGCGGGCGCTGTTGTCGATCTCGCCCAGTGTCCAGTCCACCAAGGAGCGTAGGTTGGGCCAGAGGTCCTCCAGCAGTTCCCGGTCGCCGGTGAAGTCCCAGTGATCCAGGAGGGCGAGTCCCCAGAAGGCCGACCAGGAGGGATAGAAGTTGCCGCAACCACGATAGGGTCCCCAGGGTGGGAGGGCGCCCTCCTCATACTGGATGTGGGCCATCTGGCGCAGGCATTTGGCGTTCATGCGCGGGTCGCCGAAGGTGTAATGGGCAATGATGTTGTGCGCCCACATGTCGCCCCCGTACAGCGTGCGCTCGCGCCAGGGGCAGTCCACGAAGTGGTCCAGCATGCTGAGACGCATGGTATAGTGACCGACCTCCCAGATTCGGTTGAGCAGGTCGTCGGAGCACCGGAACGCTCCGCGGCGCTCCACCGGATAGGTGTCCATTTTCAGGGACACGTCTTCGACGGCGATCGGTTCCGGCGTCTCCCGGAACAGGAGCTTGCAATAACGGAAGGTCCGACGATTGTAGGGCCGCAGCGTCTGGCGCCCGCCCTTGAGGATGAAAGTGTCGACGCGCGTCAGCCAGAGGTCCTCCCCGTAAAGCACGTCCACGGTTCCGCCGGCACTGTCAGCGACGACGACGTCAAGGTAGCCGGTCACGTCGCGGCCGAAGTCGAGGATGAGCGAGGGGGCGAAGTCGTCGTGGGTCCTTTCCATCCGGGCGGGCAACTCCCGCCGGTCGGGTCGCTTGCCGGAGTGGGGCTTGCCTTCGGCCAGGTTCCACTCGGTGTTCCACTCGCCCAACTCCCAGTCCTCGCGGTAGGGGTAGGTGACGCTGGCGCTTTCCCAGTGAACGTTCACGGGGCGTACGCGTTCGCCTCCCGGGTGGGGTATCTCGCGCGGTATCAGGTTTGTCCACGGCTCAACGGGCGGTCGGCCCAGGACGGCCGGTTCCGACCAGTCGCCATCGTCGAAATCCACCTCCAGCCAGTCCTCTGGTTCCCGGCGGCTGTCATAGACTTCCTTGTAGTCGCCGTAGAGTAGACAGTTCAGGGGCACGTCCTGCTTCCAGGCGGGGGAGTGCAGCACGCGCCAGGACGAATCCGTCTTCAGCAGCACCTCGTCGTCCGGGCCGGGGGCGCGTATCTCCAGCAGCAGGCCGCCGCGTCCCCAGTTCTGGTTCAGTATGCCTTTCGGCTCGGGGGCGTAGTTGTAACAGAGGGCGGCAACGACGTTCGCTCCCCGCCTCAGGTGTTCCGTGACGTCGTAACGGTCGTAATAGTAACGGGATGGGTCGGCCGGATTCGGCCCGCGGCCAATGAACTCGCCGTTGACGAAGAGCCGGTAGAGGCTGCTGGCGGTCACGAATACGAGGGCGTCCTGCGGCGGGTCGGTGATTTGGAAGGTTCTGCGCGCGTGCAGGTAGAAGTTGTGCATTTCCGGCTTCGGGGGATGCCATATCCATTGGGCCTGCCAGTCCATGAGCGGCTCCCTCCAGGGAGGTCGAGGGGTTCTCCAGTTCGCGCCGCAGGCTATCGGTTTCCGCCGGTCTGCGCAATGCGCGGGCGGGTCCGACGGGTCGGCAGGAGGCCCCCTGGCGGGGGCGACTATACAAGCCTTTGATGTGAAGGAACTTACGATGGGGTTATAAATCTTGACAAATCGCCCTGTGCGGCCTATATTCCATATTAGAGGATAGAGCGTACGTCTGTGGGTTTGTGCGGCGCCTCCGGAAGGGGCGTTGAACGCCGTTTCAACGCGAAGGAGCAGGGCGATGCGCAATGGCACTATGGAATGCACCGAGTGCGGGGCGGTGCTGGTGGTTCACGACAACCAGTTGGGGAAGCTGGGCGAGTGCCCCCGCTGCGGCGCCACGCGGGAGATAACCGAAGAGATGTTCGCCGAGGCGGCGCCCGAGGAGCCCGCGGCCAAGGCCATCACCAGCCCGGTGGTGCCCGCCGTGGATTACGTGCTGAAGAAACTGCGTTTTCTGGCGGGGCTCACCGAGCGGTTCGAGATCTACCAGACCGTGCTGGCTCAATTAGGACTGATCTGCATATTACTGGCTTCCGCCGCCGTGCTGGTGCGGTTCACCGTGGGCGCCATCCAGAACGACAGCATGAGCCTTTTCCTGCAGGGACTGGGCGGGGCCATCGTCGGCGTTGCCCTCCACTACCTGGCGGCGCGCTTCGCCGTTGCGGGCCGGGCCACGCTTCAGAACAACCCCCAGCGTGTTTCCCTCATACCTTTCCTTGACTGCATGGGCCTGGCCGGCCTGCTGGCGGCCGTCGGCATGGTGGCGGCGGGCATCGGCGCCGCCCTCCAACAGGGCAGCGTTATCGCGCTGATTGCTCCCGTTCTGGCGGCGATCGTGCTGGCGCACGTGATGGTCATCTTCCTGAACCCGGCCGAGACGATGTACGTGCAGCGCGGGCTGCGCGGAGCCGTCGCGGGAGAGGCCGCGGTGTCCATCCTGGCGGTCGTCTTCCGCTGCGCGCTGGTGCTGGCGCCGGTGCTGCTGATGCTGGGCGCGCTGGTGGGCACCTCGTGGATGGTGCTGGCCATGGTGCTGGACTGGAGCGGCATGGCCACCGGGGACATCGGCTTCATGCGGGGCGCCGGGCTGGTGGTGAGCGCCGCGCTGGCGCCCTTCGCCTTCTATCTGGCGTTCATGACGTTCATGTTGCTGGCGGACCTCTATGAGGCCGTTTTGCGCGCCGCCCGCAGGTAGTCCTGACTTGCACGGCGCTCAGGCGAACTGCGGCAGGAACTCCGCCTGCGTCTTCATCATGCGGTCGATGATACGCTCGGCGGCCGCGACGCTGTCCACCACCGGGTCCAGCAGCATGGCCTGCAGCACGAGGCTGCGGTCGCCGCGGACGGCCGCCTCGACGGTCATCTCCATCAGGTCGATGTCCCGCCGGCAGAACGCCGCCAGCGGCTTCGGCAGGTCTCCGATGCTCAGCAGCCGAACGCCGGATGAATCGACCCCGGCGGGGCCCTCCACGAACACGTCGTCCGGCAGGTTGTTGATGGCGCCCCGGTTGACCATGTTGACGGCCGGCATGCGGATGAACTCGTTGGTGTAGATGGAATTGATGATGGGGAAGGCGAGAGTGTCCACCCAACTGCGCGGCTCGAAGAACCAGAGCAGCTTCTCCTCCTCGAACTCGCCGCCGATATCGCCGGTATGCGGCGTCAACGGCCCCTCGCTCTCGGCCAGCCTGCCGTAGTATTCCCACAGCTCCTCCTGTCCCTCGGCGCGGGCCTCGAAACCCGGCCCCTCCAGCCCGCAGTACTCCCACGCGTAGGGCAGGTACTCGCCGATGTGCTCGTCCCCGCAGGAGGGCATGTAGCCGTAGACGTCGAGCAGCTTGCGGGACATCTCCCAACGGCTCCAGTGTCCAAGTTCCTCAAGGTCAACCGAGGCCAGCTTCTCGCGCAGCAGCGGATAGAGGTCCTCTCCCGTGTCGCGTCGACGGAGGTCCAGTATCCAGTGGAAGTGGTTCACCCCGGCCGCCGTGGCCACCATGGCCTCCGTCTCCATGCCCAGCAGCTTGCCGATGAAGTTCTGGGTTATCTCCACCCCGTGGCAGAGCCCCAGGATCTGGCCGCAGTCGGTGTAGCGCTCCATGGCCAGGCAGATGCGGTTCAGGGGGTTGGACTCCACCATGACGATGGCGTCCGGGCAGATCTCGGCGATGTCCCGCCCGATCTCCAGATGCACCGGAATCTGGCGAAGGGAGTGGAACAGGCCGCCGGGGCCGCCCAGTTCGCCGGTGACCTGGCGGATGCCTTCCTCGACGGGGACCTCGAAGTCCTGCCGCCAGGTCTCGATGCGTTCGACATCCACGGACACGAGCACGTAATCGGCGCCCTCGAGCATGGGGCGCCGGTCGGTGTCCGACTCGATCTTGACGGGGTGCTCCAGCCCCTCGTTGATGCGTTTGGCGAGCCGAGTGAAGATGTCCAGGTGCTCTTCGTGGATGTCCACGAATCGGAGCGTACAGCCCTCGAGGGCGGGGTGGTGGATGACGTCGCGGAGGACCTTGGGGCCGAACGTGGCGCTGGCGGCGCCGATGACGACGATGACGGGTTTGGGTTTCATGGGAAGCTCTGTGGGAGGAAAGCAGGCCGGGCCTCGACCGAACGGGCGGCGAGTGTATGGGGTTCAACTTAGTGCGTCAAGTTCCAGGCTGTGGCATCGAGGGCATGGACATGGAGGGGATACGCGCCCGCGCGGGAATGTTGACCGAGACCCGGCGCGCTGGTATCATCCGGGGCGTCGGGGCGTGGCGCAGCCTGGATAGCGCGCGTGCTTTGGGAGCACGAAGTCGCGGGTTCGAATCCCGCCGCCCCGACCATCCTGCAAAACCAGCCCTTCGGCGAGCACGTCGAAGGGCTTTCTCCATACGGGGCAAAGACTTACGCCATCCAGGCGCCAGTTCAAACAGAGGATTTCGAGCACCTGGCGCTTCTCGGCCACATCTGCCGTATCCCACGTTTCCGCCAAGGTTTGCGATAGTTCAAACACCTTGGCGGCCAAGTCGGCGTGCTCGCTCTGCTGGCGGCCCTGGGCCTCGATCTGGAGCGTCAGCTTCGCCTCCCGGTCGCGCAGCTCCCGGTGCTTGGCGGCGAACGTCTCCCGGTCGATGTCATCCAGCAGGCGCATGTCCAGGAGCCGGTCCTTCTGGCGCCTCACCTCCACGAGCTGCCGCTCGGTCCGCTCGTGTCGCCTGACCCCCGCCCTCTGGGTCTTCTTCGTCTTGGCCCGTAGCGCCTTGGCGATCCAGCGCCGGACCTTGGCGTCTTCGATCTTCAGGCCCTGGAACATCTCCATCACCTGCTCGTCGAGGTCGGCCTCCGTCACGCGAACGCGCGGGTGCCCGTCGGCGGTGTAGCGCGTGCAGCGGTAGTAGCGGTACTCCTTGGGGCCCGACTTGAGCTGCCTGGTCTTGACCTCGACGCAGATGGGCCGCCCGCAGTGCGCGCACTCGACCAGCCCGCTGCCGTAGACGCTCTCGTGGCTGGCGTAAGTGGCGTCGCCGAGCAGGACCTGCACCCGCTCGAACAGGCTCCGCTCCACCAGCGGCTCGTGCGTGCCGGGATGCCACTCGTCGTGCCAGCGCACCTCGCCGATGTAGGAGCGGTCGCGCAGCATGTCGTGCAGCTTGCTGCGCGGGAAGCGCCCCCGGCTCTTCGAGTAGAAGATGCCCTCCTCTTCCAGCGCATCGAGGAGGCTGTCCAGCGTGTGGTTGTGGTAGGCGTAGAGTTCGAAGATGCGGCGGATGTACGGCCCCTTCTCCGGGTCCACCTCGACCAAGCCGCGGCCGTCCACGCGGACGTTGCGGTAGCCGTACGGCGCGTGTCCGGGGAAGAGGCCGTTCTGCACGCGGCGGGCCATGCCTTCCTTGACCAGCTCGCTCTGAAGCTCGACCTGGAAGGCCGCCATGTTGGCCAGCGTGCGCCGATGGAGCCGTCCTGCCGGACCGTCCCCGGTCTTCTGGGTGACGAAGATGCTGCGCAGGCCCTGCTCCTGCTCCAGGCGCTCCAGTTCGAGGTAGTCGAACAGGTTCCGTGCGGCGCGGTCCACCTTGTAGAAGAGCACGCCGTCGAGTTCCGGCGCGTGCTGGCGGGCGTACTCCACGAGCAGCTTGAAGGTCCGGCGCTCGTCCCGTTTACTCGCCGTCTCGGCCACGCGGTAGAGCTTCACGATCTCGCCGTCCTGCCGCTCGGCGTAGCCCCGCAGCGCGTCCTCCTGCACGTCGAGGCTGAAACCCTCCCGCTCCTGCTCCCGGCTCGACACCCGCGCCAGCGCCACGTATCGCTTCATGTCCCGCCCTCTCCCGAAATGACCTCGGCCAGACGCCCCACGCTCAGGGCGATCTCCAGGGCGTCGTCGGCGTCCAGCTCCTCGTCGTAATAAGGCTGCCACACCTCGATGGCCTCCTCCAGCAGGTCGGCTGTCACCCAATCCGGGGCGCCGCTCGGCACCTCGACCGCCTCCGGCATGATACCGGGGGTGCGGGGGGACTCAAGGCCCTTTTCGGGCCCTTCTGTCCCGTCTCGCACAGGCTGGTCGAGGGCACGTGACCTCATTCAGATTCCTCTCCGCGCAGGCTCGACAGCTGGATGTCGGCGTGGTAGGTGTAGCGGATCACCTGGCCGCGTATTCGCTCGATGGCCTCCCGGGCGAATCGCCACTGGCGCCCGATTTTGTAGGCGCCGGAGAGCCTGCCCGCCCGGGCCAGGCGCCGCACGGTCTCGGGGTGGACCCCCATCAGTTCGGCTACATTCTGAACGGTAAGGTCGGGCTTCATCTCATCCTTTCTGCACGACGGTTTCGCACGGGACACAACCGCGCACGGCAAGCGCCAAAGTCTCTAACGCTCGCAACAAACTTAGCCTGGTCGGTAACGGTTTCCAGCGCGGCCGAGGCCGATTGCGGCCAGGTAGGACCCAAAACCTTCGGGCCGGTGACGGCAGTGACGGCGATGACGGCATTTCCGCTACTCTGTACACACACGCCTCTGCTGCCTTCTCTTTCCTTCTTCCTCTTGTTCCAACGCCACAGGAGGCAAGGAAGAAAGCTGTCACGGTGTATGTAGGGAGTAGGGATTTCGCCGTCACTGCCGTCACCTTCGACTGAGAAGGCCCTCCGCGGGGCCGCGAAGCCGTATCGGGGTGACAGCGTTGCCGTCACTGTGCCGTCACTTGCCGTCACCATGCTGTCACTCTTTTCTCCATTCATGGTGCGCATCAGAACGGCACCTCCGGCTCGAGTATCCAGGCCCTGCCGCTCGATCCGCTGCGGCCCCGTCTCGCGGAGACGCCGGCGGCTTTGAGTTGCGGGACGAGGCGCTGCAGGCGCGCCCCTAGGACGTGCGGGGCGGATGGCCACCGTTTCCCCCGCATGATTCTGGTGGCCCTATCGGGGCCGCACTCGTCCTCCAGCATGCCCTCGAGCGTATCGAGCAGCTCGGAGGCGCTGCCTTTCCATCGGCGTTCGCCGGCCAGCTTGAGCAGCAACGCCCCCAGCGGGTCGGCTTCGAGCACCTCGTCGCTGGCCTGTCTGCGGTTGGCGGCGTAGACCTCAAGGAAGTCCAGGTCGCGCCAGACGGGCACCTGGCGCAGGTAGGGCTCGGCGGCCTTGACCCAGGTGGCGAAGTCGAGCATGCGGGGACGCCTGTGGGCAGGGATGCTGATGCTCGCGCGGTTCTTCAGGGCCACCGCGGCCGCGTCGAGGAGCGCGCCCAGGATGCGTGGGGCCGCCTCGCGGGCCTGCTGCCATAGGTCTGCCTCCGTGCGCGCCTCATCGACGGGCGGGCAGGAGAGCACGATGGCCCTATCCATCAGGTCCTCGCCCAGCCCGGCGACTTCGATCCCGTTCAAGATCACCGGCTGGCGCACCTGGACAACGGCCAGTTCGTTGTCGGTGTAGTAGCGCCGGGTGGCCTGGCCGCTGCCCGTGGCGACCGAGGAGAGAAGGTCGCTGAGCCAGCGGGGCATACTGGATAGGTTGTCCAGAGCCAGGACGTGCGTGCCGGATGCGGCGGCGTAGAGGTCGCGTCCTTCCCGCGGGGGCGAGGCCACCAGCGTGCCGTCCGCGCCGGCCGGGTCGACCAGCATCCGCAGCAGGCGCGTCCTGGTCGACTTGCCGGAGCCGGCCGGGCCGATCAGCACGAGGATGACGAAGGGTCTGCCCGGCTGGAGGCACGCGAGCGCCCAGGCCGTCGCCAGGAGGGCCTCCACCGCCGGCAGCCCCAGCAGGTCGATCAGCGCCTCCAGGTCCTCCGGCGTGGCATCCTCGACGGGCACCGGGAGCGGCGCGAGCGCGTCGCTCGTGGCGAACAACACCGGAGGCCGGTCTATGAGGCGCCAGCCCTCCGGCGTTATCTCGATGGCCATGGTGTCCTCGCGTCCGAGGTCGAGGTACACGTTGCCGCCGTGCCCGGCCACGCGGGTGTATACTTCTCGTTTCGGTCCTTCGAATCGCGCCCGGCCGATAAGGGCCCCGAGGACGTCGGATACGTCGCCGGACCGGGCCGGTCTGCCGTGGGCTTCGAGGAAGCGGTGTCGTAGCCAGGCGGCAAACGGGCTCCCGCGCACGTCCAGGCGCAGCGCGCGCCCCTCCGGCATCACCGCCCAGGCGGAGCCGTCCCCCGAATGCACGAACTCGACGGCCGCCACCAGGCTGAGCAGCTTCTGCGCAATCGTCTCGCTCTCTGCGTTGGGGTCCTGCCACGGAAGCGCTTCATCCATCAGGCATTCGAGATCTGCGCCAGCCCGGAGTCGGTCGTCGAGGTCCGCATCCGAGCTGAGCAGCCCGCCCCCCTCGGGCGGGACATAGCGCACGTCGCACTGGACGTTCCGAAGCGCACGGCCCAGGCGGTCGCGCCAGTCGGCGCCGCTGCCGTCCGGGTGCGGCGCGAGGACGACCGACCGCCCGGGCAGCAGCGTTTGGAGATACTTGAGGCAGTCCTTGCCGGGATTGGCGCCGGGCGTGGCCGCGACTGGGATGCCGGGAAGCGCGCTGAGCGCGGCAACCGCGTCCGCCTCGCCTTCCACGACGAGAACCGGATCGTGCTCTGGATCGGGCAGGGGCCACGGGCAGATGAGGCCGTTCTTGTCGCCTTTCCTCGTCAGGCACTTGCCGGCCTCGCCGAAGGGCTGGTTGTCGGCCCGGCGGCGTCGCCATCCCGTGACCTCGCCGTCGGCGTCGCGCATCGGGAAACGTACTTCAGCCGGCCGGCCGTTCTGCTGGTGTTCGACAGCCCCCAGCGCCTCCAGCGCTTCGACGGCCCAGTCCCGCCGCATAGCGAGCTCGTGAAGCGGCCCGTCTGGTGCTCGGTCGGGCGAGGCAGCGCGACCCGAGCGGTCGGGCAGGAAGCCCCGTTGCCTCAGCCATGCGAACGCCCCGGCCGCATCGCAGCCCCGGACGGCTTTGACAAGGCCGACGGCGTCGCCGCCCTCGCCGCACTTGTGACAGTACCACAGGTGGTCCTCCTCGCCCCCGAGCTGGCAGCGGGGCCTGCTGCCATCATGCTCGTGGACCGTGACCGGGCAGCGGCAGTAGAAGCAGGCGCCCGCCTCGTGCACTTCAAGCCCAAGTGCCTCGGCCACGCGGCGGATGTCGAGGGAAGCGAGCGTGTCCTGGTGGGCGTGCATACCTTGTCGTCCTCTCGTGTTGTCCGACCGGACCCCTACTGATTACCTACGAAAAGCGCACCCGAACTGTGACATCGATTGCCGGCGTGCGTCTCCGTCTGTAAGTAAAAGGGGGGGCGAGCGCCGGGATCGGGACACAAATCTGTATTCTCATCGCTCGATGCACCGATGTCGGCGCCTCGGCCACGCGCGAACTGTCACTGGCAACCGGCATCTCGCGCTCTGTGTTCATCGCATGTCGTCCTCTCTGCGTTCGGGCCGAAGCCCCTACTTGTTACATTCGTAAAGCGCGCCAAAAGCGTCGGCCTAAATCCCTCGGCCATCGCAGTCGGTGCAGTGGCCGCCTGTTGTTTACCTACCCCGTCGCCGGCCGAAACGTCGGCGCGGATGCTCGAGGGATCGCGCAAAGTCCCTGGGCTTACCGGCCTGATCACAGGCCGGTGGTTGACGCGGGGCCACCGCGCAGGGGGCCTCCACTGGGTACATACCGGACCGCGCCGCGAACTGTTACCTTGAATCCGACCCGCATCGTCCAGACTCCGGCTCTGAGTCGAACTGTCTCTCCAGCATCTCCATCCGGCCCTTCAGGCCGTCGATCTCCCCGTATAGCATCGCTGCAAGCCCGCCGAGCTGTTCCGCGGCGTGCGCGATGTCGAGCAGCGCCTCCTGGGCCTGCGCCATCTGCGCCGGGGAGAGCAGGTCATGCTCGCGGGCGCAGGCCAGGCCCTGCACCACGCGAAGCATCACCACTTCAAGTCGGTTCTGGATCTCGTCCGCAAACTTCGCACGGGTGTAGTTCTTGGCCAGGTACAGCCCGCTGAGCTCGTCCCACTCTGCCTTCGCTTCTCTTGCGTCCATAGTGCTATCTCCCGTTCTCATGTCTGGCTACGCTCCCCGGGCCCCTTTCCCTGCGCTTGAGCACCGACCGAAGCCGATCGATGTCGGGTTCGCGCCAGACGTAGGCGCCAGCGAAACGCTCCGATGGCGCTCGGAGGATGCGCTCCCGCAGCAGGTACTGGAGGTAGCCGGGGGAGACGGAGTAGCCCTCGTCCCGTAGGCGGTCGATGACTTCCCTCGTCCTGTGCACGGCTTCGCTCCTTCTTGTTTGCAGCGGACAATCGTCAGCTCACTCACCTAAGCTGCAGAACCGACATCCTGCGACAGGAGCTTGCATGTGCGCACATGACGCACGGGGGTGCGGGAAGGCAGTGCGGCATAGGGATGGTCAGGTCATCGGGCCCGCAGAGAGAGGGGGACGTGCGGGTCCGGCTCTGGGGATCTTGCTGAGGTCAGCCGCAACGGGGCAGGATAGTCCGGCTACTCGTCCTCAGGACGGCTGGCGCCGTCTCGGAACCGAGGACGATACTTCGCGTCCTGGTGATCGCGGATGCGGCCCTGTATGGCATCTTCCGCCAGCGACTCCACCTCGTCGCGCGTGAGCGCTCCCCGGCGTTCGTGCATAGCCTGCAGAACCTTCTCGAACGCCTCCTGGAAGCAATCGACGGCCAGCGGCTCGGGTGGATTCTGCAGGTTCAGCCAATCGACCTGAAACGTGTCAAAGCGTCTGCATACGGCATCCTCGACCCAGTCCAGCATCTTCTGTTTCTCAGCTTCCGTGGGCACGTAATCAGAGACGCTCGGCTTCTCCACGGGCTGGTTGACGCCCTGCCCCTCGGGCGTCTTGTGCTTGCAGAGTGGACACCACGGCACGTCAGCGTTGGCATCAGCGCAGTACCTGCCGTCCTTGATGCGGCTCGACACCGTGGTGCGGACGACGGCATCGGAGTCGTATTCCTTCCAGCGCCTGCTGAACTCCGACTGGCTGACGAACTCGATCCCATCCCGCCCGCAGCTCGGACAGTGGGTGCGCGTCCAGAGTCTCGGTGGACGGTTTGTCTTCCTCTTGGCCTCAAGCGTGGCTTCTGGCCCCGCCGGCGGGGTCCGCGGTGGCGCCTCGGCCAGGCTTTCTGCTTCCTTCTGCGGCGGGTCTCCGCGCTCACCGGCACTCCGGTCTCCAGCAGGCGCCGCGCGGCGGTTGCGGTTGTAATCGAGGATGAGCTTCAGCCATTTGCGGCGTTCCTTGTACTCGGAGCGGCCAGTCCTTCTGTTTTCCCGCTGGATGCGGGAAGGCTGAAGGGGCTGCTTCAGGCAGGCTTCCAGGAGGGCCAGCTCCTTGTCGGTGAGATCCGGCGGTTCGTCGGCGTCCAGAAGGCGCTGGATGAGAGGGTGATCGGACCAGTCCGACGGCATCTCCGGCTCCCGTGTCCGGTCCCGGGAAGAGGGACGTGCGGAGCAGGCGGCCGGGATACCCGCGCTTCCCGCTGCAGACGGTAGCCCCGCACGTGGTTGCTCACATAATATCCGTCAGAAGCTCGTGTCGAAAGCCAAAGCGGAGTCTCCTGACCGGCTCAATTGACCTCGGAAGGAGCTACAGCTCCCGGCCCACCGAAGGCCGAGTGCCGCTCCGCCTGATGAAGGCCGGTCAACGTATGCTTTGTCAAGACCGTGAGGTACTCCTCGGCTCGCTTGCCAAGCCCCGCGAAGTCGCCAAAAACACGGTCAAGCTTCCCCTCGGGATTCCATAGATCAGGGAAACCAGCCCCAGATAGCGTCTGGTTCAGCAGAGCCCTTAGCTTACTGATCTGCCCGACGACCCAGTGCCCCAGTTGGAAGTCCATAGTCGAGCAAATCCTCAGCTCTCCCTCGGCGTCAGAAAGCAGATTTTCCCCAACGGACAGGGCCTTCGCTTCTGTCCGACTGCCGTTGCTGAAGGTCGACACAACTGACATCTGATCCCCGTCGAAATACGCCCGAAGTGACTGGTGGCCATGGATTGTATCTTGAGCACGTAGCTGTCGAAGTGCACGGCCGAGTGAAATGCCAGAATGCCAATTCTGTGCAGGGATGGATTCCGATGTGCGAACATATATTTGTTACGGAGGATGCTGTTCGGCACTTGTCTCAGTTTGTTCCCGGTATTCGAAGCCAGTTTTCTCTGGGCCGTGGTTACCGCTTCAGCACATACGCCCGACTTAATAAGTTGATCCCCGAAGAGAACGCTCACGGAATCCCACGGTAACGACATCTGACCGACGGTACGTTCTGGGTGGGAGAGGATCACCATACGGACCGAGTACTCAAGCCGGCGACAGAGCCCGACACAGCGCATTATGCCGTGCCTTCCATCCAGCCCATACAGCAGCTTCTTAAACACTACGGGCAACAGCTGGTTTACATCTTTGTTTTCCCCCAGCTTGGGGGGCACGTTGACGACGCCACACTGCACCGGCCAGCTTCGCATATGCGTTGGTCAAAGGGTGTTCGCCGCGCCCTGTAGGAGAGCGACGGTATCGCGGCGCCAGAAGCGGAACGTACATCCCCGTGAAGACAAAGCCCGATTGGTTTTCCGGGTCATCTCCCTTCCTGAGGCAAATATCGCTGACATCGCCATGGTCAATGTACACAGGACCATGCTCGCCAAAAAAGGCTCCAGACGACAGGCACCATGGCACTGTTCTCAATGGAGGGACTAATCCTTTCCCATCAGCCTCCGACCTGGGTCTTTCTCGCATGAAAGGCTCGTATCAAGCAACTCGTGTCCTGCTTCCGGTAGAGGGGGCATCGGCTGCTGCAGAGGCGGGGCTCGTAGATGTTGCCTTTCTGGTCGGGGTGGTGGCAGCGGTAGTGGCGCTCGCAGCATCCGGTGACCAGTCTCTCGGCGTGGCGGCAGGTTCCGATGGTGTCGCGTGTGCGCTGCCAGCGCTGTTTGGCCCGGCGGAAACGCTCCGTCAGCTC
>JAWODG010000043.1:0-30515 GCA_046483385.1 Candidatus Brocadiia bacterium | reverse complement strand
TCCGACGGCCGGGAAATCTGGGCGACAGCACTGCCGCCCGCCCCGAAGATCTCGGGGCCCGTGGACATACTGGAGCGCCCCCGCCAACTCGCGGGCCCCGGCTACCCGACCTGCTGCCGCATCGGTGACCGCATCGCCGTCGGCCTGCCGGGCAACGTCTTCAGCGTTCGCGGCAAGGACGGCGAACTCCTCTGGAACCTGCCCGCCGGGCAGCCGTGGGCCCACTACGCGGCGAGCACACGCGTGCGCAAAGAGGACCTGGTGGACCGCGCTGTGCGGGGCCTGCCCCTGCCGCGGGCCGAACACCCGGTCAGGCGCGTCCGGCTGGACGATTTCCTCGGCGGTCCCCTCGCGTCCTGCCGCATTGAGGCCGGCCGGGAGGTCTTCCTCCTGGACGCGTTCTCTGGACGGGCGTTGCTACGCATCGAGGGCGAACAGACGGAGGAACTGACCGGCGTACTGGCGGCGAGCGACCTGGGTCGCCTCTGGTTGGCCCTGCCCGCCGCCAAAGAGCTTCGCCTCTACGACCTGAAGCAGGGCCGGATAGCAGCCCGGTGGAGCTTGCCGATGTCGCAGCCGCTGCGGGGTCTGCTGGCACCGGAGCCCGGCAGCGCGGTGCTCGCCGACGCCGACACCGTCTACACGTTCTCCCTGTTCGGCAATCCGTCCGTGCAGGCCATCCCGGCGCCAGGGGGCGTGAAGCGTCTGCTCTACGCGGACCGGCAGGTGGTCGTGACCGAATCCATGGACGGCGGAGCGCAATGCCTGCCCGGTTTCGAAGGTGACCTGCGCCTGCACATCCCGTCGCGCGACGGCTATAAGCCGGTGTGGGCGCACCGCGATGGCGATATTCTGCTTCTGCTGGAGGTCGATGACTTCCAGCACTTTGTGCCGTACGGCGGTCGGCTGCATTTCCGCGCCCGGCGTTGGCGGCTCCGCGCCGTGCGGCTGCCGGACGGTCAGCCGCTGTGGGAGCACGCGGCGCCCGCGGACAGTCAAGTCGTCGTAGGCCCGCCCCAGGTTTGCGGGGACATGCTGCTGGTACCGTGGCACCGGGCGGACACGGCAGTCGTTACGGGGCTCGACGCAAACTCCGGCCGTCAGCCATTTGCCGTCCGGTTGTCTTCCGAGGGTCCGCCCGAGCCGGTTTCCTTGTGGGCGAGCAGCGGGCAGGTTATCGTGGGTTTAGCGGACCGGGTGGTCGCGCTGGCCATCCGGCAGCCGTCCGAAGGTGGGAGGTAGAAAGCACTTGCGTTGTGGGGCCACATTCCGGCCGGTCTTCGTCGTTTTGGCTCTCTGCGCTCTGGGCGCCTCGCCCGACGGCCAACTCGTGACGCCGCGAGCCCGCCGGGCAATTGACGAAGGCACCGCGTTCCTGCTGCGCACCCAGAACCCGGACGGAAGCTGGTACAGCGACGGGGCCACGGGGCGTTTCCCCACGGCCGTGACCGCCCTCAGCGGGCTGGCGTTGCTGGGGGGCGGAAGCACCTGCTACACCGGCCCACACGCCGACCGCGTCCGCCGCGCCGTGGAATACCTGTTGCAGCAGTCCGACCCCGAGACGGGGTTGATCGGCGGCGACGAAGCGGGGCGTCCCATGTTCGGACACGGGTTCGCTATGCTCTTCCTGGCGGAGGTTTACGGCTCGGAGGGGCAGACGGCCCTGCGGGAGCGCATCCGCGCCGTATTGCTGGACGCCATACGGCTGACAACCACCGCCCAGAGCGAACGCGGCGGCTGGTACTACACGCCCGAGTCACCGGACGACGAGGGAGCGGTGACGATGACTCAGTTGCAGGGCCTGCGAGCCTGCGCCAACGCCGGCTTGCCCGTGCCGCGCGGGACCGTGGAACAGGCCATGAACTACATCCGCCTGTCGGCGCAGCCGGACGGGGGCATCGCCTACAAGATCGACCGGCCGATGGACAGCCGACCGGCGATCTCCGCGGCCGCGGTGGCCACGATGTACGCCGCCGGCATCTACGAGGGCGATGTCGTGGAGGGGGCCTTCGAGTTCGCGCGGACCAACATCTCCACAACCGCGCCGCAGCCGGCGGGAGGCGCCCACTTCTTCTACGCCCACATGTATCTGTCGCAGGTGATGTACTTCCGCGGCGGCGCGCGGTGGCGCGCCTACTTCGGCGAACTACGCGACTGGCTGATCGGCGTGCAGCGGCCAGACGGAAGCTGGAACGGCGACTACATCGGCACGGCCTACGGCACCGCGGTGGCCCTGCTCATCCTTCAGTTGCCGTATAATAACCTGCCGGTTTTGCAGCCCTGACCCCGTTGAGGACGAGTCCATGGCAGAGCGCCCGAGCGCCAAAATCCCTGAAGACGACACAGCACTGGTTGAGCATTTGCAGGCGGCCCGGCAGCGCATCCGCGACGAGATGGCGAAGGCCGTGGTCGGCCAGCAGGCGGTGCTGGACCAGATGCTTGTCTGCCTGCTGGCCGGCGGTCACGCCATCCTGGAGGGCGTGCCCGGTCTGGCCAAGACGCTTATGGTCCGCACTCTATCCCGTTGCCTGTCCCTAAGCTTCAACCGGGTTCAATTCACGCCGGACCTGATGCCCGGCGACATAACGGGCACCGAGGTGATCGAGGAGAACAGGAGCACCGGCGCCCGGGAGACGCGTTTCATCAAGGGCCCTATATTCGCCAACGTCGTCCTTGCGGACGAGGTCAACCGCACACCCCCGAAGACGCAGGCCGCGCTGCTGGAGGCAATGCAGGAACGGCAGGTGACGGTGGGCGGGGTGCGCCACGAGTTGCCCGCCCCGTTCTTCGTGCTGGCCACGCAGAACCCCATCGAGCAGGAGGGCACCTATCCCCTGCCCGAAGCCCAGCAGGACCGCTTCATGTTCAAGATACTCGTCTCCTACCCTTCGTGGGAGGAGGAGTTCGAGATAATGGAGCAGACCTCCAGCGAGCCGTGGACGGACGTGGAGCCCGTGCTGGGGGCGGAGGAGATACTGGAGCTGCAGCGTTTGGTTCGTCGCGTGCCGGTGGCGGACTACGTAGTGCACTACGCCATGCGGCTGGCCCGGGCGACCCGCGTCGGCGGGCCGGAGGAAGTGCCGGAGTTCATTCAGGAATGGGTGCGCTGGGGCATCGGCCCGCGGGCATGCCAGTTCATGGTCCTGGCGGCACGGGCCCGCGCCCTGCTGAGCGGCCGGAATCACGTGTCCGTGGAAGACATTCAGGCCGTGGCCGCGCCCGTGATGCGCCACCGACTCGTGACGACCTTCACGGCCACCAGCGACAACGTGACGCCGGACCGAATAGTCGAGGAGCTAATCGAGCACATCCCCGCCCGCGAGAGTTCTCTCAATGACGACCGACAGGTACAGGAGATACTTGGACCCGGAGATTCTGAATAGGATCTCCCGGCTGGAGCTGCGCGCACGCCACGTGGTCGAAGGCTATCTTGTGGGAATCCACCGCAGCCCCTATCACGGGCTGAACGTCGAGTTCGCCGAACACCGTCCCTACAGCCCCGGCGCGGAGCTGAAGCACATCGACTGGAAGCTCTGGGCTCGGTCGGACCGGTTCTACGTCAAACTCTTCGAAGAAGAAACTAATCTGCGCGCTCATTTTCTGATGGACGGCAGCCGCTCGATGGCCTACCGCTCCGGCGCCATGAGCAAGTACGACTACGGGGCCACGGTGGCGGCCAGTCTGGCCTACGTCCTGCTCTCGCAGCAGGACGCGGTGGGCCTGCGCCTGTTCGACACGGCCGTGCGGGCGGCACTGCAGCCGCGCGCTACGGACGCACAGATCGAACCTTTCTGCCGACTGCTGGCGGAACACAACCCCGACGGCGAGACGGACACGGGTGCCCTCCTGCAGGAGATGGCACCGGAGCTGGGCCGGCGGGGGCTGGTTGTGTTTATAAGTGACATGATAGCGCCACTGGAAGACCTCACCGCGGCGCTCCGGCGGTTCGCCTACCACGGCCACGCGGTGGTGTTTGCCCACGTGGTGGACCCGGCCGAGGAGGACTTCCCCTTCGACGGACAGGTCCGCTTCGAAGGCATGGAGGGCGGCGCAGCGGTGCGCACGGACGCCCGACAGGTGCGGCGGGACTACCTAAGCTCTTTCGGGCGGTTCTGTGAAAGGCTGGAGGCGGAATGCGCCGAGCGACGTGCCGATTACGTGAGGCTGCGCACCGACCAGCGCCTTGACCTGGCCCTCTCCCGGTTCCTTTCCACCCGCTCCCCGGCGTGAGCACTCGACCCAAAGCAAAACGGCCTCCCGGATTCGGATTCACCGGGAGGCCGCAATCAGTGAGATTCGCCCCTCTCAGGGCTGCGATTTCTGCGCCTTGCGGATGTTCTTGAGGCGTTCGTTCCGCTCACGACGACGCCGCTCGGACGGCTTCTCGTAACGGGCCGAACGCTTGGAACGGTTCACGATGCCTTCCCGCTCACACAGCTTCTTAAAGCGGCGCAGGGCATCCTTGACCGACTCGTTGTTCCTGACGACGATCTTCGCCATAGGCTACCAGCTCACCTCCTTCAACCCTTCAAAACGCAGCCGTAGTTTTGCCCGAGACGTTCGTACTTTGAATAGTTAGTATAGTGGCCACAACCGACGGCGTCAAATGGATTGGGCCGCAATCCCCAGACAGTCGGCGAAGGCGCAGACTGAAGACCCGGCTCAGGCGCCCTTCGAGCAGCGCCGGCCGCCGAAGGACGCACGCACCAGCTCCTTGAACATCTCACCCCGCTGGCGGTAGTTGTCGAACATGTCGTAGCTGGCACAACCCGGTGAGAAGACCACTGCCGTCCCGGGCATCGAGACCTCGGCCGAAGTGCGTACCGCCTCCTCCAGCGAATCGGCTTCCCGCACCGGCAGAGACTTCCCGGCGCAGGCGCCCTCCCGGCGCGTCAGACGAGCCAGGGACGGCCCTGTCTGCCCCATCGTGACGACGACCTGAGCATGCCGGGCGGCCGCGCGTGCCACCGGGGACAGATCGAGGCCTTTGTCGTATCCGCCCGCGATCAGGACAATAGAGGTCTCGAAACTCCGCAGCGCCGCCACTACCGACTCCGGCGTGGTGCTGAAGGAATCGTTATAGAAGCGCACGCCCTCAAACTGACCCACCAGCTCCAGCCGATGCGCCAGTCCATCGAAGCCGGCCAGCGCCCGACGGATGTCTTTGGCGCCGACGCCCATGCTGTGCGCCGCCGCCGCCGCGGCTATGGCGTTTGCACCGTTGTGCGGGCCGGGCAGCTTGAGTTCGCTCCGCCGGCAGATCAGTTCCCTCCGGCCCCCCTCGCACAGGACGATGTGGTCGCCCGAGAGGCTCATCCCCTCCCGGATGTCGGACGCGTCGGCCTCGGGATGGAACCACATGACCCGGCCGGACGGAGGCTCGGAAGCCCAGCCCCGCAGCACGGGGTCATCCGCGTTGAGCACCGCGAAATCGGAGGCACTCTGGAATCTGACGATGTTCCGCTTCGCCTCGCTGTACTCCTTGAAACCCCCGTGCCACTTCAGGTGATTCGGCGTTATGTTAGTGACCACCGCACCCCGCGGCGACCACTCCATGGCGCCGGCGTCGGCCAACTGGAAGCTGGACATCTCAAGCACCGCGACTTCCTCCTCCCCTAAGTCCTCGAGTGAAGGCAGCAAGGAAACGCCTATGTTGCCTCCAAGACGGACTTTCCGCCCCCCACTCCGCAGCATGTCCGCCACCAGGGCCGTCGTGGTGGACTTTCCGTTGCTGCCAGTGACGGCAACCACGGGCACCGGACAGAGGGCGAGGAAGATATTCATGGGGCTCGTAACGGGTACGCCGCGGTCGGCCGCGGCCCGTAGATACATGTTCGAACGGGGAACGGCGGGGTTAGCCACGACCAGACTCGCGCTGGTGAAATCCGCCTCCCGATGCTCCCCCAGAACATACTCCACGGGCAGATCCGAGAGCCGGCCGATGGGTTCGGCCAGTTGGTCGGCCGACTTCAGGTCCGTGACGGTGACGCGGGCGCCGGCCCGTGCGAGATACCGGACCGCCCCTTCGCCCCCGCCGAACAGGCCCAGTCCCATTACGGTGACGGGCACGCCTCGCAACGACCGGAGGCTGTCCATCAACGTCTTCCGTGCGCACAACTCCACCGGTTGGTCGTGGGCCTCCCCGCCCATTGCTGCTCCTCTAACGCGCTAAAGCCGGTCGTCTTGCCTCGCTGCTGCGTCGGCGGCCGCTATGGCCGGGATGCCGTCGTAGCCTTCTCCCATGAAGACCGCCAGACACTGGGCGGTGTCGCGCGCCGTCAGACACATCGCGAACTTATCCTGAAACGTCTTATGGTACGGCCCGAAGACCGTGTTGTAGATTCCCCGTCGCCTGTCAACGAACTCCATGACGAGTTCACCGGATTCGGCGTCAACCACGCGTCCTTCGATCTGGAAATCCGTGGCTCCCGACTGCAGGAACCACAGGTAGTAACTGAAATACCGCTTCCACCCCGAACCCGTGTCAAAGCGCGTGATGAGTCCCTCTATCAGCAGGGCCGGAGCGTGCTCCGGGCTGGCGTAGTAGGACTCCGTGTCGAGCGTGACAAAACCGAACCGGTCCAGCTTCCGCAGTTCCTTCTGCAGCACGATGCGGAACAGACGCGCGTAACCGCTTGCCTCTTCCTTCGATTCCACCCACGTCTCCCCGACGCCGACATCCCCGATGACGATCCCGTCGTACTCGCCCAGCCGGCGGGCCTCGGGGACGAACACCAGCGAGACCAGCGGGTCGTGCTCCTCCGACATACGGTCGTAGCGAGTGATGAACTCGTAGGATGGCACGGCCCTGGGCGGATGACAGCCCCCGAGCACGATGATCCCCGCGACGAGAAGGACCATCGCCGCGGAAAGCGTGCCCGACTTGCATCGGTGGGATGAGCCCATCGTACGGCCCGCTCGTTGCTGAAGGCTACGCTCGTTGCTGAAGGCTACGCTCGTTGCCGAAGGCTGCGCTCGTTGCTGAAGGCTGCGCTCGTTATTGGGTTTTGCGGACTTCGGCCACCTTGACGTCGCCCGGGCGCACCACGAGTTCCGCCCGGCGATTCTTGCGGCGACCGCCTGCCGATGAGTTCGATGCAACGGGGCGCGTGTCTCCGCAGCCGACGGCCGTAAGCCGCTCCGGATTGAAGCCTTCGGATTCGATCAGATGATGGACCACCGCCACCGCGCGGGCGCAGGAGAGGTCCCAGTTGGATTTGTAAGAGGAGTATTTGATCGGCACGTTGTCCGTGTGCCCCCGCACCTCGATCCGCGCGTCCGGGTGGCGCTCCCGGATGGCGCTGACGGCCTGGTGCAACGCGGACTTGCCCGCGCCGGTCAGCTCAGCCCGGCCCGAGTCGAACAGCACCTCGGACAGGATGGTGTAAGTGACCTTGTCCTTATCGGCCGAGACCTGAACGTTGGCCGGCGCGTCGGCCTGCAGTTTGGCCCGGCTGTTGCGCAGCTTGTCGTACTGTTCCAGCAGCGCCCGCTGCTGGGCTTTCTCCCGCTCCAGAGCCTGCTGCTTAGCGCTTAGCTCCTTCTCCTTGGCGCCCACCTCGTTCTCGAGGCGTTCCAGTTCTACGGTCATGTCGGCCAGATCTTCGTTCTCTTCGTTACCGTAGATCTGCTCGCCCGCCACGGCGCCTGCGGTTGCGCCCAGTCCGAGCCCGATGAGCCCACCCGGCACACCGCCCATACTGCTGGCATAGTGGCCGACCGCCGCTCCGGTCCCGCCGCCGACCAGACCTCCAACCGCCGAGCTTTTCTGAACCGGGGTACAACCCGCCACCATCACAACCGCCAACGCCAATCCGCCAATCAACCTGATTCTGGACCCTGACATTTGCCGGCCCCTTTGAGATTAGTGTTCGCCGCTTCCGATAGTGACTCTACGGAAACCCCGAACGGACTTTCAAGGCGTGCCGCCGCCTGCCCCCGCCAAAGGGTCGATCATGGTGTGCGGAAGGGTGAGTCAGCCCGAAAGCAACCGCCGTTCGGAGGCCGGAAGCCTCTACATATAAACGTTTTACGGCGTGACAGTTCCGGTATGACTCGTGGCGGGATGCGCCCCGGTAGAGCGGGACGTCGAGGAAAAGCAGACCGGAAAAAAACTCCGCCCTCGATCCGGTGCGGCGGGCGGGGCCCCCCTGACCGCAACAGGCGCTGGGAAGCCGGGCCCAGGCCCCCCGCAGAAGCAATCCGGACCGCGGCAGCGGACGCAGCAAGGAGGATGCTCAGAACAACTCCGCTATGACCTGCGGCACGGCCGGGCCGAGGATGACCACGAAGACGGCGGGGAAGATGAAGAAGATGAGGGGGAACAGCAGCTTGACGGTGGTTTTGGCCGCCCGCTCCTCGGCCTCTTGCCGCCGTTTGCGGCGGAGGGTGTCGGAGTGTATGCGCAGCGAATCGCCGAGGTTCGTGCCGAACTTGGCCGCCTGATTTATGCGGGCCGTCAGGGACTCCACCTCCTCGCATCCACTGCGAAGGGCCAGGTGTCGGAGACATTCGTCCCGCGGTTTTCCCGCGGATATCTCCAGGTTGAGCAGGGCCAGCTCCTCACACAGTTCGGGGGCCACGTCGGAGAGTTCCCGGCTGATGCGCACAAGTGCTGCGTCGAGGCTGAGGCCCGACTCCACGCAGACGATCAGCAAATCCAGCGCGTCCGGCAGGGACAGACGGATGGCTTCGATCCGGTTCCCTGCTTTGCGGCGAAGCCATATATTGGGCACCATCAGTCCGAGCACGGCCCCAATCGCGCCATAGAGGAAGAGATTCTGCATGTCCGGCGACTGCCCCGTGGCCTTTGCCTGCCACATCAGGAATGCGACCACTGCCGAGGGCAGGGCCAGGGTAAGCGCCAGCTTGGCGCCGAGGAATATCTCCACCGCCCCCTTCTCCCTTATGCCCCCGTGCACGAGCAACTCCTGCACGCGGCTGTGGGAGGAGCGCCCGAACGTCCAGAGCTTTGAGAGATGACGGAACAGTTTGAGCGGCAAGGGCGGGTTATCCTCGTCCCACTGCTTCTTCCTGCGCTTGGAACTGCTCTTCTTGAGGTCCGCCTTCGAGGACGACTGCCCCTTCTTGCCTCCGGACAGGCGGTCGGATGTTTTGCCTTTGGACGACTTCTCCATCACCAGAGCGAGCAGCACGAACACGCCCACAACGCCGCCGAAGACTCCGATCAGTACAATGATGTTGCCGCCACTCATGGCTTACACCTTTATCTGCACGATTCGGTAGATCAGGAACACGCCGATCAACTGCAGGCCGACTCCCCCCGCCAGCATCTTTCTGCCGATGGAGGTGGTGAAAAGCTGGCTCATGTACTCCGGGTTGGCCATGTAGATGACCAGGCAGAGACCGATGGGCAGCAGGCCCACGATCAGCCCGCTCAGCTTTCCCTGCGCCGTCAGCGTCTTCACTTGACCGAGAATGCGGAACCTCTCCCGTATGGTCTCCTGAAGTCCGTCGAGCACCTCGGACAGGTTGCCGCCCGTCTCCTTTTGGATCATCAGAGCCGTGGCGAAGAACCTGACGTCGCTCGTGTTCACGCGCTCCATCAAGTGTCGCAGCGCGTCACTGAAGCTGACGCCGAAAGTCAACTCGTCCGACAGAATGCGGAACTCGTCGCTCACGGGGTCGGGCATCTCGTCGGCCACGTTCTGTATGGCGGCGTTCAGCGACTGCCCGCTCTTGACGCTGCTGGACATCAGGTCCAGCGCGTCGGGAAGCTGATCGTTGAACTTCTTTATGCGGCGCTTGACCCGGATGAACACATAAGCGGGCGGAGCGCCACCCAGCAGGACGCCAAACAGCAGGGCCAGCAACGGGTCGAACGTCTGGCGCCACAGGACGCTGACCAATATACCCAGCGCAACCAATCCGCCGCACATCGCAACGAAGAAGGTGACGGAAATGGGAATCTGTGCCTGGATGAGCATGGAGTTGAGGCGCTCGGCCCACGTGGTCTTCTGCAACGCATCGTCCAGGACCGGGATGTCGCTGTAGGCCTTCTGTCGAAGCGCCTCCTTGCGCCTCTGCTTCTTCTGCTGTTCCCTTTCCTTCGTCTCCGCCAGGGCATCGCCCAACTCGTAGCGTTTCACCTGCCGCACGCCGCGCAGGCGGTCGGCGACTCTGTCCCGCGAGGTGCCCCGCTGGCTCACCAGCAGCCAGACGCCGAAGAAGGCGAACAGGACGGAGAAGAAAATCAGGGCGATGACCGCTATGTCGGTTCCCATGGTTTGAACTCCCGGGGCCCGCAGACGGGCCTCTGAAGGTTTTACGACGGCATGAAGATGTCCGGTGGCAGATTGATCCCACCCGCCCGCAGGCGGTCAAGAAATCGGGGCTGCACGCCGGTGGCGACGTGCTGGCCTCGGACGTTCCCGTCCTCATCCAGCCCCTTGCGCTCGAAGCGGAAGATGTCCTGCATCGTGACCACCTCACCCTCCATGCCGGTCACCTCGGCCATATAGGTCATGCGGCGGCTCCCGTCGGAGAGACGCTGCATCTGGATAATCACGTCGAGGGCGCTGGACATCTGCTGACGTACGGCCATCTGGGGCAGCTCGAATCCGCCCATGGCCACCATCGTTTCCAGTCGGGTGAGGGCGTCGCGAGGCGTGTTGGCGTGGATCGTGCACATCGAACCGTCGTGGCCGGTGTTCATAGCCTGCAGCATGTCCAGCGCCTCCCGGCCGCGCACCTCACCCAGAATGATTCGGTCGGGCCGCATGCGAAGGCTGTTGATCAACAGATCGTACTGCGTGACCTCGCCCTTACCCTCGATGTTGGGCGGTCGTGTCTCCATGCGCACAACGTGCGGCTGCTGAAGCTGAAGCTCGGCGCTGTCCTCGATGGTGACGATTCGTTCCCGGGGACTTATGCAGGCGCTCAGTATGTTGAGGGTCGTCGTCTTGCCGGCGCCGGTGCCGCCGCTTATGAGGACGTTCAGCCGGGCGCGGACGAAGGCCGCGCAGACCTGTCCGATCTCTTCCGTGATGGTCCCGTAATTCAGCAGGTCTTCCATCGAAAGCGCGTCCACCCGGAACTTACGGATGGACAGGACGGGATAGTCCACGGCGAGGGGCGGTATGACGGCGTTCACACGCGATCCGTCCGGCAGGCGGGCGTCGCACATGGGTGAACTCTCGTCGATGTGCCGGCCCACGGTGGATACGATGCGGTCCATGACGTGCCGCAGGTGATCGTTGTCTTTGAACTCGACGTCGGTCAGGTAGAGTTTGCCCTCCCGCTCCACGTAAACCTGCTTGGCCCCGTTGACGAGGATGTCGCTGATGCTGCTGTCGTGAAGAAGCGGCTCCAACGGCCCGAAGCCGACGACTTCGTCCACTATCTCCTGAACAAACTGCTCCCGCTCCTTGCGGTTGAAACCGACGCCCGCCTGGTCCATCAGCTTGCCGACGACCTGGCGTATCTGGTTCTTGACCTCGTTCTCTTCCAGTTCGCTGAGAATGGAAAGGTCGAGCGCGTCCAGAAGCTTCCTGTGAATCTTGAGCTTCAGTTCCTGGTACTTATCTCGGCTCAGGGAGACCTTCTGCTTCTGGACGCTGTATTTCTGCTGCTGGGACTGCTTCCTGGGTTTGCGGGATTGTTTCTTGGGCTGCTGCTCCTCCTGTTCGGGCTTCGACTGAGTCTTCTCCTGGACCTGATCGGAGGAACGGAGCCGCTTGATTCGTTCTCTCAGACTACCCATGTCGTGGTCTCCCCCGGCGAAGTTCCATCAGGACCTCCGGCTCATCGAGCCCAGCTGAAGAGGCCGCGCTTCTTCTTGCGCTTCACGTGCGGTTTCACGCCGGCCGTGTGCTGCGCCAGCGCCGTCAGGCTGAGGGCCACGGCGCTGTCCGGATCGCATTCCTCGAGTGTCTGGCCCGAGTTCAGCGAGGTTATCACGGACTCCGACGCGTACGGTATCAACCAGTGAACCGGAAGGTCAACGTGCTCGACTATCTCGTCCAGAGACACCTGGTCGCTGTCATAGAACCGGTTGATGATGAACCTTATCTTCTCTCGCTTGTAGTCCAGTTCGAGGAAGGTCTCCAACGCGCGAATCGTGTTGCGGATGGCCGGCAGAACCATATCGCAGACGAGGAATATCTCGTCGGCTTCGTCCAGGCCCACTATGGAGCAATCGTCGATAAGGTGGGGCATGTCCAGCACCACGTATTGATAGGTTTTCCGACAGACCTGGATGACGGTGCGAAGGCTCCAGGCGTCGATGACCTCCAGGTCGGCCACGGAAAGTGGCCCCGGCAGGACCGACGCGCCGCTGGAGTGCTGCGTGGTGAAGGTGCGCAGCAGGTTCTCGTCCAGCCGCTCATGCTCCTGAACGGCGTCCACCAGCGTATGCGTGAACTCGCGGATGTCCATGGTCAGGGCCACGGCGCCGAACTGCAGGTTCATGTCGATGAGGCACGCGGCGTTGTTGACGCGCAGTTCGGCGGCCACCCCGGCGGCCACGTTGCAGGCGATGGTAGTGACGCCCGTGCCGCCGGTGGCGCTGAAGACGGCGACGACTTTGCCCTCCCTGTCGGCGGCGATGCCTTTGCGGCGCAGCAGCCCGCCCATCGCCTTGGCCAACTCCTCCATGTTCAGCGGGAACTCCAGGAATTCGTCGCTGCCGGCGCGCATGCAGGAGACCAGCAGTTGCTGGGAAGGCTCCTTGCTGACCACGATGATGCCGACGTCGGTCGGGCCGCTGCTTATCGTCTCTATGGTCTTCAGGGCGGGATCGTTGGGGGTGTCAACGCCGACCACCACCACGGCGGCGTCCTCTTCCTGCACGCGCACCGGTGCATCCCGCAGATCGGTTATGGCTTCGGTCTCGAGTTCGGAGTCGTACTCGTGGAATGCCCTGATGACGTCCTGGCAGTACTGCTCGTTCGGATGGACAACGTATATGCTGACTTCCGCCATTTGTCACCCCGCCGTGTTCTCTGGACTCTCCAGTTCCGGATCCTGCGCTTGATCGACCAACCGCTGCAGCGACGCGTTGTCCGGATGGTCGGGGAACCGCTCCCTGATCTCCTCGACCTTATCCTGTGCGCGCTCCAGTTGGCCTTCACCCAGCAAAGTCTCAACCACCTGTCGATCCAGTCGGTACTTGCCGCGGGAGTCTTTCAACTCCTTCTGCAGTTGGGCGCAGACATGCTGGAGTGTTGGTTGGCTTTCCTCGGTCTGCGGCACATCAGCGGCGAGCTTTTCGAGTTCCTTCAGCTTCTGCTCTGCCGCGGGCAGGTCTCCTCTCTCGATGGCGTCGCGCGTCTCCCGGCGCATGGCTTCAAAGCGTGCCACCCGGCGGTGCTCTTCCAGGGCCTTCTCGGCCCGTGTGCGCAACGCGGCTATCTGTTCCTCGAGGCCGGTGTCCGGACATTCCCGCTCGATCCTGTCCAACAGGGACAGCGTGCGGGTGAAATCCTCCTGCTCGTCCAGCGCCGTCTCCGCCTGTTCGAACAGGGATTTGGCGAATCCGGCTCGGGCATCCCGGGCCAACTTGGACGCCTCGAGGGCAATCTCGGTGAAATCCCCGTACTCGTCGACTATCGTGTTCAGCTTCTCCAGGGCTTCCTGATGCTCCTGTTCTTTGGCCAAGGCCTTGGCGCCGGCCAGCAGTTCCCTGGCCTCCTCCTCGCGCACCATCTCCTTATCGAGCGCGTTGACCAGCACCGGGCCGTCCGAGTGGGTTCCCGCGGCGGGGCGGAGCAGGAGCTCATGGGACTTGTCGGCTCCGATGAAATCCTCCCGGTGTTCCTTCTTTATGAGCAGAAGGACGTTGGGGCTGATCTCTTCGTCCTTCTTCGGCAGGGGGCGGCCGAGCCTGTCCAGGCTTCCCACGGCGTAGAGTTTCACGCAGCGCATGAAGTCCATGGGCCTCTTGTCCACGATCTGGAGCACGTCCACGCTCATCCCGGGGCGGAGCATTCCGGTCTTGATGTCCTGCTTGTCCACCTTGACGCGTTCGAGGTACATGTCCTCGGGGATGAACTGCTCGTCGCTGATAATCCGGGGCTTCAGGATGGGCTCGTGCTTGACGATATCGCACCAGGCGCGCCACGTGCCCTCGGCCAGGTAGGACTCCTCCCGGATGGCTTCGGCCGGCACGGAGTTCTTGGGCCAGGAGATAAAGGCAACGTTAGCATCCTCCTCGCCTCCGGCAAGAGTCAGGGTCTCCCCAAAGTTAATGTCCCGCATGGCCAGCAGGATTTCGACCCGATCGATCCGGGGCTCACTCGGCTTGCTCTGGGACAGATACTTGTGCGCCGCCCAGGCCGCCACCAGCGCACACACCACGCCGGCTACGATGTATATAACAGCGCGTTTGCTTTTCACAGCGGTTGTTACCTCCCTGGACCGTCCGGAGACGGCCCTTCACGCCGAAGTCCGTCACAGCATATCGCCGACGCGCCGCTCTACTCGTGGCGGAACGCGCAACTCGCCTCCAGCGGGACCGTTCCCGAGAAACCCGGCAGCAGCGAGCCGACAATGACGTCGAAGTTATAGGTCACAGCTACGGTTACCACATCACCCTCTATCGCGGCTGACAGGCCGCCCGTGCGCTCATTACCGCTCTGATCCTCAACCGTTATGGCCGTGCTGCAGTCGTCCGCGGAAAGGCCCACGTTGGTCAGAAAGTTCTGCACCGTGTCTTCGACCCCCGACTGCGTCTGGTTGGGCAGGGACGCCCTCCGGGCGCCTTCCCGCGCAGCGTTGGTCAACAGATGCATGTTGAAGTAGGCCCTGCCGAACTCCAAAGCACCGAAAACCAGCAGCAAGAATACCGGAAGCACGAGGGCGAACTCCACCACGGCCTGTCCCTTCCGCCCTCGGTCGGCCTTCCTCCGGATTGCTCCGATCATGGCCCTACCCCTTGCGTTCGAGTCGTCATGCGGCACCCAGGCCGGAACGCCTCCGGCATGGCAGAAGCGGCATTTTCTGCACGATGCTACTTGCCTTTTGATGCAGCAAAACCGATGCCGACGCTCTTCAGGCGCGCCTCAGCCGCCATCGCACCCGTCTGCGTGCCACCGGGGCCCGGCGGCAGCCGCCCGAGGCCCACCTGTCGTCTCATAATTCTACACCTCGTCCAGCCCGCGAGAGTTGGTGCTCTCGCGCAGCCGGCCCCCACGCTGCACCGCAGGCACAGAGCGCATGGCACGTTCTGCAAAGAAAGGGCAAAACCAGCCGGAAAATTCGCCACGCTCGTGCAGCTCCCGCAAAGTCGCGGGTCCCACCGCGCAATCCGGGCCCGCGTCAGAGGGCAAACTCCAGGTCGTGGGTCTGCCCGCTGTCCACCTGCAGCACGCGCAGTCTCAGCCGGAGGCCGCCCTCCGCTTCGGCGGGAAAGAAGAGTATGCCGTGTCCCAGTTCACCGGTGCCGACGGCCTTGTTCTGGAGCGAGGCGTCGCGCAGGTCACGTCCGACTTGCCGCCCCACCTCCTCGTCGGTCAGGGCGTCCGCCCCGCCGACAACGGCCCCACCGGCCGCGCCTACCACCAATCCCTTGCCCAGGGCGGAACCGATATTCTCATCGGTCACGACGCCTACCGCCGTCCCCACTATGGCACCGCCCAGGCTGCCGAGCACCGCCCCACGGCCGGCGCGAGGCCCCAACTCGCCCCAGGTCGTGCGGGACTCTATCCGGTCCCGGGCCATGTCCGCCGACAGAACGCCCCACATGGTGCCGTCCGACTGCACCAGGAACGTCTGCTCGGGCACGATTCGCAACTCCGAGGAGGACTGGTTGTTGACTATGACCTGTATCGGCAGAACACGGGCGCCTATGATGTCGAAGCCAAAGTTCTCCTTCGCCTCCGCACGAGCGGTCCAGGCATCCGCCGCCAGCACAGCACCTTCCAACTCCACGCTGTTCGGATACTCCGACGGCATGCGGAAGGAAATGGGTCGGCGCTCGTAACGGGCGCACCCGGCAACCAGCAAAAGGACGACTACCAACACCCATCCGCTCTTCAAGTATCGCATCGCGATGCCCCTGCAAAGTCCCGTTCCCTTCATTGTATCCTCGCTCCGCTGCCGGCCACAAGCCTGAGTTTGCCGCAGCGCACAGGCCTCGTACAATGTGATAGAGTGCCCCGTGGCTCAAACGTCAATCGATCGAGGCAACGCTATGACGCCCCCGCGTAACGTGTTCATCACCGGCCGGCCCGGAGTGGGCAAGACCACCGCCATCGAGGGAACTCTGAAGCTGCTGGATATGCCGGTGAACGGCTTCACCACCGGTGAGATGCGGGAGAACGGGCGGCGTGTGGGCTTTCGCATCGACGCCCTCGACGGTGAAGGGGCCGTGATGGCCCACGTCGATTTCGATTCCCATGTGCGCGTCAGCAAGTACCGCGTGGACGTCGACGCCGTGGAACGCATAGCGGTCACTGCCCTGCGCCGAGCCATACGGGAAGGCACTCCGGCAGTGGTGGACGAGGCAGGCAAAATGGAGCTGGCCTGCGATGCGTTCGTGGACGCCCTCCTGGAGGTGGTCGAAGCCGACATACCCGTCCTGGGCACGATGCACGTCGGGCGGGGTTCCGTGACCGACCGGATACGCGAGCGGCAAGACACGAAGGTAGTGCAGATAATACGGGAGAACCGCGACGCGCTGCCCGCACGGCTGGCGGAGATGATGCGCCAGGCAATGTCGATCTGAACACGGTCCGCCCCCCTCAGCAGCGCTCGCGCTGCAGCGAACCGTATATCAACTCGTCCACTTGAGTTCGGGCCTCGTCGTCCAGCGGGCGGTGGTGGAGTTCCCCGTGCCTGACGAAAAAGAGGACCAGTTCGACGTCCCGTCCGGCCTGGCCCGCCGCCTGTGCGGCCAGCGCGTAGAGTGCCACCTGCGGCCAGTACCGCGCCGGCTCGGGGGTTTGGTCCGTCTTGTAGTCGAGCACGACGGTCCGTGCGCCCGTCCTGACCAGCAGGTCTATGCTGCCCTCGACGAACGCGTCCTCCGGGGAACTCACGGGGAGTTCATCGATCGGGACCGTGAACGGTACCTCGCGGGCCACACTTTCGGCCGAAGCGAGCAGGTCTCGCAACTCCGGCGTCTCCAATGCCTGCCCGGCCAGCCGCGCCGCCTCCCGCGCCGCCTCGTCGTCAAGCCCGAGTTCAGCGGCCTCGATGGACGCCAGCCCTCGTACCGCCGCTTCGTCCGGCGCGCCGCCGTCCAACGGAATCAGCCGCATCAAGTTATGGAACAGTGTGCCGAACTCGCGCCCCGCCGGTCCCTCGCCGGTGGGCACTTCGGCCGGCCCGGGCGCGCCGTGATGGTCCAGGTAACTCGGCCGGACGAAGCGCAGTCCACGGGACGCCCGACCCGCGCGCTGTTCGTGCCGGGCCTGCCATTGCGCGCGCCGTTCAAGCAGGGGTTCGGCCTCTTCGGGCACCTGCTCGGGAATTCCCCGCCGTCGGGCGGTGACGTCAATCTGCTCGCTCCATCCCCGGGAGTCGATGTAGTGCACGCCGCCCTGTGCCCGGCCGTATGGCACTTCACCGGGGTCGGCGAGCAGCCCGGTCTCGTTGAGGACCTCCTGGAAGCCCACTTGGCTTTTGACATACCAATGCAGTGGCAGCACCAGCGTGTTTTCGGCCCGCGTGCAGGCCACGTAGAACAATCGGCGCAACTCCGCCAGTTCGCTCCCCTGCTCGATCGCAAGCAGGTCTCCGTAGTTCCGCGTCCGCACGCCCCCGGTCACCCGCACGGCCACCTCGCCGGTTTGTCGATCGAAAAGCAGCGCTGGCTTGCCTCCCCCACCGCCGAACCGCCGGGAAAGGTCGGGCAGGGCCACCACGGGGAACTCAAGCCCCTTCGCTTTGTGCATTGACAGCAACTGGACGAACTCGTCGCCCGGCTCGACTGAACTGGATTCCTCCTCGGAGAGCTGCGACTCCTCTATCGAGCTGAGGTACCGCACCACGGCGCCGAAGGTTCGCGCGGCCTTGCTGAGCGACCGCACGCGTCGCCGCAATTGCTGGAGGGTGGCCGCGCGTTGCTCGCCTGCCGGTTTGAGCCGGTAGGCCGCCGGCGCCCTCGTCTGGTCGAACATCCGCTGCAGCAGGACGTGTGGCGCCACACGGTTTCGCGAGTTGTGCCACTCCGAAAGAAGCCGCATAGCCTCCGCCACCGGGCCCTCGTCCGTACCCGGCCGCAGGTAATTCCACAGGCCGCCGCTCTCCCGGTAGCGCAGCAGGTCCTCGTCGCTGAGCCCGAAGTAGCTGCTTCTGAGCGCCGCCACGATGGAGACGTGGTCGAGGGGGTCGTCCACGGCGCGCAGGAGGGACAGAGTCTCCACCGTCTGGCTGCGCTTGTAGAAGTGCTTCCCGCCCAGAACCCGGTAGGGGATACCCCGGGCCTCCAGCGCCTCCTCGTAGATGTCCACGTTGGTCAGCGCGCGGAACAGGAAGGCGAACTTGCCGTAGGAAAGGTCCTCGGGCGCCCCCGGCAGTTGCAGGTCACCGTCCACCGCCATGCGGACCGTGCGGGCCAGATAGTGAGCCTCGTGCAGTCGCGAAGGGCCCGCGTTCCAGCTATCGACCTCCTCGTCGGGGTCGGGGCAGAGCGCGACCACGGCCGGTCCCGCCGTGCGCTGCTCCTCCAGGCCGGCCTCCAGCGGCACGTGCTCGGCTTGATAGACGCCGTCCTCGGGCGGCGCCTGGAAGACCCTTTCGAATACGCCGTTGAACCAACCCAGAAGCGGCGAGACGGAGCGGAAGTTGCAGTAGATATGCTCCGTGCCGTCCGGTCCGAAGAGCTTCTTGAACTCCTCGTAAACCTGCACGTCCGCGCGTCGGAAGCGGTATATGGACTGCTTGGGGTCCCCGACGGCGAGAAGCGCCCCGTCGCGTAACTGCACCTCGGACATCCGCCGAGCCGCACCGTCCGGTACTTCGCAGAGGTAGGCGATGAGTTCGGCCTGGAGGGGATCGGTATCCTGGAACTCGTCCACGAAGAATGCTTTGAAGCGCCGCTGGAAGTAGCGCCGGACCTCCGGCCTCTCCCGCAGCATGCGGGCCGTCAGCAGGAGGAGGTCCTGAAAGTCCAGCGCGGAGCGCTCCGCCTTCACCTCGGTGTAGTAGCGCACGAAGCCGCCCATCCAGTCAAAGACGTCCGCCGCCAGGGCTTCCGCCACCCGCCGGGCCTGCTCGACAAAAGCCTCGAAGGTCGGCCTGACTTCGTCCCGGTCGTTCCCGAAGCTTTTCAGGGCCGTCTCCACGTCGATGCCGGCCGCCTCGTAGGCCAGCCGCCGCATCTGGCCCGCGTCGGCTTCCTCCGCCATCCGCGCGGAGACGTCGCGCAGCGAGCGCGATACCGAATTGCCGTTCCCCCGCATGAACTCAGTGCAGGCCTTATGGACTTCGTCGACAGTCCTCGCCAGTTGGCCCACACACTCGTCAACGTCCACCTCCGCCCGAGGCAGGCGGAAGGATTCCATCTCCAGCAGCTCGGGCGCGGCGGCCAGTTCGTCCGCCAGCGCCCTCAGTTGCTCGGAACTGACGTCGGCGCGGAGGGCCTCGACGAGGGTCGGCGCGTCCCCGGCGGCCTGCTCGTCTATCCAGTCGCGCCAGCACTCTCGGCGCAGCAGTTCAGCGCCGGTCCCGTCCAACACCTCAAAGGCGGGATCCACGCCGGCCTCGGCGGGTCGCTCGCGGAGCAGTTGAGCGCAGAACGCATGGATGGTGGAGATATGGGCCCGGTCCAGTTCCTCGGTGGCTCGCTGGAGCCGGTTCCGTTGGTCAGGCGGCGTATCCGGCCGGTTCAGTTCCGCGGCCAGCCGCTCGCGCACGCGCTCTTCCAGCTCGCCCGCCGCCTTCTCGGTGAAGGTGATGGCCACCGTCTCCGGCAGGCGCAGGCTGCCTTCCCGTATGCCCTGCAGGATGCGGTCCACCATCAGCGTGGTCTTGCCGGTCCCCGCCGCGGCTTCCACCAGCATCGAGCGGCCCGTCCCGTGGATGATGCGCTCACGGATGTCCTGGTCGCGGATCCGGGGGTCTTCATCCGCGCTCACCGGAATCGCCCCTTTCTTCCATCTCCAGTATCATAGCCACCTCGTCGCAGTCCGGGAACTTGGGGCAGTTCAGGCAGTCGGCCCATATCTTGTGGGGCAGGTTCTCCTTGGGATAGCGCTCGAACCCGAACCGGGCGAAGAACTCGGGCACGTAGGTAAGCACGAACACGCGCGCCATGCCCAGTTCGTCGGCCTCCCGCAGGCAGCTCTCCACCAGCTGCCGTCCGATGCCCCGCCCCTGTGCCTTCTGCGCCACGGCCAGGCTCCGTATCTCGCCCAATCCCTGCCAGCTCACGTGCAGCGCCACGCAGCCGAGCACCTCGGAGTCCTCCCGCCAGACAAAGAAGTCCCTCAAATTCTCGTATATATCGTTCAGGGACCGCGGCAGCATCAGCTCGCGCGAAGCATAACGGTTGACAAGCGCGACGATGTCCGGCGGGTCGTCGATGCGAGCCTTCTCAATCATCCGTGCGGCTCCGCAGGCGGTATTCGGTCAGGAGCACCAGCCCCCGCAGGGTCGCTGCCACGGTGGGCAGGCGGATGACGTTGGTGCCCGGAAGCTCACGGAACCCGCCGCGGCAACCCGCGGCATCCGCCAGGTAGTAGGTGTTCTCCGGCAGCATCTGGAGCCTCATCAGGTAGCGCGCCGCCCGCTCCGCCGCGGCCCGGTTGTCCTCTCCGAGACCCATCGCACAAGCACCGGCAAATACGACGAGGTCGTCCGCCGTGACGGCACTTCGAGAGGGCAGCCCCGCCAGCGCAGCTCCCACAAGATCGTCGGCCGGCGCTGAATCCTCCGTCAGTTGGACCTCCCGCCGTTGGGACGCCACCCGCTCCGCCCACGCGGCATAGCGCGGGTCGGGCAGGAACTCATCCAGTTCCACCAGCGCGGAGACCACCCATCGGGCCTCGTCGTGGGAGTAATCATGCTGTCGGTCGATCAGCGGGTCAAGCGCCTGCTGCGCCCCCCGCAGATACTCCGCCCGATCAAGTTCGCGGTAAGCCAGCGCCAGCGCCAGTGCCCCGCGGGACTGCGCCACGATGCGGTTATAGCCACGCTCCGGCGTCGTGCCCTCGCCACTCTCAGGGTCGTATTTCAGCGCGAACGTGCCGTCCTCGCCCTGCACGGACAGTAAGAAATCGGCCGTGCTCCGTATCCATGGGTCGGTCTCGGTGTGGCCGCTGGCGGCGCGATAGCGGCAGAGTCCTTCCAGCAGTTGGGCCGTCTCCTCCATCTCCCACGCCTCGTGGCAGACCTCCGACTTGCTGGTGAAGGCCAGCCGCGGATCGCGCTCGGCCGTGTTGGTGAAGTGGATCCCGTAGGACAGGGCGCTGTGGCAGGCGTCGAGCAGCTTCTCGCCCGCCCTCAGTTCGGCCAGCGCGCCCAGTGCCGCCGCGGCATCCAGCTCCAGCACCAGACTCTCGCAGCCGCCCCGCAGACCGGCCGAACAGTCCATGTACATGAGGAAGGCCCCCGCCTCGTCCATCGTGTGTGACAGGTAGCCGGACGCCAGCGAGCAGGCGCGCAACAGGCGCGGCAGGTCGGCCTCCCCGATCGGAACCAGCCCTCGCGGACTGGGCAGCACGCGCCGGCTGCCGGGGGTGTCGTTGATAAACCCGGTCGCCTCCAGCCGCCACATCTCCACCTTGCCGTAGCGCCATGCCTGAGGTTGAAGGCCGGCCTGCCGGCAGGCCACGCGCATCATGTCCACGTGTCCGCCCAGGCTCATGGCGGGCAAATCGGACGGCAGCAGGTAAGTCCGGCCCTCCTCCCCTTCGGCGGCAAGGCCGAACGGGCGGTCGATGCCCTGCTCGGCAAAGACCAGCCGTTTCAGGGGTGGCATGGGCCGCGCGTCGGTCAGGATGTCAATGCGCACCCGCAGCGAGTCGACCTCCAGGTCCGAACCGGCCGTCTCGAAAGCATCATACGCCGCGGCCCGGACGCTCTGCGCCAGACCCTTCCGCCGGGCCTGCGCTCGCACACGAACGCCGTCCGGCCCATAGGCTGTAACGAACACGGGGGCGTCTATGGCGACACCGCAGTCGGCCTCGGCCGGCTCCTCCCCGGCCTTCAGAGCCGTAAACGTGTCGAAGAACGCGTTCATCAGGCATTCCCGCTCTTCCCGTGTCAGGCTCACCGACCACTGCCCGCCCTCGGCCGGCAAAAACCCCACCGCCTGCGGTGCCTGCCCGCCCTCGGCAGCGGAGGCCGAGCCACCAGCCAACCGACCCCAGCCGAGGACCACCGCCATGCCCGCCGCAACCAGCAACAGCAGAAACAGGGCGGCGACCTCGCGTTGCGCTCCGACGGGTTCGTGTTTGGTCTCTTCGTTCATGGCTGCCTGTGGAAAGGACTCATGGGACGCCACCGGGGCGGAGCTACTGACTCAACTGCTCTCTGTACCACTCGACGGTCCGGCGCAGGCCCTCCCGGAAATCGACGTCCGGCTCGTAGCCCAGCACTTCCCAGGCCCGGGTGATGTCCGCCAGGGAGTGCTTGACGTCACCGGCGCGCTTGGGGCCGTACTCCGGGTCCACCGGAGACCCGATGAGGTCCTGCAGAAGCTCGATAAGTTCATTCAGCGTGTATCTCTCGCCGCAGCCCACGTTGCAGACGGCCCCGCCGGCGCCTTCCGCGGTGGCCGCCAGCAGGTTTGCCTGCACCACGTTGTCAACGTAGGTAAAGTCCCGCGACTGCTCGCCGTCGCCGTAGACCTGCGGACTCTCGCCGGACAGCATGCGCCGCACGAAGATGGGGATGACGGCCGCGTACTGGCTGGCCGGGTCCTGCCGCGGGCCGAACACGTTGAAGTAGCGCAACGACACCGTCTCGAGGCCGAACACCTCGCTGTAAACGCAACAGTAGTGCTCCCCGCCCAGCTTGCTGACCGCGTAGGGACTCTTGGGCTGGGGCTTCATATCCTCGTGCTTTGGTAACTCGGGGGCGTCTCCGTAGACGGAACTGCTCGATGCGTACACCACCCGACGCACTCCGGACTCCCGGGCGGCCTCCAGCACCTGCAGCGTGCCCTCCACGTTGACCCTGTTGGTCTCGATGGGGCTTTCCACGGAACGCTGTACGCTGGCCAGCGCGGCCTGATGCAGGACGTAATCGGCGTCTTCGAATGCCTTGCGCAGCAGCCCGGCGTCGCAGACGCTGCCGTCATAGACCGTCACCACGTCGCGCAGGCCGTCCAGGTTGATCCCGCGTCCGGTGGACAGGTCGTCGATGGCCCGTACTTCCTGGCCGTCCTCAACCAATCGGGACACAATGTTGGAGCCGATAAAACCGGCGCCCCCCGTCACGACGTAAGTCGCCAATTCGCCACCTCCTCACAGCGAGTTGAAGGACCAAGGCAGAGAACGCAAAGTGTAGCGCACCGGGCCGGTCGCGACAACCAAATGCCGGCACGATGCCGCTCAGTGCACGCCACCCATGGGAGGCTCCAACCGTCGCACTCCGTCGGGCCCGCCGACCAGGGCCTCCGAGGCCAGCCCCAGGAACAAGCCGTGCGCCATGATGCCCGCCCGCATCTCCAGGCGCTCGGCCAGGCGGGCCGGGTCCTCGATGGGACCGAAGCCGCAGTCCAGGATGACGTTCCCCTGGTCGGTAAGGAACAACTTCCCGTCCTCGTGCCGCCGCACCGAGACATCCGCGCCCAGGGAAACCAGGAACTCCTCCTCCGGTCGCCGGGCGAAGCGCACCACCTCCACCGGCAGAGCGAAGCCGGTCCCGAGCGCCGGAGAGAGCTTGCTCTCGTCCACCACGATTATCTCCCGCCGGCTGGCCTGTGCTACAACCTTCTCCCGCAGGAGCGCTCCGCCACCTCCCTTGATGAGGTTCAGCTCGTCGTCCACCTCGTCGGCCCCGTCGATGGTCAGGTCAACGACCGGCTCCTCCTCCAGCGTCACCAGCGGCACGCCGAACTCCTCGGCGTCCTTGCGCACCCGGCTGGAGCACGGCACGCCTCGGACGTTGCGAAGGCTGCCGTTGGCCAGCAACTCCCCGATGCGGCGGATGGCGAACCAGGTCGTGCTGCCGTGCCCCAGCCCGACGACCATCCCGGACTCGACCGCCTCGACCGCCTCTTCCGCGGCCGCCCTCTTCATAGCCTTCAGCTCATCGGCGCTGTATTTCGGATTCACCGCTTCAGGTCCTCTCCGCAGGAGGCTGTTGTTCCGGGCGCGTCCGTCGACCGGAAAGGGCCTGGCACGCCCATGCGCGGCCAGAACCGCAGCCGACGGGCCCCGGAGGGGCCTTGTCATGGAGGCCGGGGCTTCGGCCCCGGTTCCCCTTGTGTACCATGCCGCCCGCTGCATGTCAAAAGGTGCAGCCGCTTGACCATACCAGCCACAGGCGATAGCATTCCTGCCCGGACAGTCAACCGCACCGGGGGACGAGGTGAGCATCTTCAAAGCGTGCGACATACGGGGAACTTACCCCGACCAGTTGGACGAGACGGCCGCGAGGGCCATCGGGCGCGCGGTCGGAACGGAACTGGACGGCGCCGACTGCGTGCTTGCCGGCGACGTGCGCACAAGCACGCCGGCCCTCAAAGCCGCGGCACTCGATGGTCTCAAGGCCGCGGGGTGCCACGTCGTCGACCTGGGCATCGTCCCGACACCGGTCGCTTACTGGGCGCAAAGGACCTTCGGCACGGCCGGCGCGCTCATTGTGACCGCCTCCCACAATCCTCCCGAATACAACGGCATCAAGTTCATGGTCGGCGATCTGCCGGTCAGCCCGGCCGACGTGGAGCGCGTCCGGCGGCGGGTGGAGCGGGGGGACTTCAGGAGTGGCGCAGGCTCGGTGGAGACTCGCGATGTCCGCTCCCACTACCTGGAATGGCTGGCCTCGCGGTTTGGGAGCGCGGCGGCGGGATTGAGCGTGGTCGTGGACGCGGGTCACGGAACGATGTCCGACTGGGCGCCGGTGGCGTTCGGGCGCGCCGGCTGCAACGTGGTGGAGCTCTTCTGCACCCCGGACGGACGCTTCCCCGACCGCTCCCCCAACCCCTCCCGCCCGGAAGCGCTGGAGGCCGCCGGCGAAAGAGTGCGAGAGACCGGCGCTGACGTGGCCGCTTGCTTCGACGGGGACGGTGACCGGGTGGTTTTTCTGGACGAGGAGGGTGAGTACGTCCCGCCCGAGGAGACGCTGATCCTGTTCGTGCGGCATCTGCTGACGGAACACCCGGGGGCGGGCGTCGTCTATGACCTGAAGTGCACCCGCACCGTGCCGCGCGAGATAAAGCGGGCCGGCGGGCGGCCGCTGATGGAGCGCTCCGGGCACGCCTTTATCAAACGGCGCCTGCTGAGGGAGGACGCCCTCATGGCGGGCGAGGCCAGCGGACACTTCTTCTTCCGCGAGATCGGCGGGGACGACGGGCTCTACGCGGCCCTGCTGATGGCGCAGATTCTGGCGCAGTCCGACCAACCGCTTTCCCGAATGCGCTCCGAAATCGGGCCCTATTTCATCAGCGAGGACATCCGCATACGCATCCCCGACGGGGACCCGGCCGCCATCGTGAGCGCCGTGAAGGAGCGCTTCGCCGACCGGCCGCAGGACCACACCGACGGCGTGCGCGTGGAGTTCGAGAAAGGCTGGGCGCTATGCCGCCCCAGCGTCACCGAACCGGCCGTCACCGTCCGCGTCGAGGGCGACACCCCCGAAGACCTCGAGCGCATCCGCGCGGAGGTCCTGCGGGCCATCGATGCGGCACGCTGACCGACCTCACTCCAGCTCTTCCCCTTTGAGCCCCTCGATGCCCTCCCGGACGATCAGCGGCACCAGTACCAGCGCGGCCAGCGGGTCCGCCCAGTGCCAGCCCAGCGTGGCGTTCAACAGCAGCCCGGCCAGCGTGGTGAACGACAGCCAGGCGCAGGTGACCGTCTCGTAGCCGTCCGCCCGCAGCGCCCGGCTGTTCAGCGCCCGCGCCGTCCGCAGCTTCATCCAACCGAGCACCGGCATAACCGCCAGCGAGACGGCCGTCAGGATGATGCCGAGCACGCTCTCACGCGCCTCCGGCCCATAGCCGAGCAGCCGCCGGCCCGCGTCCACGCAGATGTAGGCCGCCAGCACCAGCAGAAGCGTCCCCGCTATACGGGACGCGCGGCGTTCGACCCGCTCGACCGCTTCGGCGTCCAACCCCCGCGATTCCCGGTGGAACCGCCACCCGACCACGGCCCCGCTGGTCGTCTCCACGAAGGAATCCACCCCGAAACCCACCAGCGCGACGGAACCCGCAAGCGCGCCCGCGGTCGTGGCGATCACACCCTCAATGACGTTCCACGCGACCGTGAACAACGCCAGCCACATGGCACGACGGACACCCGCACCGCGCAGGGACCGGTCAGCTGAAGTGGCGACATCGCTGTCATCCTCAGGCATGCTCGACCTCCCGCTGACCTCTCGTTCTGAGCGCGTTCGATTCCGCGCGCGAAGCTTGCGCGCCTCGGGAGTGAACCACCGCGCCTTCGCCCCGGGCGTTCCCTCATGCTCACCGCCCCGAAGGTCTCGAACCTGTACCGCTACCGAGCAAAAGCCCCCTGAGGAGCAGACCTGAGGCTCTCAGTCCTCGGGGTAGAGGAAGTCGAACTCGTGGGAGCCCAACAGGGGCCAGAGCACCCCGAAGTGGTGGATGAGGTCCGACAGCAGAAGCGCCGCACCGACGTAAAGGACCCACGTGCGCCATGGCGACGGTCCCGACAGCCAGAGCGTGCCGCCGGCCGCCATCAGCGCCCCCACGTAGCCGTGATGGACGCGCACTCCCCGCGTCCAGCGGGCAAACCAGCGCGTGTGCTTGACCGTACGCAGCTTGAAGCCGAACCGCAGAAGGCAGGTAAGGGCCTCAAAGGCCGCCGTCAGCAGCAGTATCCAGGCCGGATTAGCGACGGAGAACAGGGATTCCATATGCACCTATAGTACCTTGCCGGGGGCGGGTTGAGCAAGTGCAGGCGGCGTTCGTGACCGCTCGAGTCGGGTCCGAGCAGTCGGCAGGAGTAGCCCTCAAGTTGCCCGGCGCTTCGGCTGGATGCCGGCCCGTAATCTCCGCCTCCCCAGCCGCAACATGACGGCACGCAGACACGTCGAGGCCGACTTTCGTGCCACAGGCACAAGATAATACCAGCCCGGGGCGCAGCCCCGGGAAGGAGAGAGCCCTGGAACCGTCGAGCCCTGAAAGGGCGTGACACACTACGTGCGGTTGGCCGGATAATGTGCCCCCTCCGGCCCTGGCGACGGACTCGCCCCATCGCCCTGGGGCCCCGCCCACGGGCTGGCATGTGACGAGCTTCCAGCTCGGCACGCCCCCTCACTGCAGGACGAAGTCCCCGCTGCTCATCGTCCGCTCGCAGTACACGCACCGCAGCGACGGCGGTGATGAACCGATTACCTCGAACCGCGTCGCCACGTCCTGCTTGTTGGTCACGCAGTTCGGGTTCACGCAACGCACGATCTCCTCCACCGACTCCGGCATCTCCACGTGACGCTTCTCGACGACCGCGTAATCCTTGATGATGTTCAACGTGGCGTCCGGGGCAATGAGCGCGATCTTGTTGACCTCGTCCGGGGTCAGCTCCCGGCTCTCGACCTTGATCAGCCCCTTGCGCCCCACCTTTCCGCTGGGCAGGTTCATGCCCACCAGCACGACCTGCTCCTCCCGTTCCAACCGCAGGATCTCAGCCACCTTGAAGGTGGCCTCGTTGCGGATGTGGTCGATGACCGTGCCGTTGCGTATGGCGGACACGCTGAGCTGCTGACGGGCGTCTTCTTCGGTCCCCATGGTCACACCTTTCCAAGCACGAGGGCGAGCAGCGCCTGCCGGATGGGCACGCCGTTGCGCGCCTGCTCGAAGTAAACCGCGTAGGGCGTATCGTCCACGTCCGTGGCCAGCTCGTCGACCCGTGGCAGCGGGTGCATGATGCGCAGAGAATCCCGCGCGCCGCCCTCCTCGAGCAACTGCATGTCGATACGGTAGGCGCCCTTCACCCGCTCGTATTCCAGACTGTCGGCGAAGCGCTCCTGCTGGATGCGCGTGCAGTACAGTATGTCCAGCTCCGGCAGCACGCCGCCCAGCTTGTTCGACTGGCTGTACGGAACGTCGGCCTCGTCAAGCTCGTTGAGCAGCCCTTCCGGCGGGGCCAGGCTGGCGGGCGCGACGAAGACCTGCCGGCAATCGAACCGGCTCAATGCCGCGGCCAGCGAGTGCACCGTTCGCCCGTACTTCAGGTCGCCCACGAAGCCCACGGTGAGCCCGTCGATCCCCCCCTTCACCTTCTGGATGGTGTAGAGGTCCAGGAAGGTCTGCGTGGGATGCTGATTGGCGCCGTCGCCGCCGTTGATGACCGGCACGCCGGCTATCTCGGCGGCCAGCCGCGCGGCCCCCTCCCAGGGATGGCGCAGGGCCATCACGTCGCAGTAGCCGGCCACGATGCGGATGGCGTCCCCCAGCGACTCCCCCTTCTTGAAGGACGAGTGCTCCGGCTCCCCGAAGTCGAGCACCTGCCCGCCCAGCTTCATCATGGCGGAGGTGAAACTGAGCCGGGTGCGGGTGGACGGCTCCAGGAACATGGTGGCCAGAACGTAACCCTCCAGAAGCCCGAAGCGGTCCTCCGCCTCCATGCCGGCGGCCACGGAGAGCACCTGCAGTATCTCGTCCCGTCCGAAGTCGCGGATGCTGATAACACTGTCCCCGGCGTTCGGCATCCTCTCTGTCCCCCGCGATAGGGTCTTCCGGTGGTGACTCGCTGCTGGAGGGATTATAGCGAAGTGAAGCGCCGTTTCAACGGCGGCACGTCATCGCCGCCCGCACGATGCCCCTCCGGCGTCAGGCCCCCGTGACACGGTCATTCTGAGCCCGCGCTTACTCGGCGGGCGAAGAATCTGCGACCCTGTGCCTCAGGCCGTGCAGATGCATCTCCACGGTACCGATCGGGTGGGGGCTCCCGCCCGCCCGTCCCGTTTCAGGGTTGGCATTCTCGACTGCACAGCCCTCCCGCAGCCGGGGTTTGCCTTGCAGCGGCCCCGTCAACCAGCGCACCTATCCCCCGCTCTCCCCCCACCGCTGCTCGCGCTCGGTGTCGCGCACGGACTCCACCAGCCCGATGGTGATGTCGTCGCCCCCGGGATCGCCGTCCGCGAATTCCTCTATGGCCCCGACGACCGCTTCCAGGAAGTCCGGCCCGCTCAGCTTCCCGTGTCTCACCACCGCCTCGGCCAGTCGGTCCGCTCCGAACCGCTTCCCGTCCGCGTTGGCCGCGTCCAGCACGCCGTCGGTGTAGAGCAGCAGCTTGTCCCCCGGCCCGAACTCCAGCTCGCCCGGCTCGAAGGTCGCCTCCTTCAGGCTGCCCAGCGGCAGACCGCCCTCCTCCAGGCACTCCGCCTCCTCCGCCCCCCGCCGCAGCAGGATGGGTGCCGGATGGCCGGCCGCCGCGTACGACATTCTCCGCTCGTCCGGCGTGCAGACGGCGTAGAAGCCCGTGGCGAACTGCCCCGGCGGCACGATGTCCACCAGCTCGTCGTTCATGGTCTTCAGCATGGTCGCCGGGGCCGTCTTGTCCACTCCGAAGGAGCGGGCCACCATCCGCACCATCACGGCCACCAGCCCCGCTCCGACCCCGTGCCCGGCCGCGTCCGCGATGAGCATGGCCACCTTGCCTTCGTCCAGCGGCAGCACGTCGAACAGGTCGCCCCCGACCTCCCCGGACGGCCGGTAGAGGACGTCGAAGCAGATGCCCTCCACGCACACCGGCGCGGTCGGCACCAGCCGCTCCTGCACCTCGCGCGCCACCTTCAGCTCGTATTGGAAGCTGCGGCGCCAGCGCGTCAGCTCGCGGTTCGTGCGGGTCACCTGGCTCAGCAGGCTGCGTATCTTGTCCTCGCGGCGTCGGTCTTCGGTCACGTCGCGGACCGTCTCGATGATCCCGCAGGCGGCCCCGTCCGGCTCGTACATGGGATAGACGCCGATTATCAGGTAGTCGCCCGTCTCGGGGTGCCTCACCTCCCGCTCGACCGGCCGGCCGGTCTCGACCGCCTCCCGCGCGGGGCAGTCCTCGCAGAGGCACTCCTTCAGGCCGCTGGCCTCGTAGCACTTGCAGCGCAGCAGGTCGCCGGCGTAGAACTGCTTCGATGCCCGGTTGGCCAGCACGATGCGATACTCCATGTCCCGCACGATGACCGGATAGGGCATGGAGTCCACCAGCGCGCCGACCATGATGTCCGGCGAGTAGGAGCACTGCTGCTTGAACTTGTCGGCGATCTCCGCCATCGGACGCAAGCCCCCAACCACCCTCAAACTAACCTACAACGACTTTTCACCACGAAGGACACGAAGAACACGAAGAACGGCAAGAGAAGACGGGATTCAAAAGTGCTCTATTTCCTGTTCCCAGAAGCCTTTGCCGACCACACGCCGTCCGGACCGAGGGGAGCAAACTGAGGCCTCCGACACACCAAGATACAGGGGCACAGACAAAAGC
>JAWODG010000084.1:0-2710 GCA_046483385.1 Candidatus Brocadiia bacterium | reverse complement strand
GAAGCCTGTGCTCTGGCGGGAAGCCGAGTGACGCCTGCCGCCCGTGGCCGCGCTGGTCTCGCCACCTGTGTGACCGGGCACTCCTGGGGTACGGGGGTAGGTCAATACGATGATAGACAAAGATGTGCAGAAGATTGCCGCCGGAATCGTTGTAGCCGCTATCATAGTCATGGGGTTAGTGGCCCTTTTCCAGGTGATGCTGGCTTTGTTCCCTTTGGAAAGGGAGGTCAGTCATTCAGTGGCGCCACGGAGTCGAACCCGGAGAGTGCACTCGCATAGCGGGCAGCGCACCGTCCTCGAGCGACACGGTGCACGTGACCACCTACACAAGGGACAAGCTGGGGCGGACGACGAATGTCACCGACCCGGAGGGGATGGAGATCACCTCCGCCTACGACCAGCTCTCCCGGAAGACAGAGGAGGTGCGGGACGCCGCCGACGGCGGACGCGAAGCGGTGGCCGAATGCGGCACCGGCAGCCTGCCGGACCCCTGGCCGGGCAGCGCGCCGACCTCCTCCGAGTGGGCCCGGGGGCCCTCGCGCCGCATGTGCGGTTCGTCGTGCTGCGAAGGGGCGGCGGTTACCCCGGACCGTACCTAGTGAAGCTTCAAGGTCGAAGATGGGAGTCAACAGAGGCTGTTGCGAGAGGCCACGGCGACGACTTCGCTTCCTGCGCCGGGCCCGGGATCGTAGCGCCGGCATCCGTGCCGCCCACGCGCATCTCGCGAGATGTCCCGCAGGCAGTCCGCCGTACGGCGGATGCGGGTGGCTGTTCGCCGTACGGGGAAAAGGCGGCGCCACACCCGGAACGGATGGTTCTTTGCACCCACAGAAACAAGATTGAAGAAGCACTAGTCTGCGGCCGTGGCGGCGAAGTTGCAGTCCCCCTCCAGCCTGCACCCCCGGCGACTCATGCGTAGCCCGCTGGCGTCCGAGGGGAGCCTCGCGAACCCCGGGGGCCTGGGGTGACCCCAAGCAAGCTGCGTGCGGCAGGACGGGCTTATCCAGCCCCTTCACTTCACCGGGCGGCGATTGGCGTTACAATCAACATACGAGGGCCGGAGTTGTCTCGTTGCGTCGGAGGGAATGCGCCGGGGAGGACTATGGAACGGGGGCTGATCGAGATCGCTGGGATGGCGCGGACGCGGTTGGGGCGGCGGCGCATCGGTATGTCGCTCTGCCAGGCGACTTATCCCCTTCTCCGGGGGCTTGCCTCTGTGCACCGGCGCCTCTCGGCGCGGCGTGCCCGGTTCGTCGCCGTGGTGGGGAGCTTCGGCAAGACGACCACCGCCCGCGCCGTCAACGCCGCCCTCGGCCGGCCGGAGGACCCGGAGGTCGAGCACAACTCCTTCTACAACGTCCCCTGGAACGTTCTGCGCACACGGCTGGACCCCGGCCCCCACGTCATAGAAGTCGGCATCTGCGACTGGGGGCAGATGGAGGAATACGCGGGCATCGTGCGGCCGGACGCCGTGGTGGTGACCGCCGTAGGGTCCGAGCACGGGACCACCTTCGGGACGCTGGAGGCCACGCGGTCCGAGAAAGTGAAGATGGTGGAGGCCGTGCGGCCCGGCGGCCACGTCGTATTGAACGGTGACGACCCCAACGTTCGCTGGATGGCCTCGCGCGCCGCGGCGCCGGTTACGACCTTCGGGCTGCAGCCGGACAACGACGTCCGGGCGGACGACGTACGGCTGGACTGGCCGCACGGCACCGCATTCACTCTTCACGCGAACGGCGGGAGTCACCGGGCGCGCATCCGCCTGCTGGGCCAACCCGGGCTCTACGCAGCGCTGGCGGGCGTCGCATTAGCCCGCGCAGAAGGCGTGTCGGTGGTACGTTCGCTGGGGCGTCTGAGGTCATTCGAGCCCACGCGCCGACGCCTGAACCCCATCCGGCTGCCGAGCGGCGCCTGGGTGATCGATGACACCTTCAAGGGAGGAGAGGAAACGCAGTACGTTGCCCTCGCGTTGCTGGGGCACATTCCCGCGCGACGCCGGACCGCCGTGCTGGGGGAGGTCACCGAACCACAGGGATCGCGGGGCGACCTCTACCGCGGCATAGGCGAAGAAGCCGGCCGGGTGGCCGACCTGATAGTCTCGCTGGCCCGCAGCAAGGTGCACCGTCTCATCCGTGTCGGCGCGGAGAGGTCCGGCATGGAGCGAAGCCGCGTAGTGCGGGCCCGCAACCCCCGGGAGGCCGTCGAGGCGCTCCCGGCAGATCTGGGTCCGGGCGACGTGGTTCTGCTCAAGGGGCGGGGAACGCAACACTTGGAGAGGGTGGCCATTGCGCTGCAGGGCCGCACCGTGCGCTGTCAGATCCGGCCGTGCAAAGTGAAGCGCGGGGGGTGCTGGACCTGCCCGATGCTGGAGCGCGGCTGGGACGGCCTCCCCCGACCCGATTGACCATGCGCGTCGGAGCGGGGACAGTCACTCGCCCGCCGACAGGACCACGTACATGCTCTCCTCCGGCATGTTGACGGCCAATCCACTCTCAGTGCGGCGCACCGGAAGTGTCCGCTCGGCATAGCCGGCCTCGTCCAGGAGCGTCGCCTTCGTCAGGTTCGGGTTCTCGATGGTGAGGGTGGCGCGGGTGTTCGCGATGCGCCAGGGCGGCTTGCCGGTCTGCAGGATGCGCTTGCCCTGCACGGTGCGGTCACCGCTCTCGAAGGTGGCGTCCTCGACCGTCCAGCCGGTCAGCCGGACTATCGT